>JAZRDO010000024.1:0-36414 GCA_045660325.1 Eubacteriales bacterium
ATTGCCCGATCACGACTTCTGCATCTGAATTAATTCAGTCCTTGTTGAGGTGGACTGATTACTTCAGCGCAGAACAAAAAAGAAGGGCGGTCGCCCTTCTTTTTTTATTTTTTACTTAAGCTTCGCTTATAAAGCTTAAACAAAGTATAGTTATTGAATCTTAAAACAAACACAGGGAGAATACTGAGAACGAAATTTACAAGATAGATGGGGAGCCAGATTGAGAGAGTGCTCACACCCGGAATAAACATAATAAGGAAGCCGAAGAGCGCGTTTTCAAGATGAATGATAACGCCGCAGTTTGCTTCAAAGAGAAAGCGTTCAAGGCGCTTCGAGTCGCTTATGTTTCCCACGCTGTCCTTGTGGAAATTCGTAAATCCGCCAAGCTCGGGAACTATTTTTACAAGTCCCTTTGCGCCGAATTTTTGATAGAATTTATATTCCTTTTTTGACACCTCGTATATTTTGTGGCGGGGCATATACCACGATGCGGGAGTAAGCCTGCGGATAATAAATGCAAATATTCCGTCGAGCGCGAATATTGACACGATACCAAGCGCGACGGATAGGGATATCCGTAAAAGCTCTCCCCACGAGAAGGGAATACGGAGCATATTCGCGGCAATAAGGACCATACCGCATATCAAAACTGTAATAACGTAAAACATTTTTATTTTCCTTGAAAAATTTTTTAATACTCATACATTATAACAGTATTTGACAAAAAATTCAATACTGAATTTTATTTTCCCTTGAAAACCGAAAACGCCTTCACGTCGCGCGACACGGTGGATAGTGGCGGCACGGTGGAATATTCGTCAATAAGGATTCCCGCGCCGATAACGCTGTTAGTGCCTATTTTTGCAAAATCGCATATAATTGCGCCTCTTTTTTGATTGCCGCACGTAAGAGCCTGCTTTTCCTCACATACTGACACTCCCGAGGATAACTGTGCGCCGTTGCCGATAATCGAGCCGCAAACGATATTCGAGTAGTTGAGTCGCGCCTTGTCAAGTATGATGCTTCCCATGATCTGCGAGTTGTCGCCGATACTTGCGAAGCTCCCGATAACAGAGGATTTTATATGCGCACAATGACCTATGCTTGCGCCTCGGCATATTATCGCGGGAGCGTCGATCTTAACGCTTGAGGAGAGGGTGGCGGATTTGTGTATCCATATATTTTCTGCCACCTCGTCGTATTCAAGATAGGATAGGGAAGGCCCTTTTTTGAGTATGAAGCTTATAAGATTTGCAAGCGCGTCGTCGGGGGTTGAAAACGTGGAAAAAAGCTCGGAGGTAATACTTTTTGTTGTGTTGAGTGAGCTCTGGCGAAAGGGGATCTTTACGTTTCTTTTCATATTGTTCCTCTCTTATTTTTATTTTCTATTTTAGTATGGCAAAATTTGTGTGGATTTAGGCGGAAAATTTGTAATTTTATTTTGTAAAATGCAAAAAAATTGACTTGACAAAGGTGTGAGCGTGTATTATAATAAATGATGTATTGATAAATAAATCAAAATTGCTGTGATAAAGATAGAGATAAAGGTGCGTTTTACAGAGAGCCGTGACGGTGGGAATCGGCAAACGGAATTTATCTTACTCACTTTTGAGCATTCGGGCGAAATTTCAAAAAGCAGTTCGGACGGCTGCCACCGTTATCGGTAATTGAGAGAGGGCGTATGCCCTAATCGGAGTGGTACCGCGGAAGCTTAGCTTTCGTCTCCCGAAGAACGAGACGTTCTTTTGAGAGACGGGGCTTTTTTATTTTTTAAAAATACAAACAGATATATAAAAGGAGAAAAATGATGAAATACGATTATCTTTCCGTTGAGAAAAAATGGCAGGATAAGTGGGATGCCGCCCACATTTTTGAGGCGCAGGATTTTTCGGATAAGCCGAAGTTCTACGGACTTGTTGAATTCCCCTATCCCTCGGGTGCGGGAATGCACGTAGGACATATCAAGGCGTATTCCGGTCTTGAGGTAGTTTCAAGAAAGAGAAGAATGCAGGGCTATAACGTGCTTTTCCCCATAGGCTTTGACGCGTTCGGTCTTCCTACAGAAAACTCTGCTATCAAGTTCAACACACATCCTAGAATACTTACAGACAGAAATATTGAGAAGTTCTCCTCTCAGCTTAAGCGTGTTGGCTTCTCGTTCGACTGGACAAGAACCGTTGACACGACCGAGGAGGATTATTACAGATGGACTCAGCATATCTTTATTGAAATGTTCAATCGTGGACTTGCATTCAGAGATACTGCTCTTGTAAACTACTGCCCTCACTGTAAGGTAGTATTGTCCAACGAGGACTCCCAGGGCGGAAAGTGCGATATTTGCCACAGCGACATTATCCAGAAGTCCAAGGACGTTTGGTATCTCCGTATTACAAAGTATGCCGACAGACTTCTCACAGGCCTTGAAGGCGTTGACTATCTCCCTCAGGTAAAGCAGCAGCAGGTGAACTGGATCGGCAAGTCTACGGGCGCGTTCGTTAATTTTGCAATTGACGGCGGCGAGGAGAATGAAACACTCCGTATTTATACAACACGTCCCGATACGCTCTTCGGCGTAACGTTTATGGTTATCGCTCCCGAGCATCCTATTATCCAGAAGTATAGAGATACAATCAGGAATATTGCAGAGCTTGACGCGTACCGTGAGGAATGCGCAAAGAAGACCGAGTTCCAGAGAACACAGCTCGTAAAGGAAAAGACCGGCGTTAAGATCGACGGTATCTGCGGTATCAACCCCGTAAATGGAAAGAAGATTCCGATCTATACGGCCGATTACGTAATGATGGGCTACGGCACGGGCGCTATTATGGCAGTTCCCGCACACGATGAGCGCGACTACGACTTTGCAAAGAAGTTCGGCATTGATATAATTGAAGTTATCAAGGGTGGCGACATTAATGAGGGCGCATACGCAGGCGACGGAGAAATGGTTAACTCCGAATTCCTCAACGGCCTTGACAACAAGAAGGATTCTATCAAGAAGATGATCGAAGTCCTCGAGGCAAGAGGCATTGGCGAGGAGGGCGTTCAGTACAAGATGAAGGACTGGGCGTTCAACCGTCAGAGATATTGGGGCGAGCCTATTCCGATCGTTCACTGTCCCGCGTGCGGCATGGTTGCGCTTCCCGAGGATCAGCTTCCTCTCCGCTTGCCCGAGGTAAAGAATTTTGAGCCCGGCGAGGGCGGTGAATCCCCCTTGGCAAAGATCGAGGAGTTTGTAAATTGCAAGTGTCCCAAGTGCGGTGGCGACGCAAAGAGAGAAACCGACACAATGCCCCAGTGGGCAGGCTCGTCCTGGTACTTCCTCCGTTACATTGGTCCCCACAACGACAAAGCCGTTGCAGACCCCGAAAAGCTTAAGTATTGGATGCCCGTTGACTGGTATAATGGAGGCATGGAGCACGTAACAAGACACATGATCTACTCCCGCTTCTGGCACAAGTTCCTTTACGACACAGGCGAGGTTAATACGGAAGAGCCTTACGCGAAGAGAACTGCGCAGGGACTTATCCTTGGTCCTGATGGCGAGAAGATGTCCAAGTCCCGCGGAAATACGGTTGATCCTAACGAGGTAATTGACAGCTTCGGCGCGGACGTTCTCCGTACGTATATTCTCTTTATGGGCGATTACGGCGCGGCAACTCCCTGGTCTGACAACTCTGTTAAGGGCTGTAAGAGATTTATCGAGAGAGTGTGCGATCTTAAGACTATGGTAAACGGCGAGGGCGAGAGCAAGCTTTCCTCCTCCTTCCATAAGACTATCAAGAAGGTAAGCGCGGATATCGAGGAAATGAAGTTCAATACAGCGATTGCCGCTATGATGGGACTTCTTAATGAAATTTGCGACGCGGGCACGCTTACTGTTGACGAATATAAGGTATTTATCCGCTTGCTTTGTCCTATCGCTCCTCATATTTGTGAAGAGCTCTGGGAGGAGATTGGCGAGAGCGGCTTCTGCTCGCTCGCAGAGTGGCCCGTACACGACGAGGCTAAGACGGTTGACTCCACGGTTGAGATTGCGGTTCAGGTAAACGGCAAGCTCAAGACAACCGTTACACTTCCTCTCAATGCCGAGAAGGATATGGCTCTTGCGACCGCAAAGGCTGATCCTAAGGTTATGTCTGCAATTGAAGGCAAGACTATTGTTAAGGAAATTCTTATTCCTAACAAGATTATCAATGTCGTTGTAAAATAATTTGAAAAAATTCTCTTGACAAATGGTTTTTTATGGTGTATAATGATTGAGTGTTGTGTAATTATGGCACAAAATAACTTTTCGTATCAGTGAGGGGAGGGAAAAAGACATGGCAGAAGTTAAAGTAAAAGAAGGCGAATCTCTTGATAGCGCTCTTCGTCGCTTTAAGCGTCAGTGCGCTCGCTCCGGAATTCTCACAGAACTTCGCAAGAGAGAGCACTACGAAAAGCCCAGCGTAAAGCGTAAGAAGAAGTCTGAAGCTGCACGCAAGAGAAAGTACAAGTAATTTTGTATTCAATAAAATAGGGGGACACGGAAACGTGTCCGCCTGTTTTTTTTCTTATGTCGGGCGCTTGGATATGCTCCTTGGGGGGCGATATGATTTGGATCAAAGCGTGGTTTTTGTGGGATTTTGTTGTTTCAGTATATATTTTTTGTTGAAAATGATGATAAATTGGGTATATTTTCCGTGTAATTTGAACATTTTAATAAAACGGAAAAACAACAAAAGCTATTGACAAAAATTAATCATTGTGGTATAATTGTCTTTGAGTATGATTTAACTCATATGGTTAATCTGAAGCTTAAAATTATGAATTTTATTCATCTTATTATATAAGAGCGATTCTGATATTTAAGCCGCAGATTAACTGTATGAGGCGAATTATAATTAAAAAAATTTTATATAACAAGGAAGGTAAAGAAAAATGAAAAAGTTTCTTGCAATTCTTTTGTGCGCTGTAATGGTTCTCGCTGTAGTAGCTTGTAACAATAACGGTGGCACAGAAACACCCGATCCCACACCCGCTACTGAAGCAGAGTACAAGCTCGGTATGGGCGTAGTTGTTAACATGGACAGCTCCGCTGCAGGTAACGCTCAGGTTGACGCAACTGTTGCTGCAGTTGTTCTCGACGCTGAAGGTAAGATTGTTGCTTGCCGTATCGACGTAGCTCAGAACAAGTTCGCTGTTGCTAACTTCGCTACAGAAGCTACAAAGACATTCGAAACAAAGATGGAACTCGGCGACCGTTACGGCATGGCTGGTAAGGTTGATAACGACGGTAACGGCGTTAAGCTCGAGTGGTACGAGCAGACAAAGGCATTTGAAGCATACGTTGTTGGTATGACAGCTGCTCAGGTTGAAGCTATCGAGCTTCAGGAAGCAAACGGCCACCAGATCGCTGTTGACCAGGCTCTTCTCGATGCTGGCTGCTCCATGCAGATCACAGACTTCATCGCTGCTGTTGCTGCTGCTTGCAAGGACGAGCAGGGTATGAGCTTCAAGACAGCTTCTACATTCACACTCGGCGTTTCCGCTGATACAGTTGCTAACGAGTCCGTAGCTCCCACAGCTGAGGCTAACGGCACAGTTAAGATGTACACAGACTTCGGCGCAGCAGTTGTTGCTGACGGTAAGATCATCGCTGCTCTTAACGACGCTATTCAGCCCAACATCACAGTTGCTGCTGACGGTGCTATCGTTGAAAAGTCTTTCACAGCTACAAAGCGTAACCTCAAGGAAGATTACGGTATGGCTGGTAAGGTAGACGGTAACGGCGACGGCGTTAAGCTTGAATGGTACGTTCAGTCCGAAGCTTTCTCTAAGCACGTTGTTGGTATGACAGGTGAGCAGGTTGCTAACATGGAAACAGCTGCTAACATGATCGGTTACCAGATGACAACTGACACTGCACTCCTCGAGGCTGGCTGCACAATCCAGATCACAGCTATCAAGGCAGTTGTAGCTGAGGCTGTAACAAACGCTAGATAATTTTTGAATAAAAACAGGAGAAGGAATTTTGAAAGTATTCAAATCCCTCATCTGCCTGTCCGTTGTTTTGGGGCTGCTCGTATTTTTTACGGGCTGCCCTGAAACTGCGAATATGGGAGATAAAATTGAGCCCAAGGGACAGGTAAATTTCGCATTTTTTGACACAGTCTCGTACGTTTATTGCTATGCTGACGACTCCCAGGAGACCTTTGACGCGAGATGCAAGACGGTTTGGGAGACACTTGGAGAGTATCATAAGCTCTTCGACATTTATTACGAGCATTCGGGTGTAACTAACCTGAAAACTCTTAACGATAACGCCGGTGGTGAGGCAATGGTGGTTGATGAGAAGCTCATCGACTTTTTGCTCTATGCCAAGGAGCTTTATGAGGTTACGGGCGGCGAGATGAATATCATGATGGGAGCGGTGCTTCGCATCTGGCACGATTGCAGAGAGGCAGGAAACCGTATACCCACTGATGAGGAGCTTGCCGAGGCTAATAAGCACACGGATATTTCTCTTCTTGAAATAGACAAGGAGAATAAGACGGTTCGCATTTCCGACCCCGAGGCGTCGCTTGACGTAGGCGCGCTTGGAAAGGGCTACGCTACCGAGAAGGCAGCGAAGGTACTTGAGGAGCAGGGAGCCGAGTCCTACGTGCTTAACATTGGCGGAAACATCCGCATTATCGGAACTAAGCCCGATGGATCGGGCTGGGATACGGGAATTAAAAATCCCGCGAATCCCTCAACCTACGCTATGTATCTTACGATCTCTGACATTTCCTGCGTAACCAGCGGAAATTATGAAAGATACTACGTTGTGAACGGAGAACGCTATCACCACATTATCGATAAGGACACCCTGATGCCCGCGTCGTATTTCGGTTCCGTTTGCATCTTAACTGCTGATAGCGGACTTGCCGACGCGCTCTCAACGGCTCTGTTTTCCATGAGCTACGAGGACGGTCTTGCTCTTGTAAATAAAATCGGCGGCGTTGAGGTAATCTGGATTACAAATGACGGCGAGATCTACAAGACTGACGGTATTTCCAAGATTGAAAATACCGAATACGGCAAGAAATAAATTTGAAAGCAATTTTAATTGATTATAAAAAATAATTATAAAAACGGAAGGAGAAACGGTTTTGAAAAAAGATATTTCATCTTTGCACGTGCCCCACAATAAAAATACTGCGGCATGCACTCCTGTTGCAATCGAATTGCCCACAGAAGTAATTTTGCCTATGAATATGCATTCGGGACACGATGCCGAACCTATCGTATCTGTTGGCGACCACGTAAAGGTCGGTCAGCTCATCGCAAGGGAAGAGGGAAGATTTTCCTCCCCCGTACACGCAACAATTTCCGGTACGGTTGTTGAGATTGCTCCTATGCCTACGTCCAAGGGCAGGGACACACTCGCTATCCGTATTGAAAGCGACGGAAAAATGGAAATTTCCGAAGATGTTAAGGCTCCCGAGATCACAGACTGTGACAGCTTCCTTCAGGCTGTAAGAGAAGGTGGTATCGTTGGTCTTGGCGGCGCTGCTTTCCCCACATGGGCAAAGTTCAACGAAGCAAAGAACCCTGATTATAAGGTTGACACAGTGCTTATTAATGCGGCAGAGTGCGAGCCTTATATCACAAGTGACCACAGAATGATGCTCGCTCACCCCGAGCTTATCGCTGACGGTATTGAATATCTCCGCAAGTATATGAACGAGTATCTTGGCGATGCAACATACAAGATCTGCATCGAAAAGAACAAGGCAGATGCTATTGCGGTATTGAAGGAAACATTCAAGGACAAGCCTTACGTGGTAATTCACGAGCTTAAGACAATTTATCCTCAGGGTGCTAAGCAGGTAATGCTTTACAATGCAACAGGCAGAGTTGCTGTTGCAGGCAGAAGATTCCCCTCCTTTGGCGCACTTATTATCAACGTTTCCTCCATCGCAAAGATGGCTGAATACCTCAATACAGGTATGCCTCTCGTTGAGAGAATCGTAACGGTTGACGGTCCTGCAGTTGACAAGCCTATGAACCTTATCGCTCCTATCGGTACACGCATCAGCGAGCTTTTGAAGGTTACAGGTCTTAAGGCTGAGCCCGGCAAGGTAGTAGTTGGCGGTCCTATGAATGGTACTGCAATCTGCTCTGTTGACGATCCTATCGTTAAGGTTTCCAATGCAGTTCTCGTATTTGACGAGAAGAGCGCAGTTCTTCCCGAAGCTTCCGCTTGTATCAACTGCGGTCGTTGTATGGAAAAGTGCCCCGTTGGCATCAGCGTTGCAAAGGTTGACCGCGCAATGAACGTAAAGAACGAGGACAGACGCGCAAAGCTTCTTATCGACACAGGCGTTCGTCAGTGTGTTGACTGCGCTTGCTGCTCTTACGTTTGCCCCGCAAACCGTCCTCTTCTCCAGATAAACTGGGATGCAAAGGCGTTCCTCAAGAAGTACGCCGCAGCACAGAAGGAAAAAGAAGGAGGTAACAAATAATGGCTAAGCTCCACATTTCCTCAACACCTCATATTCATCAGAAGGGTGCATCCACAAGAAACATTATGCTCGACGTGGCTATCGCTCTTCTCCCTGCAACAATTGCAGGTATCATAATTTTCGGTCTCAAGGCGCTCTGGATCGTTCTCGCTTGCGTTGCAACCGCAGTTCTTTCCGAGTTCCTCTTCAACCTCTGCGCTCGCAGAAAGCAGACAGTTGGCGACTGCTCCGCAATCGTAACAGGTCTTCTCCTCGCGCTCAACCTCAGCATTAACGTTGAGATCTGGCAGTGCGTAGTAGGTACAGTATTTGCTATCGTAGTAGTTAAGTGCTTCTTCGGTGGTATCGGTAAGAATATCGTAAACCCCGCTATCGCGGCTCGTGTGTTTATGCTTCTTACGTTCGCAACAGTTGCAACACCCGTTGCAATAGCTCCTCTTTTCAATCTCGGCTTTATGGGCAACGCTGTTGCCGCTCCCGAGATCATTGCGGGCGCAACACCTCTTGCAGCTCTCAACGGTGGTGTTGAAGCGGCAGCAGGCGCACCCAACGTGCTCCAGCTCCTTATCGGTGTTCACGGCGGTACGATCGGTGAGACATGCGGTATCGCGCTTATCATCGGCTTTATCTACCTTGTAGCTCGCAAGGTTATTAAGTGGTACGTTCCTATGTCTTACATAGCTACAGTGTTCGTATGCTACCTCATTTCCGGTGGCTTCAACGTTACGTTCGCTCTTCAGCACGTTCTCGCAGGCGGTCTTCTCCTCGGTGCGATCTTTATGGCGACTGACTACGTAACTACTCCCATCACAAAGTGGGGAAGAGTACTCTTCTGCGTTGGCGCAGGTCTTCTTACCTTCGCTATCAGACAGTGGGGCGCATATCCCGAAGGTGTTTCCATTGCGATTCTCACAATGAACCTTCTCACACCCTTCCTCTCCGATTGGACAAAGAAAAAGACATTGGGAGGTGTTAAGTAATGAAAAAGATTCTTGTTACAACAGCAATCCTCCTCGCTATCGTTCTTTTCTTCGGTGCGGCAATGTACGCGCTTAACCTCTACACAGGTCCCATTATTGAAAAGAACAACGCAGGTGCAGCAGCAGGCGAGCTTCTCGAGGTTCTTCCCGAGGGCGGTGCGTTTGAGGAGTTGAATATTGCAGAGCTCGGTCTCCCTGAGGCAATCCTCAAGGCTCACAAGGAAACAGCGGGCAAGGGCTTCGTATTCGAGGTTAAGTCCGCAGGTTACGGACCTGATATGATCGTAAGAGTAGGCGTTGACGCTGAAGGTAAGATCGCAGGTTCCAAGTGCATCCAGACAAACGACACGTTTAAGAAGGAGCCTGAGCTTGACAACAAGTACAACGGTCAGACTCTTGAAACATTCGCTCCCGTTCTTATCGGTGGCGCAACAATGACAAGTAACGGTTACGGTGACGCTATCAATTTTGCCCTTCAGGCATTCGTGCTTGTTTCGGGCGGTGAGCTTAGCGACGACGTAGTTCTCGAGGGCTTGCTTCCCACAGTTGCTCCCGCAATCGTTAAGCCCGTAGCTCTTGAAAACGTTACAGGCAATATCACAAAGGCATTCAAGGCTGCAAACGGCGCAGGCTATGCTTACATTATTTCCGCAGGTGAATCCAGCTACCTCGCAGTTGTTTACGCTACAGGCGTATGCAAGGTATACGACGTAGAGGGTAACGACGTAACAGAGGCAAATGCAGCTGTTGCCGATGAAGCTCTCGCAGCTAACGAAACAGTTGATTTCTCCGAGACAGTTGCCGCAATGCTCGTTGCTAAGTTTGCTGATGCGACAGAAATCACAGCGATTGAAATTGATATTACAAGCAGTGCTCTTTACGCAGCTTCCTTTAAGAGCGGCGAGAACACATATTACGCGATCTACTCCCGTCCCTTGTCTTACGAGGATTCCGCTATGGATATCGTAACCGTTATTGACGAGAACGGCGCGATCGTAAAGCAGATCATCAAGCAGATGGCATTCGGTCACGGTGTAGAATATATGCCCGGTATTAAGGACTTCATCGATCCCTCCGCTCCCGCGTTCGGCGCTTATCTCGATAAGTTCACAGGCTTGACAGAGGGAACACTCTCCGACGACGTTCTTGTTACTGGCGCGACAGTTTCCACAAGCGCTGTTAAGACTGCGACTAAGGATGCATTCACAGTGTTTAATTCTATCAAGGGAGGTAACAACTAATGAAAAAGACTAAAACATCATACCTCCTCAAGGGCACTCCCTCCATTCTTCTTGTGCTCGGCGCAGGATTCGTAATGGCGTCCTCCGCGGATATCCGCGCGGCTCTCGGCATGGGCGCTGCAGTGCTCGTATCCATGCTTCTTTCCTCTTTCGTTATTTCCTTGATCCATAAGAAGATGCCCGCATATGCAAAGCTTCCCGCATATCTTTTGATCATCACAGGCTTTGTTTCCCTCATTTCCATGTTTATGCAGGCACATTTCCACACAGTAGTTGATATGCTCGGTGTACATTTGGCAACTCTTTCGGTTTCCGCAGTTATCTTCCGCGATGCAGAAGAGGTTGCAGATCACTTCGGCAAGAGATACTGTGCAAAGACAGCTCTCGTAACAGGCGTGTTCCTCACAGTTATTATGGCAGTTTGTGCAGTTATCCGTGAAATTCTCGGTAACGCTACATTCTGGGGCAAGCCCATCGCTTTCCTTGAGCCCTACAAGATCTCCGCTCTCGTAGGCGCGGTTGGCGGTTATATCGTTCTCGCTATCGTTATGGCAGTAATCAATAAGATCACAGGTCTTCATCACCATCTTGATGAAAATGAAAACAAGGAGGATGAGTGCAAATGACATTTAAGATAATTCTCGGTATCCTTCTTGCAGGATTCCTTTCCAACAACGTAGCTCTTCTCCACTTCCTCGGAACAGGCGCAGTTCTTGAAAACGAGCGCTCCTCCAGAAAGTCTCTTTTGCTCGGTCTCGGCACAACTCTCGTAATGATCGTTACGACAGCTATTACGTGGCCTCTTAACAAGTACGTTCTCCATGAATTGAACGTAACTTATATGCGTCCTATGGTATTCGTGCTCGTAGTTCTCGGTGTGGTTGAGATCTTCCACCTCATCGGCAAGAAGATTCTTGACAACTACTGCAGAGCGGATTTCGTTAAGTTCGCTATCAACGGCGCGGTTCTCGGTCTTTGTATTGAAAGCTCCGAGGGTGTTTACTTCACTCACGGCTCCGCATTCGTTACAAATCTCCCCTACGTTGAGGCTCTCGTTGTAGCAGCGGCTGTAGGTATCGGCTTTATGCTCACAATGACTATCTTTGCTAAGCTCAAGGATATGGAGGTTGACGAGGATGCAATTCCCGCATCCTTCCGCGGTCTTCCCATCGCGCTTCTTACTGCAGGTATGATCGCGTTGGCTCTCTCCGCGCTCAAGTTCAATTTCTGATGAAGAACAAGAAAAATATTATCGCATTGGCAATTATCGGTGTTATCCTTATAGCATCGGTGGTTGCGGCGATTATCATTCAGCTCGGCAAGGAGGACGGCGCGTACGTCACGGTTGAGGTGAATGGTGTAGAGGTGGCAAGATACAGTCTTGAGACGGACGGGGAATACGAGCTTAACGGCGGAACTAATCGCCTTCGTATCAAGAACGGTGTGGCGTATATGATCGACGCTAATTGCCCTGACAAAACGTGCTGCGCGTTTTGGCGAAAAATAGATCAGAGCGGCGAGACGATAACCTGTCTCCCAAACATGCTCGAGGTAACAGTTCACGGCGCTGATGACGACGCCCCCGAGCTTATTGTCTAAATCAAATGAAAGGAAAGGATTGTATGAAGACAAAAAAAGTTGCCCTTTTGGGTATATCTATTGCTCTTGCGATGATCCTTTCCTATCTTGAAAGTCAGGTCCCCGCGATCGTGCCCGGTGTCAAGATCGGACTTGCCAATCTCGCAATAGTATTTATACTTTATAGACTTGGCTGGTGGGAGGCTATCGTTGTGAGCGCAATCCGCGTTTTGCTTATGTCCTTCCTCTTCGGTAACGGATTTCAGGTGTTCATGTTCAGTATCGTTGGCGCGGTATTGAGTATGGCGGGTATGATCTTACTCAAAAACGTATTGAAGCTTTCCCCCATCGTAGTGAGCATTGCGGGCGGTATTCTCCACAACGTCGGACAGACAGTGGTCGCGTGCTTTATGCTCTCAACCGAAAAATATATCCTAATTCTTCCCATACTGCTTATCTCGGGAATCATCTCGGGTGCGGTTATCGGCTTGATAGCGGGATGGATCGTAAAGAGATCCGAAAGGTGGAAGCTTAAATAAAAAAGAAAATTTAAAAATAAAAATAAAACTATGGAGGCAAACAATGTACAGAATTGCTGAAAAGAAGGTTTTGAACCCCACAGTAGTACAGCTTCAGATCGAAGCTCCCCTCGTGGCTAACAAAGCTCGTCCCGGACAGTTCATCATTCTTCGCGTTGACGAAAATGGCGAAAGAATTCCTTTGACTGTTGCAGGTGTAAACAAGGAAAAGGGCACAGTTAAGATCATTTACCAGATCGTTGGCTCTACAACAGAAAAGCTCGCTCACAAGGAAGAGGGCGACTACATTCAGGACTTCGTAGGTCCTCTCGGCGTTGCAACTCACCTCGACGGTCTTAAGAAGGTTTGTATCGTTGGCGGTGGCGTTGGTTGTGCGATCGCACTTCCTATCGCTGAGGCTCTTCACGAGATGGGCGCTGACGTAACAAGCATCATCGGCTTCAGAAACAAGGATCTTCTTATCCTTGAGGATGAATTCAAGGCTTGCTCCAACACACTTCGCGTTATGACTGACGACGGCTCCTACGGTGAGCACGGCAACGTAACACTCCCCTTGAAGGCTATGCTTGAGTGTGGCGAAAAGTTCGATATGATCATTACAATCGGTCCTCTTATCATGTTCAAGTTCGAAATTCTTACGGCTAAGCCCTTCGGCACACGCGTAACTGTTTCCATGAACCCCATTATGATCGACGGTACAGGCATGTGCGGCGGTTGCAGGCTTACTCTCAACGTTGACGGTAAGAAGGTAACAAAGTTTGCTTGCGTTGACGGTCCTGACTTCAACGGTTATGAGGTTGACTTCGACGAGGCTATGGCGCGCGGCAGAATGTACGGCGCATTTGAACGCCACAAGCATGAAGAAACCTGTAATCTCTTCGCTAAGGAGGTAAAGTAAAATGGCAAAGCCCAATATGAGTCTTGTTAAGAACGAAATGCCCACACAGGATCCTAAGGTAAGAGGCAGAAACTTCGATGAGGTTGCTCTCGGTTACTCTGAGGAAACTGCAATTGATGAGGCTAACCGTTGTCTCAATTGTAAGACAATGCCCTGCGTACAGGGTTGTCCTGTTAAAATTCACATTCCCGAATTCATTTCCAAGATCAAGGAAGGCGACTTCGAGGGTGCATATCAGATCATTTCCAAGTCCTCCTCTCTCCCTGCAGTTTGCGGTAGAGTATGTCCTCAGGAGGTTCAGTGCGAATCCAAGTGTGTTCGCGGTATCAAGGGTCAGCCCGTAGGTATCGGTAGACTTGAAAGATTCGTTGCTGACTGGCACAATACATTCGCTACAGCTCCCGCTGAGCGTCCCGAGTCCAACGGTCACAAGGTTGCAGTTGTAGGCTCCGGTCCTTCCGGTCTTACATGCGCGGGCGACCTTGCAAAGAAGGGCTATGAGGTAACAGTATTCGAAGCGCTCCACACAGCAGGCGGCGTTCTTGTATATGGTATTCCCGAGTTCCGTCTTCCCAAGAAGATCGTTGCTAAGGAAGTTGAAACACTCAAGCAGCTTGGCGTTAAGGTGGAAACAAACGTAGTTATCGGTAAGACGCTCACTATCGATGAGCTTCTCGAGCAGGGCTTTGAGGCTGTATTCGTAGGCTCCGGCGCAGGTCTTCCTAACTTCATGGGTATCCCCGGCGAGGCGCTCAACGGCGTTTACTCCGCAAACGAGTTCCTCACAAGAAGCAATCTTATGAAGTCCTACCTCGACAATCCCGAAACACCTATCATGAAGGGTGGTAACGTAGCGGTTGTTGGTGGCGGTAACGTTGCTATGGACGCTGCAAGAACAGCTCTCCGTCTCGGCGCAGAGCACGTATACATCGTATACCGTCGTTCTATGGATGAGCTTCCCGCAAGAAAAGAAGAGGTTGAGCATGCTGAGGAAGAGGGAATCGAATTCTGCCTCCTTTGCAACCCTGTGGAAATTCTCGGTTACCAGAACCCCGAAAATCCCAGAGACCCCAAGAACGGCTTCGTTAAGGGTATGACTTGCGTAAGAATGGAACTTGGCGAGCCCGATGCTAACGGCAGAAGACGTCCCGTTACAATTCCCGGCAGCGAATTCGAGCTTCCCGTTGACACAGTAATTATGTCCATCGGTACTTCTCCCAACCCCCTTATCAAGTCCACAACAGCAGGTCTTGAGGTTAACCGTCACGGCGGTATCATCGTAAACGAGGATGGTCTTACATCCAGAGAAAACGTTTACGCTGGTGGCGACGTTGTAACAGGTGCGGCTACGGTTATTTCCGCGATGGGTGCAGGTAAGACAGCTGCAAAGGCTATCGACGAGGCACTTTCTAAGTAATTTATACATATTACTCACATAGAGGAGACGGCATTTGCCGTCTCCTTTTTTGTCAACAGTGAAAATTTTGCATAAAATAGTAAGTGGGTGCTCGTTTGGTCTTAAATTGTTAACAATTTAACTTGATTTTAGTAATATATGTAGTGTATAATCAAATTATAGCAAGAACTCTTAAAATATTTGAAAGGCGGTATTTTTTATGAAAAAGCTTTTAGCAATTTTTGCGGCCATTTTGGCTCTTTGCCTCTGCTTTACTGCTTGTAATAACGTAGGCGGCGGAGATGAGCCGGGCGATCCACCCGCACAGGCAAATCCTGAATCCATGCAGGCGATCAAGGACATGTTCGCAGGAAACGAAACGGTTGGCGATCTTTTTGAGGGCATTGAAACTGAAATTAAGGATTATGAGGAGCTTTATGCCGAGATCTGCAAGCAGAGTCTTGAGGCTAAGCTCAATACATCCTTGACAGTTGAGGGCGAAACGGGTAATATAAACGGTTATCTTGGCTTAAAGGACGGCAATGCCGTTGCTAAGCTTGAGGCAGTAGCTCCCAATGGTGACACAGCCAATATCGGTGACGTATACGCGTTCTTGACCGAGGACGGCAGCTTCGTTCTCGTTACGGGTGCTAACGGTGAATATAGCGGACAGATGCTTGACATAGAAGACGCTCTCGAGGAAGTTGAGGATGCGCTTGCAAACATAGGTGCTGCTTCCGAAAATTCTCCCGTTGACGTAGTATCCAAATTCAAGCTTCCCGAAATGAAGGATTCCGATATTGAATTCAAGGACGGCAAGTACGTTATTGCGAAGGCATATTGGAAGAGCGTTGTAAATTATACTATTGATACTTACATTGACGCTATGATGGATGGCGCACCCGCAGATCAAAAGAACGATATGCAGGCTGAGGCTGATGAATATAAGACGATGATCGGCGGTATTATTGACGCTGTATCCTTTGAAATGTTCTTCAGAGCTGACGGTGCGGAGATCACAGGCATTGGCGTGAATGCGACGGCTAATGCTGAGACCTTTGCAAAGATCGGCGAGATCGTAGGCGAAGAGATCGATGATGATTTCGGAGAGATTTCCTTCGGCTTTGAAATTAAGGGACGTGGCGACAATATTGAATACGTTGATTTCAACCTTGACGTTAAGTCCGGTGAAGAAAACGTATACGTTGACGTTCGTCTTGATTCTATTATTGATTCCGAGGGCAAGATGGCAGGCTTCAAGATGACTGAAAAGGTTGAGGTGTCCTCCTCCTACGTTATCGGCGATCCCAACTATCAGGGCGAAAAGGAACACGTACAGAAGACTAAGGTTGACGCCGAGGTGGTTCTTGATCTTACAAAGTACAATACCTTTGGCGCGGACGTATTTAAGACGGATATCGACGTTACAGTTACTGATAACGACGTTCCCGACGTTCAGATCTCCATTGATGCGGGCGTTTCCTCTCGTGGCGACGGTGAATATGCATTTAATTTCTCCTTTGCGGATAAGAAGGATGCGGAAAACAACGTAAGCGCATCCGGCACGCTTGAATATAACGAGAGCGCTACGAATTTCCCCGAGATTCCCGATGCTGTAATCGATGCAAAGGATTACGCTATCGAGAACGAGATCATGTTTGGTGCAGGATCTGCCGAAGAGGAAGTTCTTCCTAATGAAAAAGTAGAAACATCTCCTGATTTTATGTGATAATTACAACCCCGACGGGCAACCGTCGGGGTTTTGCATAAAAAAGTCATTTTTTGCCATATATATAAAAATTTCAATCGAGCAAAATAATATCAGAGATGCAAAGTGAATCGGAATTTTCGAGTCGTATCGCGAATTTCGGTTGCGGTGCAGACTCGATTTATTATAGATTGAAACGTAAAATACCCATTGGGTTTAAAAGGAGAATTAATATTATGGCAAACAAGTCAGCTAAGAAGGCACTTGAACAGTTCAAGATGCAGGCAGCAAGCGAAGTAGGTGTTAACCTCAACAACGGCGGTTACAACGGTGACCTCACATCTCGTCAGGCAGGCTCCATCGGCGGTCAGATGGTTAAGAAGATGACTCCCACACGACTCCTAATTTTCAAGCGTTCAAGCCGTATAAAAAAGGGATACGAAATCGATGTAAAATATACGTTTTCTCTTGTGGCATAAGGAAATTTCCATATTACATAATTCGAACGTTTCACCAGCTGATAATGGCTTGCCACGGGCTCCATATTCCATCCGTGTCGCAATTTGACGCGTTTGTCGTGTAAATCTATATCGTCAATCTTTAGCGGAGATATGGAGGGTTGCGGTGCCCCGTGTGAAGTGGAAAATGCTGTGAATTTTTAGAAGTTTGAATATAAGAAAAGCATTGAGAATCAAAAACTCAATGCTTTTTTATTTTTTCTTCGTCACAAAACACATCAATGGCGATGCGAACGCTATGCGCACCATCCACCGGACACATTATAGCGTGAATGTTGCATTTGCAAATACAGAAAGGGAATTGTTTGCGGAAAGGTTGCATTGTTAGATGTTTTTGGGATTTGTGATATTATGCCATTCCAACGCTTCAATTTGATCATTGCCATAAAAATGATCAAATTGATGTTGACAAAAGACGAAATTGATGATATACTATATTATAGATAAAAATTATGTAATGCGAGGTATATATGCGTAATTACAATTACCAAAATAAATGGCAAAAACTGCTGACACCCGAGATCGTGTTGTTATTGACGCAAATTCACGAATACAAGGGCGGACAGACCTTATTTATAGAAGCGAAAGCCGATACGCTGACTCAATTTGTTGAGATTGCAAAAATACAGAGCACCGAGGCTTCCAATAGGATTGAAGGGATTTACACATCCGACGATCGACTTAAAAGTCTTGTAGCCAACAAAACGACACCGAGAACGAGAAATGAGCAGGAGATTGCAGGCTACCGTGACGTGCTTTCTACCATATATGAAAGCCATGATTTTATCCCGGTCAAGCCCTCGATCATTCTGCAGCTTCACCGCGATCTTTATAAATTCAGCGGCAAATCAATCGGCGGATCTTATAAGGGTTCGGATAATGTAATTGCCGAGGAAGATAGCGAAGGAAATCAGTTTGTTCGTTTCCAGCCCGTTACTGCGTGGGAAACACCTGCGGCAATTGATGAAATCTGCCAAGCCTTTGATGAAATAATATCCGGGAGCGATGCCGATCCCCTTCTGATCATCCCAATGTTTATATTGGACTTTCTTTGCATTCACCCCTTTAACGACGGCAACGGCAGAATGAGCCGATTGCTCACATTGCTCCTCTTATATCGTGCAGGATATATTGTCGGAAAATATATCAGTATTGAAAAGCTGATTGAGCAGACAAAAGAAACCTACTACGAGGCGCTACAAAACAGTTCTGCTTATTGGCACGAGGGCGAAAACGATTATATCCCATTTGTTCAGTACACCCTCGGAGTGATCGTAGCCGCATACAGAGAATTTTCGACGAGAGTAAAGTCTCTTGCCACAAGCAATATGTCAAAGCCCGAGCGAATCAGAGAGCTGATCAAGGATACTCTTGGCAAGATTACAAAAACCGAAATTATGGAGAAATGCCCTGATATCAGCCAAGTTACGGTGCAGAGAGCACTGAACGAGTTGGTGATAAGTGGAGAAATATTGAAAATAGGCGGCGGAAGATACACCGCGTATATGTGGAATCATAATAAGGAGAATTAAAAATGATTACAGGCGAACTTAAAAATAGAATTGACGGACTTTGGGACGTATTTGCGGCAGGCGGACTTGTGAATCCCCTTGACGTAATTGAGCAGGTCACTTATCTGATGTTTATCCGCGACCTTGACGATACTGACAATATGCGCGCCAAGGAGGCGGTCATGCTGGGGCTTCCTCACAAGAGCATTTTTGCCGATAAGGTAAAGGTCGGCGACCGCGAGATTGACGGAAATCAGCTTAAGTGGTCTGTGTTCCACGATTTCCCGGCTGGCAAGATGTACTCGACTGTTCAGGAATGGGTGTTCCCGTTCATCAAGAACCTGCACGACAACAAAAACGGTGCGTATTCCAAATATATGGACGACGCGATATTCAAGATCCCTACGCCGCTACTGCTTGACAAGGTCGTGACTATTATCGACGATATCTATGCCCAGATGGCGCAGATCAAGGATAGCGACATTCGCGGTGACGTATACGAATATTTGCTTTCAAAGATTGCGCAGTCGGGTCTTAACGGTCAGTTCCGTACTCCCCGTCATATTATCCGTATGATGGTGGAGCTGATGGATCCCAAGGCTGACGAGATTATCTGCGACCCCGCTTGCGGTACGTCGGGATTCCTTGTTGCCGCAGGAGATTACCTCAAGGAAAAGCGCAAGGAAGAGATCTTCTTCAACAGACAGAAGAAGGCACACTATATGAACGAAATGTTCCACGGCTACGATATGGACAGAACTATGCTCCGCATCGGCGCTATGAATATGATGACTCATGGCGTGGACAACCCCTATATCGAATACCGTGATAGCTTGTCCGATCAGAACGCGGATAAGGATAAATATTCGCTTATTCTTGCCAATCCTCCCTTTAAGGGAAGCCTTGACTATGATACCGTTTCCGCGGATCTTCTTAAGGTTTGCAAGACAAAGAAAACTGAGCTGCTATTTCTCGCGTTGATGCTTCGTATGCTCCGAGTTGGAGGTAGATGCGCGGTGATTGTTCCCGATGGCGTACTGTTTGGCTCCTCTACGGCGCACAAGGCAATCCGCAAGGCAATCGTTGATGATAACCGCCTTGAAGCTGTGATTTCTATGCCCTCAGGCGTGTTCAAGCCATACGCAGGTGTTTCCACGGGAATTCTGATCTTCACCAAGACGGGACACGGTGGCACAGATAAGGTTTGGTTCTACGATATGAAACACGACGGATTCAGTCTTGACGATAAGCGCACCGAGGTCAAGGAAAATGATATTCCCGATATCATTGCACGTTTCCACAAGCTTGACGGTGAAACCGATCGCGCGCGTACCGAAAAGTTCTTCTTTGTACCTAAGGACGAGATCGTGCAGAACGACTACGATCTCTCAATCAATAAGTACAAAAAGACCGAATATAAGCCCGTGGAGTATGCGCCTGCTGCGCAGATTTTGGCAGAGATCGAGGAGCTTGAGGCAGAGATTGCCAAAGGACTCGAAGAACTCAAGGAGATGCTGAAGTGATTTTTAACAAGCCTAACGTTAATTTTTTTGACAATGAGCGGATTGAGATTATAAAAGAATACCTAAATGGGTGGACGGAAATCCCGTTGTCTACATCAAGTGGGTATGATATCGATGAACTCAAGTTTTATGATGGCTTGCTTGGAACGTTATTGAAGGATACGGAGTTTTTAATCAATAATGCACCTTCTTATGTAAACAAAGATTTTGTAGAATCATGGAAATATCAAGGAAAGCTATATCGTGTTATTCACGGATTCTGTATGCTTGATGAAAATGATGAAGAAAAATACATAATGCCCGAGGTTGATTATCATGGTATGATTTCACACTGGACGGATGATTATATGTTCAGTGGGTTAAAGTACAAGCTGCCACCTGATTGTGAGTATATAATTTTAGAGACTGATACCAAAGGCCATCTTGCTTTCGATGTTAACAAGTTTCGTAAGACATATAATTGCGAAAACCCTTTTACTGAAAAAGAGTGTGAAATAATATTTCCTATGTATAAAGAAAACACCAAAGAATATCGTATGACGATAAACGAATTTATAAAAATGAAAGAGCAGGATATAAATGGCAAAGAAAAAAGATAAATCGCAGGTTATCAATAATATTCAGGAGCTGAATCTTGAAATTGATTATGATAAGCTTGCGGAAGCGATAGTGAAAGCGCAGGAAAAAAGCAATTTAAACAATAGTGACGACGATAAGAAAAGAATACTTTTTTTTAGAAAAGTGGGGTATATTCTTGCCAATAAAACACCTAATGGTACAGTATCCTTTACGGATTTACTAGCGGGGGTTATGCAGCTTTTATTCAACATTTTGTCAGTTATCTTGTTGAGCTTGGGTATATTGTGCTTTGCAGATATTTTTATAGTGATATTTGAAAACCAAGAATGGCAATTTATATATTATTACATAATGGGTACGATATTATTACCTCTAATAGCATTAATTACACGAGGGGTTGCTAACGAGATTGGACGAGAAAAAGATAAGAATTACATAATTGCTGCATTTTCAGGAATAGTAAGTTTTGCGGCTTTGATTGTTGCATTGATAGCACTTTTTAAGGGGGTGGGATGATGAAAATAAAATTAAAAGATATTGCAAGTTTTTCAAAAGGTCAACAAATTAACGGCGATAACTTGTTGCCCCTTGGTAACTACTCATATCTTAATGGAGGGATTCTGCCCTCGGGTTATTGGAATGAATACAATGTTCCTGCAAACAGTATAGCAATTAGCGAAGGAGGTAACTCTTGCGGATATGTGAATTATATGTGTGAGCCTTTTTGGTGCGGTGCACATTGCTATTATTTTTACAATATAAAAATTCCCAATACTAAATATCTTTATTATGCATTAAAAGCCCATCAAGATGATATTATGAGACTTCGCTCTGGTGCATGTATGCCCAACATTAAAAAAAGTGATTTGGGTGAATTTGAATTCGAGTGCGATCTGGATATAAATAATCAAGAGCGTGTAGTCAATCAATTGGATAAGTTGGAAAGAACAATTTGCTTGCGCAAACAGCAACTTTTAAAATTGGACGAGGTTGTAAAATCTCGATTTGTCGAGATGTTTGGAGAAGTTGAAACTAATGTCAAAGGCTTTGCAATGAAACGAATGGACGAGTGCTGCAAGTTTATTGGTGGTGCTCAACCGGATAAAAGTCATTTCGAATATGAAAAGACTGATGACAATATCCGTCTAATACAGATAAGAGATTACAAATCGGATAGATTCATCACTTATATTCCTAAATCGTTGGCAAGAAAAACTTGTGCTGCATCGGATATAATGATTGGTCGTTATGGTCCCCCAATTTTTCAGATATTGGGCGGGATTGAAGGTGCATATAATGTTGCCTTGATGAAGGCAGTACCAACAGTTGAATTTAACACGGAGTATTTTAGATATTTCTTAAAAAGCGAAAAATTGCTCCATTACCTTGAAAGTTTTTCACAGAGAACTGCAGGACAGGACGGCATTCAAATTGATAAATTAAATGCTTACCCTTGTCTTGTGCCGCCGATAGAATTGCAAGAGCAATTTGCATTCTTTGTCGAACAAGTCGACAAATCGAAATTTGAAATTCAAAAGAGCCTTGAAAAGCTCGAAACACTAAAAAAAGCATTGATGCAAAAATATTTTGGGTGAGGTGAGTATATGGATTGGGATATTCTTTCTGCAATTGGAACTATACTTGCCGCGATAATTGGTGTAGTAGGTGTTTGGATAAATTTGTGGGAGAAAAGCAAGAGGTTAATTGTTGATTTTCGGACTATACCAACTTTTAAAATATACTTGAGCAATACTTCCCTAAGGGCGGTTTCTATAACAAAAATGGCATGCTTGGTAAATGATCATATATTTTATGTTAATTATTTTGATGGGCTAAACACTATATGTTTACTGCCTGCTACTATGCAAGAAATACTAATAGATAAAGGGGAGTTGCTTAATTCCTACTGTCAACTTCCCATGAACATTCTTTGTGAAAATGAAGAAATAGACCGAGTGAAAATAATGTTATATGATAATTACGGTCGCAAATACACGATCAAGGAAGAAATAACCGTTGCAATGTTTATGTACAATAAATAAAAGTATAACAATAATATTTTGGGTGAAGGAGAAAGAAATATGACCGAAGATTTAGGAAAAGAGATTGCGATTGAAGCGGCAAAAGCCGTTACGGTTGAAGGTTATAAGGATGCTTTGCAACCATCTTTTAAAGCAATAGGTGGTATAGTTGCGTTGCCATTTCGAGCAATTGATGCAGCATTATCAAAACCCAAATTATGGGTTGCAGAAAAACAATATAATTACGAACGAACTCGTCAATTATTAGCTGAGAAATTACAATATACTCCCGAAGAACTAATTGTTACGCCCGAAAACTATGTAGCAGTTCCTGCATTGCAACAGATTGCATATTGTTTTGATAGTGACGAATTAAGGGATATGTATGCCAATCTTCTTGCTAACTCGATGAATAAAGTTGTAAAGAACGGAGTGCATCCTGGATTTGTTGAAATAATCAAACAACTTTCACCTGATGAAGCTAAAATACTGCGCCACTTTAGTATTCAAAAACGAGTTCCTACCATTGGGCTGAAAATAGATAAAGACAACGGCGCTCATGTGATATATGTCAAAGAGTTTTCCAATGTTCCAGAATTATCGATGTGCGAAAACACAACCGCCGGTGAAAAGTACTTTGACAATTTAGTTCGATTGGGATTGATTGAACGATCACAAAACGGATTATATATATCAAATGAAAGTGTATATGAGTCGCTAAAAAACCACCCGTATATTAAATCGAGATATGAATCACTTGAAAAACAATCCGAGCAAATTGCTGATTTCAAAAAAGTAGATTACATAAAATCATATTGCGAATTAACATCTTTTGGCAAGAGCTTTTGCTCTATTTGCCTTGAAGCGCAAAAAGTAGTTATAATAAAAGCACAAGAAAGTGGTAGCTAATATGACCAACTTTGATTTCCTAAAAGATACCCCCGATTTTGATACGTTTAGTGACGTAGCGATATCGGCGGAGAAAATATTACATATAGACGTGGACGCCTGCGTGCTGAATTGCCGCAGGGCGATGGAGTTTGCGGTCAAGTGGATGTATTCTGTTGATCGCGATCTCGTCATGCCTTATCAGGATAATCTCGTCAGTCTTATGAACGACGAGAAATTCCGCGATATTATCGGTGACGATATCTGGCGTCGTATGGAATTCATTCGTAAGCTTGGCAACAATGCGGCACACGGTGGCAAAAAGGTCACCAAGGAGCAGGCGGAACTTTGCCTTGAAAACCTCTTTGTTTTTCTTGATTGTATTGCATATTTCTACGCTCCCGAATACAACGAGCCGCGGTTTGATAAATCTTTGCTTGAGCTCACTGTGGACGAAGCTCTTTCCTTCGTTCCCGAAAACGAGATTGATATTGCCAAGCTGATTGAAGAAAACAAGGCGCTTAAGGACGAGCTTACCGTTCGCCGCGCCGAGCAACAGCAGACCTACGTGCCAAAGCCTCTTGACCTTTCCGAGTATAAAACGAGAAAAATATATATTGATTTTATGCTTCAGGATGCAGGCTGGGTAGAGGGCAAGGATTGGATCAATGAGGTGGAGCTTTACGGTATGCCTAACAAGAGCGAGGTGGGTTATGCCGATTACGTTCTCTTTGGCGATGACGGAAAACCTCTCGCGGTTCTTGAAGCCAAGCGCACCTGCGTGGACGTTGCCAAGGGCAGACAGCAGGCAAAGCTCTATGCTGACCTTTTGGAGAAGAAATACGGCCGGAGACCGATCATTTTCCTCTCCAACGGCTTTGACACGCGTATTTGGAACGATAAATATTATCCCGAGCGCCGCGTGGCGTCCGTATACTCAAAGCGCGATCTTGAAAAGCTGTTCAATTTGCATTTGATGCGGACAAGCCTTAAAAACGTGATGGTCGACAAAGCGATTGCCGGACGTTACTATCAAGAGGGTGCAATTAAGGCTGTTTGCGAATCCTTTGATAAGAAGAATCGTCGCAAGGCACTTCTTGTTATGGCAACAGGTTCGGGCAAGACGAGAACCGTCATTGCTCTTTGTAAGGTGTTGCTTGATCACGGCTGGGTAAAAAATATTCTATTCCTTGCTGACCGTAATTCGCTTGTTACACAGGCGAAGCGTGCCTTTGTGAATATGCTTTCTGACCTCTCTGTAACCAATCTCTGTGAGGACAAGGAGAATTTTGACGCTCGTTGTGTATTCTCGACCTATCAAACGATGATGAACTGCATTGATACCATTAAGGACGAGAACGAGAAGAAGCTCTTTACCGTCGGACATTTTGACCTCGTGATTGTTGACGAGGCACACCGCTCTATCTATAACAAGTACAAGGATATCTTCAATTATTTCGACGCGCCGCTGGTGGGTCTTACCGCCACACCGAAGGACGAGATCGACAAGAACACTTATGAGATCTTTGAGCTTGAAAACGGTGTCCCTACCTATGGCTATGAGCTTGGACAAGCAGTTACCGACGGATTCCTCGTTGATTTTATGTCTGTCGAGAGCAAGCTGAAATTCATCGAGCAAGGTATCGTATACGATGATCTTTCCGAAGAAGATAGACAAGCTTATGAGGACACCTTTGAGGATGAAAACGGCGAGCTTCCCGAAAGCATCGCCTCCTCTGCTATCAACGAGTGGGTATTTAACGAGGATACCATTCGTCAGGTGCTCCATATCTTGATGCAGGACGGTCTGCGCATTGATTACGGTGAAAAGCTAGGAAAGACAATAATTTTTGCCAAGAACCACGAGCACGCCGGAAAGATTCACGAGATATTCGGCAAAGAATATCCCAATCTTCCCGGATACACCAAGGTCATTGATAACTATATGACTTATGCGCAGAGCGCGATTGATGAATTCTCTGATCCCAAGAAATTGCCTCAAATCGCAATCTCCGTCGATATGCTCGACACGGGTATTGACGTGCCTGAGGTGCTTAACCTTGTTTTCTTTAAAAAAGTGATGAGCAAGGCGAAGTTCTGGCAGATGATTGGCCGTGGCACTCGTCGATGCGACGGGCTAATGGATGGCAAGGACAAGGACAAGTTCTACATCTTTGATTTCTGCGGAAACTTTGAGTTCTTCCGCATGAATAATGGAAGACCTACTGCAAATCAGATTGCCTTGCAGGGAGCGATCTTTAAGCTCAAGGCACAGATTGCTTTTAAGATGCAGGAACTTGCCTATCAGACAACCGAGCTGATTGCCTTCCGAAAATCGGTAGTTGACGATATGGTGCGTAAGGTGCGTGAACTCAACAAAGAAAATTTTGCTGTTCGTCAGCATTTGCGCTATGTGGAGCAGTATGCAAATCCCGACAACTATAATTCACTCACCTACGAAGATACTTTATTGATGGCGGAAGAACTCGCGCCGTTGATAACACCTGACGAGGACGAGGCGTCGGCAGTTCGTTTTGATGCCTTGGTGTATGGCATTGAGCTTGCATATCTTGCCGGCAAGAAGTATTCTCGCGCACGTACCGATCTTTACAAAAAGGTCAGCGGTATTGCAAGTGTAGCCAATATTCCCGAGATTATGGTTCAGTACGAGCTTATCAACAAGATTTTGCACACGGATTATTTGGAGAACGCCGGAATTAACGAATTCGAGCATATCCGCGAAAATCTTCGTGATTTGATGAAGTATATCCCAAGAACAGGGATAAAATATATCACCAATTTTGATGATGAAATTCTTTCTGTAGAGTGGAATGAATCTTATCTTGAAAGCGACGATCTTAAGAACTATAAAGCAAAGGCAGAATTCTATATTCGTCAGCATCAGGATGAAACGGCTATTGCCAAGCTAAAGAGCAATGTCCCTTTGAGCACAGATGATGTTAAGGCGCTTGAGCGTATTCTGTGGAGTGAGGTTGGTAGTAAAAAGGACTACGAAGCGGAATATGGCGAAAAGCCCCTTGGTGAATTCGTGCGTGAGATCGTGGGGCTTGATATGGCGGCGGCTAAGGCGGCATTTGCGGATTATCTGAATGACGTTAATCTTGATGCAGACCAGATCTATTTCGTTAATCAAATTATTGAGTATATTGTCCATAACGGTGTGCTGAAGGATCTCTCGGTGCTTCAGGAGGCTCCTTTTACCGATAACGGAAGCATTGTTGAGGTGTTTACCGATATTACGGTCTGGATGGGCATCAAAAGAATCATTGATCAGATAAATGCCAACGCTGCGGCGTGAAACGTCAGCTTTGAAGCGACGAGAACAAAAAGAAACAAGCTAAATATAACGATCATCTCCTGTGATTTGATTTGGTCACAGGAGATGATTTTTTTGCCTCACGCTTATACTTATAATAACTATTCCTTGAGCAACCGCAGAGTTTCATTACATCAGGGCCTTCGAGCGATCCACCGAAATCGCGGCTATGCTTTTTGATGATTTCTTTATATTTTATTAATTTCATGATTATGAATATATCGAAAAAATGTACGACAGTGTGCTTGATGCTTGGATAGGCTTGAAGGGTTGATTTGTTTGTTTTAAAAAGTCATTTTTTGCCATACATATAAAAATTTCAATCGAGCAAAATAATATCAGAGATGCAAAGTGAATCGGAATTTTCGAGTCGTATCGCGAATTTCGGTCGCGGTGCAGACTCGATTTATTATAGATTGAAACGTAAAATACCCATTGGGTTTAAAAGGAGAATTAATATTATGGCAAACAAGTCAGCTAAGAAGGCACTTGAACAGTTCAAGATGCAGGCAGCAAGCGAAGTAGGCGTTAACCTCAACAACGGCGGTTACAACGGTGACCTCACATCCAGACAGGCTGGTTCCATCGGCGGTCAGATGGTTAAGAAGATGATCGAATCCTACGAAAACAACTTACAGGGCGGTATGACAAAGTAAGATTGATTTAAAAAATCAATTTTTCGGTCTACACCTTGAGGATAATCCCCACCGATTTTTCGGTGGGGATCTTTTTGTAATATTTTGTAATATTTGTTTTTGTTTTTCCATTTTCGCTTGAAGTTTTGGGAAAATAATGATATAATGATATGTGGTAAGATTTTATACCCAACTAAACCCATGGAGATGATAAAATGAAAAGAATTGTTGCATTGGTTTTGGCATTAATATTGGCATTAATGTTGAGCCTTACGGGATGTAATACTGTTGTCGATCAAGTTGCAGACGGCACCCCCATCGAAGAGGTAACGACTACAGATAACGGCAACAACCAGCTTGAGAACAATCAGCCCGAAAACAATCAGCCTGAGAACAATCAGCCTGAGAACAATCAGCCTGAAAACAACCAGCCTGAAAACAACCAGCCTGAGAACAACCAGCCTGAGAACAATCAGCCTGAGAACAATCAGCCTGAGAACAATCGGCCTGAGAACAATCGGCCTGAGAACAATCAGCCTGAGAACAATCAGCCTGAAAACAATCAGCCTGAGAACAATCAGCCTGAAAACAATCAGCCTGAGAACAATCAGCCTGAGAACAATCAGCCTGAAAGCAATCAGCCTGAAAACAATCAGCCTGAAAATAATCAGCCTGAAAACAATCAGCCTGAGAACAATCAGCATGAAAGCAATCAGCCTGAAAATAACCAGCCTGAGAACAATCAGCCCGAAAATAACCAACCCACACATACTCACAGTCACAAGGCAACCGTAACTGCCCCTACCTGTACAAAGGACGGTTATACTACTTACGTTTGTGCTGGTTGTGGCGATAGCTACGTATCTAACACAGTTGCTGCTACAGGACACAAGAACGTTACTGTTCAGGGCAAGGCTGCAACTTGTACGGAATCCGGTCTTACAAACGGAACAAAGTGTTCGGTTTGTTACACAATAATCGTTGAACAGACTGTTATTGCAGCCACAGGACACAGCTGGACTGCAGCAACAACCGAGGCTCCCAAGACCTGTACCTCGTGTGGTGCAACTGAAGGCGACAAGCTTCCAAGCTCCGGCTCTTCTTCAGGTGGATCCACATCAACAGGTTACAGCGAAACACTTTACGTAAGCTACATTGACGTAGGGCAGGGCGACAGTATCTTTATTAAGGTTGGCGATTGCGACATTCTTATTGATGCGGGTACGTCAAGCTACGGTTCAACCGTTACCTCTTATTTGAAGAGTCAGGGCGTTGATGATATCGAGCTTATGATCAATTCTCATCCCGATAGCGACCATTACGGCGGATTGCCTGCGGTTCTTAGCGCTTACACGGTTGAGGAAATATGGATGTCATCGTATGCCAAGACGGGATCAACGTTTACGAGCTTTAAGTCCAAGGTGAATTCCGAGGGCTGTCCCGTAAGCACCCCCTCGGTAGGCACGGTATATACTTATGAATATTTGACGCTCACGGTTATTTACAACGGCTCGGGCGCGTCAAATTCGAACGATTCCTCCCTTGTTATTATGCTTGAATACGGCAGCTTCAGATTCCTCTTTACGGGTGACATCAGTTCAAGCGTTGAGAGTAAGCTCGTAAGCGGAGGTAAGGATCTCAGCTGTGACGTATTGAAGGTTCCTCATCACGGCAGCGCGGGCTCAAGCTCGTCCTCGTTCTTGAATGCTACGGGTGCTGATTACGGTGTTATTTGCGTAGGCGCGGGCAACTCCTACGGACATCCTAAGGACGCGGCGTTGGATAGACTTTCCTCCGCGGGAATTGCAGTATACCGTACGGATCTCAAGGGTCATATAGTATTCCATACCGACGGCGCGTCGATGACTACTCCGAGCGGTGTTGTAGGAGGAGAGACGGGCTCAGGCTCGGGAGTTGCTCCCGGCGGATCGACATCCGGCGGATCCTCGTCGGGCAGCACTACGGGAGCGTATATTGCAAATTCCTCTACAAAGGTATATCACTTGCCTTCGTGCGGTCACGCTCCGACGACAAATAAAATCTACATTGACGATACCACAGGATATACGCCTTGCTCTTATTGTGTAGGAAGCAGCAGCGGTACTACCTATATAGCTAATAGCTCTACCAAGGTATATCATTTGCCGACATGCAGCTATGCGCCTACAACGAACAAGATTACTATTACAAGCACCTCGGGATATACACCGTGTTCGCGTTGTATAGGCAGCAGCGGTGGTGGTACTACGTATATAGCTAACAGTTCTACAAAGGTATATCATTTGCCGACGTGCAGCTATGTGCCTACAACGAACAAGATTACTATTACAAGTACCTCGGGATACACACCTTGTTCACGTTGTATTGGTAGCTCGAGCACCAAGACTTATATTCTTAATAAGGAAACCGGAGTATACCACCTGTCAACGTGCAGTTATCTTCCCGCGTCGTCCAAGCGTGAGACGATTACAAGCACTTCGGGCTATAAAGCCTGCGGTCACTGTTTAGGATAAAAAATCTTATAAATAATATGCACTCAAAGAAATTTGGGTGCATATTTTATTTCGGGATATTTTTATCATAAAAATGTTGAAATCTTCAGAAAATAATGTTATAATAATATAAATAGTTAATTTTGGAGGAATTCAAAAATGAAAAAGACGATTTTACGTAGCTACGCAAAGCTTATTGCAAGACGTGGCGGCAATATAAAGAAGGGCGAGGACGTAGTTATCAATGCGGCTCTCGATCAGCCTGAGTTCATTTGCATGGTTGTAGAGGAGTGCTATCGCGCAGGTGCGGCAAGAGTTATGGTTGAGTGGAGCTATATGCCTAAAAGCAAGCTTGATATCCGTCATATGAGTCAGAAGAGACTCGGAACGGTTGAGGAGTTCGAAGAAGCGAAGCTCAAGTACCGTCTTGAGAAGAATCCCGCAATGATCCACATTATTTCCGACGATCCCGATGGACTCAAGGGTGTAAATATGAAAAAATACGGCGCGGCTATGGCGGAAAAAATGAAGGTTATAAAGCCTTACCGCGACGCTATGGAAAATAAGAACAAGTGGAGCATCGCAGCTGTTCCCGGTGAAGCGTGGGCAAGAAAGGTTTTCCCCGGACTTCGCACGTCGGTAGCGGTTGAAAAGCTTTGGGAGGCGATCCTTTACACGTCTCGCGTAATTGACAAGGACGGCAACGCGCTCGATCCTATTGCAGAGTGGGATAAGCACAACAACAGCTTCCTTGAAAAGGGAAGAACTCTTAACGAAAAGAAGATAAGAAAGCTTAAATATACATCCGCAAACGGCACAAATCTCATGGTTGGTCTTATGGACGGAAGCCAGTTCGTTGGCGGTGGCGAGCACACTCTCGGCGGCGAATATTTTAATCCTAACATTCCTACTGAGGAGCTTTTCACAACTCCCCGCGCAGGTGATGCCGAGGGTATCGTTTATTCCGCTATGCCGCTTTCCTGGAGAGGTCAGATCATTGACAATTTCAGCGTAAGATTTGAGGGCGGCAGAGTCGTTGAGGTTCACGCGGAGCAGAATGAGGAGCTTCTCCGTCAGATGGTATCTATGGATGAGGGTGCTGCAAGACTTGGCGAGTGTGCGCTCGTGCCTTTCACGTCACCTATCCGCCAGAGCGGTATTATGTTCTATAACACACTCTTTGACGAGAACGCGTCCTGCCATTTGGCGCTCGGCCGCGGCTACTCCAACTGTGTTCTTGACTACGACAAGTACACCGCTGAGGAGCTTCGTGAAATGGGCGTAAACGACTCCAACATTCACGTTGACTTTATGATCGGCTCGGATGACCTCAAGGTAGTAGGTATCTGCGAGGACGGAAGTGAGTTTGAAATCTTCCGTGACGGAAACTGGGCGTTCTGATCTGTATTTATTTGAATTTTAAGAAGGGAGGGAAATATTATGTCAAGAAAGCCGAAGCCGAAAAACGAGCTTTCCGCGGGACAGCGCGCGGCACTTTATGCCGAGGAGCAGGAAAATCGCAGACGCGCTATGTCGGGCGAGGGCATTGCCGTTACGCCTGAGGAATCAAAGGCGGAAATCGTTGAGAAAACAGTAAAGCCTGTGACAAAAAAGACTTTACCGAAGCCTCAGCATGCGGTAATAAACGTGGATTTTTCAATTCCTGCGGGCAAAATAAAGGCGCTTTCGGGTATGTGCAACGGTCCCGTTTCATTTGACTCCGATATTTCTCCGCTCTTTAAAAATATGCGCGTGCCGTACGTGCGGTACAACAATACCGATACGGCAGTATCGAGATACGCGTTTGACATTTCGCGTGTATTCCCTGACAAAAATGCCGACGAAAATGATCCTGAAAGCTATAAATTTGATACGACCGACAGATATATTATGGCGGCGTACAACTGTGGCGCAAGAGTCATCTATCGCTTCGGCGAGAGTGATAAAGGCTGCAGCTGGGCTACGGAAAACCCGCAGAAATGGGTGTCGGTATGCCTTCATATATTGAAGCACTACAATGACTATTGGGCTTGTGGATTTGCTTACGGAATAAATGAATTTGAGATTTGCCCCTGCGGAAATTTTGCGGATGACAAAAAGGACGCGGCTGTCTTTGAGGCGTACGGAAGTCTTGCCAAATCGTTGAAGCTTTTTGACGAGAGCTACCGTGTGGGTGGTATGAGCTTTTCCTCGTATTCTCCTGCGGCTCGCGAGTTTGTAAAGTATTGCGCGGCAAACCGCTTGCCTCTTGATTTTATTTCCTTTACCTGCCTTACACATACTCCCGAGAATATTTTCTTGGCGGTTGAAAAATATACCGAGCTTCTTGTAAATCTCGGATTTGCGGACACCAAAATTATGCTTTCCGAGTGGAATTACGTAAAGAAGCTTTCGGATTTTGCGGACTCTTCGCTTTATATTGAGAATATTGGCGGGGCGTACTCCAAGGAATGTCGCGAGATATTTGAGGCGCAACGATCCGTTGTTGGCGCGGCATTTTGCGCGTCGACTCTGCTCGGACTCAATCAGTATCCCGCGCTTGAATATGCGACGTATTACGACGCTCAGCCCGCGATATCAAAGTACTGCGGAATTTGTGACAGATATGGCAATATTGAAAAGCCTTATTACGCGTTCTCCGCATACTCCGAGATACAGGCATTCGGAGAGGGCGTGGCTTGTCACGTGATAGAAGCTCCCGATATGCAAAAGAGCGGTGTTTTCGCCGCGGCAGCTATATCCGACAAGGGCGGAATGGTTATGATCTCAAGCTTTGACGGAGTGCAAATGGTCGACCTCAGACTTGATATGATCCCTGATAACGTATACAATGCGGAGATCTATATGAGCGACGGAGTCAAGGACCTTGAATTTTGCGATAGTGTGGCGCTGACGGGACTTAAAAAGAGATTGCTCCTTAGTATGAGCGCATACGGATTTGCGGTAATAAAGATATTTTAAATAATAAAATGAACGGGGAGCATTCTCCGTTCATTTTGTTTGTTGCGCTACTTCAACATAAGCCTTGATCTTTAAATACTTTTCATTAATTATATGCAGAAATTTATGATAAACTATTGACACATATAAAAATGTTTGCTATAATAGTCGTATATTTTAAATGCCATGATGGGAAGAGTAGAGATTTGATCGGCCCTACAGAGAGGCGCGTTTTGGTGAGAGCGTCGGCGGTTATTTTTTGAATGTAGTCCCGGAGCAGCAATGCTGAAGGCCTTTCGTTGTGTAAGCATTGACGTTTGCCCACGTTACAGGGTAGCCTCGATCGCGGTCGGGGATTGAGTGGCTTCCTTTCTTGGAGGCAATAAGAGTGGTACCGCAGACGCATTTCGCATTTGTCTCTTTTTTGCAGAGACGAGTGCGCTTTTTTTGTCTTGGCGGTCGCTCGAAGGTTCATTTAGGAGGTATATTATGTATATCAACGGTTCTGAAATTGTTGCAAACGTATTGCTTGAAGAGGGCGTTGACACGGTGTTCGGTTATCCGGGCGGCGGTGTTTTAAACATTTACGACGCGCTTTATAAATACAGCGACAGAATTAATCATTATATTACTGCTCACGAGCAGGGTGCTGCTCACGCGGCTGACGGCTATGCGAGAGCTACGGGCAAGACGGGTGTTTGTATCGCTACAAGCGGCCCCGGTGCGACAAACCTTGTAACGGGTATCGCTACCGCGTATATGGATAGCGTTCCTATGGTTGCCATTACGGGTAACGTTCCTACTACGCTTATCGGTAAGGATAGCTTCCAGGAGGTATATATTGCGGGAGTTACGATGCCGATTACAAAGCACAACTTTGTTGTTCGCGATGTAAATCAGCTTGCGGATACTCTTCGCCGTGCCTTTGAGATCGCACACACAGGCAGATTCGGACCTGTTTTGGTAGATATCACAAAGGACGTAACTGCGGCTATGTGCGAATATGAGCCCAGAGTAAAGGCCGAGCCCGCAAAGCCCGATGCTGAATTTTCTAATATCAAAGAGGTTGCGGACGAAATCAATTCAGCAAAGAAGCCCTTTGTTTACTGCGGCGGCGGTATTCGTCTTTCGGGCGCTGAGGAGTCCGTAAGAGAGCTTCTCACGAAGGCTGATATGCCCGCGTCCTATACGCTTATGGCGGCGGGTGTGCTTGGCTTTGGCGACCGCAATAATCTCGGCATGCTCGGCATGCACGGCGCGTTCTCCGCAAACAAGGCGGCTGATGAGGCGGATCTCATTATCGCGCTTGGTACAAGATTCTCCGATAGAGTTGCGCTTAATACAAACGAGTTCGGTAAACGTGCGAAGATCATTCACATTGATATCGATAATTCTGAGATCAACAAGAACGTGCTTTGCGATATGTCGGTTATCGGTGACATAAATGATTTTGTTACAAAGCTTCTTCCTTTGGTGGACAAGCAGGAAAGAGATGCTTGGCATGCTGAGATTGACGAGTGGAAGAAGATGGACTATATTCCCGTGGATTCTCCTGCAGATTCAAAGGAGCTTAAGCCCCATCAGGTTATTCGCGCGGCGTGTGAGCTTGCGGGCGAGGATGCCCTCTACATTACTGACGTAGGTCAGCATCAGATGTGGGCAGCTCAGTACGTTTCTCACGTTAAGAAGGGAAGCTTCTTGACAAGCGGAGGTCTCGGTACTATGGGCTACGGCTACGGCGCGGCTATCGGCGCGGCTGTTGCGACCGAGTGCAAGCGTCCCATCGTACATTTTACGGGTGACGGAAGCTTCCACATGAATATGAACGAGGCTTGCACAGCAGTCAGCTACGATCTGCCCGTTATTTCGGTTATTATGAATAACCAGGTTCTCGGTATGGTTCGTCAGTGGCAGGGAGTGTTCTACGGCAGAAGATTCTCCGCAAGTGAGCCCGAGAGAAAGACAAATTATAAGGTCGTTGCCGAAGGATTTGGCGCGAAGGGATATATCTGCGAGACTCTTGACGAGTTCGTAGCGGCATTCCGCGACGCGCAGGCATCGGGACAGACGGCGTGGATAGATTGCAGAATCGACCGTGAGGAAAAGGTTCTTCCTATGATTCCTGCGGGCAAGACTGTAAACGATACGATTTTCAACTGATAAGGAGGATTTTTATGGAAAAGAAATATCTTGTGCTTTTCGTTGAAAACAACGTCGGCGTACTTACGAGAATTACATCCTTATTTGTGCAGAGAGGTTTTAATATTGATACGGTTACGGTTTCGTCAACCGATATGGAGGGCATCTCCCGAATTACAGTTTCCTTCTACGGCGACGAGAAGACCTGCAATCAGCTCATTAGCCAGACAGAAAAGCTTATCGAGGTAAAGAAGGTACTCTCTCTTGGTAATGAGGGCTCGGTTTTCCGCGAGCTTCTCATAGTTAAGATCGCGACGAATTCCGATGACCTTGATGCCGCGATTCGTACTGCGGCGGATAATCATTTCAGAATCGTTGATTCCTATAACGGTTGTATGATCCTTGAAACGACGGGATCTCCCGAAAAGATCGACCGCAAGCTCAAGCTCCTTGAGCCCTTTAAGATAGTTGAAATGTGCCGTACAGGCGTAACTGCTCTTGAAAAGGGAGTAGTTGACTACAAATTTTAATTTTAAATCAATTACGACGGATGCCGTAAATAAAATAACTTAAAACATTGTCAGGAGGACATAAAAATGATTAAGAAGTATTATGATAAGGATTGTAATCTTTCGATCCTTGACGGTAAGACAGTAGCAGTTATCGGCTTTGGCTCTCAGGGTCATGCTCATTCCGAAAACCTTGCAGAATCTGGCGTGAACGTAGTTGTTGGTCTTAGATCCACATCTGCTCACTATCCTAAGGCAAAGGCATTTGCTGACACACATCCTAACTTCAGAGTTATGGAGGTTGAGGACGCTGCAAAGGCTGCTGACGTAGTTATGATGCTCGTTCCCGATGAGCTTTGCGCAGATATTTACAACAAGCAGGTTGCTCCCTTTATGAAGGAAGGCGACGTTCTTTGCTTTGCTCACGGCTTTAATATTCACTTTAACCTCATTCAGCCCGCTAAGGATATCGACGTAGTTATGATCGCACCCA
>JAZRDO010000025.1:0-30458 GCA_045660325.1 Eubacteriales bacterium
ACCGAGGAGCTCGCGGATTGGATAGGGAAGCTCGTGACAGCACACACCATTCAAGAAGCATTACGAATAAATACAGAGGACGATTCAAAGCCGAGTCAAGTCGGTGATGAGTCGTCCTTTGCTATTACGGAGGTGGGCGATGAAGGAAACGATTGAAGAACTGTGGCACGGCAACATCATACCGCAAGAGGATAGCCGAACCAACTCGCCGGAGATGAAGGAACTGCTCAGCTACATGGCAAGGCATCACGAGGACTTGGAGAAAAGCTTCACGGACGAGCAGAAGGAAACATTCGAGAAGTTCCACGACTGCTGGAGCGAATACATGAGCCTTGCGGAAAAGGCAATCTTCGTGTACGCTTTCAAGCTCGGAGCTAAAATGATGCTTGAAACATTGCAATAATCAGGTGTGGGTGGAAAGACCAAAATGACTACTAGATCAAAATTAATAGGGCATCCACTTGATCCGGAATGCACTAAGGCGCTCACCACAACAAACGAGTGCGGTGCAAACGATAATAGAGTATTCTGCTATGGAATTTACAAAGAACAGTCTGAGACTGAGATTTGTGATAAGTGTCTTAAGTGCAAAGCGTTTGTATTCAATGCAGAGCCACTAAAGACAGGTGATGAAACCAAAGCATAATATCAAGGCTTGTGCATGAGTCTTGTTATTATCCACTCTATAACGCCGGTTGCGTGTTGAAATGCAAATAAACGCGCTAAAGACAGGGCAAGGATAAAACCGCCTTATGCCCATAGAGTGGGCTGTGAAACACAATTTCGCTCCCAAAGAAATGGGGAGCAATAAACAAAGAATAAGGCGGCGGAGAAATCCGTCGCCGTGTTCATATATTACGGTTGAAAAAGGACGAAAATTATGGTATAATAAGGTATCGAAAATCAGGAGGTAATTATGCTTACCTACACATACATATCAAAAGGAAAATTCAGCTTAGTTGAGAAACCGAAGCCTACAATACTGCACGAAAGGGATGCGATTGTCAAGGTGACACTTGCGAGCATCTGTTCGAGCGATTTACATATCAAGCACGGTAGCGTGCCGAGAGCGGTAGAAGGAATCACGGTCGGTCACGAGATGGTTGGCATCGTGGAAGAAGTCGGCTCAGCGGTTACGCACGTAAAGCCCGGCGACAGAGTCACGGTCAACGTGGAAACCTTCTGCGGCGAGTGCTTCTTCTGCAAGAAGGGTTTTGTCAACAACTGCACCGACAAGAATGGCGGTTGGGCGCTCGGTTGCCGCATTGATGGCGGTCAGGCAGAGTACGTTCGCGTGCCGTTCGCGGATCAGGGGCTGAACAAGATTCCCGATACTGTGACCGACAGACAAGCTCTGCTCGTGGGCGATGTTCTTGCCACGGGTTATTGGGCGGCGAAGATATCCGAGATCACCGAGGACGATACTGTTCTCATTATCGGAGCAGACCCCACAGGGATTTGCACGCTTCTTTGCGTGATGCTTAAAGCACCCAAGCGTATTATCGTTTGCGAGACGGACGAGAACCGCATCAAGTTTGTCAACGAGCACTATCCTGACATGCTGACGGTGACGCCTGAAGAATGCCTTGATTTTGTTCGCAAGAACAGCGATCACGGCGGTGCAGACGTGGTGCTTGAGGTGGCAGGAGCAGAGAACACTTTTGAGCTTGCATGGCAGTGCGCTCGCCCGAATGCGATCGTCACGGTGGTGGCGCTTTACGACAAGGCGCAGACTCTGCCTCTGCCCGATATGTACGGCAAGAATCTGACCTTTAAGACCGGCGGCGTTGACGGCTGTGATTGTGAGGAAACGTTGAGGCTCATTGCCGAGGGCAAGCTCGATACCGAGCCGTTGCTCACGCATACCTATCCGTTGGCGTCGATCGACGAGGCGTATGAGTTGTTTGAAAATAAACGCGACGGAGTTATTAAGGTCGCGGTGGAGTGTTGAATTGTTTACAAATTTGTGATATAATTATAAGTACTTAATAAGCAATACATTTAGGAGTGGTTATGAAAGACGTTGATAAGAAAAATATAATATTCCTTTCTGATGAGAATACGCCGTATGTAAAGGAATTCACTCTTTTGAGCGATGAAGAAATTGCGGATTTGGTCGAACGACGTCTGTTCAGCAATAACTACTTTAACTATACGATTTATTCGATACATAAATCCAAAGGTATCATTACGTTAATTCGTGATGCTTGCGGGCATAAGATGGAAACTACTCTTTCTAAAATTGAAGATGGCTTGATTCCCGAAAAATGTACTGTGTGCCGACAGGCCGAAAAGGACAAGTTACTTGCTTTCAAAGATGAGATACAAAATGAGCTCAAGGCGCGCGGACTTGTTGTGGTTCTATTTGAAACCGAAGAAAATACGGACTCGCTTTATATTGAGTGTACCAAATGCGGCGCAAAGTATTATTTGAACGATAACTTCAATCTTGATGATAAAGCGTGGGAGATGTACTGCAAGAATTGGGATTGCATGATGGAAGTACTAACCTTAGAGCATCATTGGTTTGCAGAAGGGCTTAAGTCTAATAATATCGTTATAAAAGAAAACAAGTACGATGCTTCTAATTTTAATTTTGTACAAAACTATGAAGATTGGTTTTCTTCATTAGATGGTACATTTGATGATAATGGTTCTTATGAATTCAAATGCAACAAATGCAATGCGGTAAATATTCTTCAAATAGGTAATTGGGAGTGCGAAGCATGCGTATATGCTTCGAATGAAAATTACAATGTTGAAATGTGGGATGGTATTTCTGGGCAAGTATCTGTTTCTTGCAACAAATGTGGTAGCAAATATACAATTTCTAATGATGAGGCTTTTTTCGAAATATTTGATTGCTTTGAATGTTTTAAGCAATCGTTAGAAAAAGAAAATATTTGTCCTATTTGTGATACAAAATATAAATCTTTTCCTTTCTATTGCAAAACATGTGGCTTTAAGACGAGAGAATTAAAGCACAAGCAAATTCGTTCTCAGCAACAATACACCTCTTGGTTAAAAAACACTGTAAATCCTTGTACGAGAATATGGAGTGAAGTCAACCCCAAATATGTTAAAGCATTAAATGACCTTGGTAATTCTTTGGAAAATGAAACCAAATTATTGAGAGAAAACAGAGAGTTAAACGAAAAACTAAGTCAATGCTATACGGAAATAACGGAGTATTGCAAGAAAATTACTGCCTTAAATGATGAAATCAAATATAAAAATGCCAAGATTAGCGAGATGAAAGCAAAGACTGCTGTATTGTCTATGCTCAATCAATCGCACACATCGGTTGCTAAGCCAAATTTCAGAAACTTAATAAACAAGTTTTCTATTGTTCTGAATGATGATATAACCATTGCGTGCTTAAAAAAAGAAATGCCTGAAGGAATAAAAGCCAATAGTGTTCTTGTCTACGGGTATTACGACGGCATGGCAGGAATGTCATTTATGGTATTGGGGTTAACCTACTATGATGACGGGGATTATACGCTCGTTTGGACACCAAAAGAAATCGGTATGACCGTTCGCGGAGAGTGCTATGAGAAAGCAGAGATTGTTCCCGTTGATAATAAAACGCTGTTCAAGTGTTTTGAAAATATGATCTCACTCCGTGACTCATCTTCGTTTTGGCAAGAAAACGAAATTGGCAAAACACGAAAATTTGAAATGTTGGATGATTTCAGACATTTCGCATTCCCCGATGACATTCTTGTTACTTTTATCGACCACGATATCCAAAAGATAGAAAAGATATGGGCGCGATTAAAGAAGTATGTTGGCAGAGATAAAGGAAACGATGTGTTTATTGCCACACTTTTGAATGAACCATTTGATAAGAGATTCGGTATTCACTCGGGCGAGGATATTTTTGCGGTTGTTCGTCAAGACGATAACGGTGCTTATGTCTTGTTCGGATTGAAAATGGGGCTTTGATCTGGGATGAACAGAAAATAAATGAGGTGAGAATTAATGGGACAATATTCGGAAAAATTAGGCAGTGGTGGCGAGTTTATTGTAACCGAGAAAGATTGGAGAATCGAATATTATTTTTTGGGTCCAGATTTGAGATATAACGGAACAAGGTTTTCCATACCGGGGACAAAAATAGATCGATACATATCGGCTTGGCAAAATAATTTTAAAAAATACCTTCAACTAAAATCGACATTTTCATTAGATGGCAGTTATGAAACAATAGGCGAAGAAGGTATGCGAATATGTGTGGGCGGATATCGTGAAGGTGTTTGCATAGATGGATGGCACATGAATTTAAATACTCAAAAAAAGATAAATGAGATCATTGCTGATTATCAAAAATGCAAAAGCAAGGCAACCACTATTCAAAACATGTTAAAAACATTGTGATGCGAAATTTTGAAATAAAATCTCCGTAAGTGGTCAAACATGTGGTCAAAGGCGAAAAATGGGCTTGTTCAACCCTCGAAGCAGGGAAGGACAAGCCCATTATATTTGTTGCAAAAACGCGACATTTCAAGAGATTTTGCGAGTAAATAAAAGAAAATCGGAGGTTAGATTGAACCTCCGATTTTGGTCTGAGTGACAAGACTTGAACTTGCGGCCTCTACCACCCCAAGGAGGAAATGCCACAAGAGAATGAACTTTGGCACAGCATTTATAAAAAGTTGCATTAAATTAGTTCTTGCTTTCCGATAGCTTTCGCACAAATTCGTTAATTTCATTACCGATGTGTGTAAGCTCGTCCAAGAATTCCTTGGAGGTCATACGTGAGATGCCTGAATGAACCGCGGAGAATTGCAAAAGCTTATCGTCCGTTACCATTCGTATACTGTAATCGGGTCCTAAGTCGTGCATTATCTTTTCAATATACGCATCGGCGGTTTGATCAGCTCGCGTAAATACAACCTTGTATCCGTCGTGCACAAACTCCGAGCCTTCGCCATCTTTAACGAGATAGGCATCAAAAACAAGCACAAGCTCGGTCTTTGTATAGGAAACGTAATTACTGAGAAGGTCCATTAGCTCCTCGCGCGCTTTTTCAAGACTGAAAAGGGAGGTGTTCTTGAGCTTGTCGTCAGCGTGGATAAGATTATATCCGTCAATGATCACCATATTTCGCTGTGAGCGTAGAGTCTTGGATTTGCGTGGCTTTTCCTGCTTGTCGGCGGTAATTATTTTCGGTTCGCTGTAGCGTCTGCGCTTGATAGGACCGAACAAACGGAGCATCATTGCTTCAAGCTCGTCGTCGCTTATACTGTATTTTCTCGCAAGAGTAGATGCCTTCGGTATAATCGACGAGCTTATTGAGTCATTCTTAAGATCTACCTCAAGATGCTTGTAGCTATCGACCTCGCTCCAATGCACGGTAAAGCCTGCTCCGTGTGCGCAAAATACAGAGTGAGGAGGATTGTAAAGATCACCCTCAGGATCATAGCCCAAGCTTTCGACAACGTTATCCTGGTTGTGGCAGGGCTCATATCCGTCCGAGGTGCAAATTAATTTGCCCTCGCCCCTTGTATATGCAATCACGTCCCTTTTATAATCGTAAAGTGTGGACACCGGTGCTCTTCCGCATATTGCGGTGAATACTGCGTCCGAGGATTCAAGCTCAAAATCCGCAAAACGCGCTTGCAGATCAGACATAGCTCTACCCACGCAAGACGTAGGTATTTCGAACCTGAATTTATAGTATGGCTCAAGTAGAGTACATCCCGATTTCATAAGTCCGTGTCTTACCGCGCGGTATGTCGCCTCGCGGAAATCACCGCCCTCGGTGTGCTTGAGGTGTGCCTTTCCCGCTACAAGAGTGATTTTAGTATCGGTGAGCAAAGCGCCCGTAAGAGTGCCGCGGTGGTCTTTTTCATAAAGATGAGTCAGGATCAGTCTTTGCCAATTGAGGTCAAGTGTATTTTCTGGAAGATTTGTTTCAAATATCAAACCTGAGCCTTTTGGCTGAGGCTCAATAAGGAGTTGTACCTCCGCATAGTGTCGTAGCGGTTCAAAATGTCCGACGCCGATGGCTTTTCCCGATGCTTTTTCCTTGTACAAAATTTTACCTGCGCCAAGTGTACAATCAATGGAAAATCGGTCTTTGATAAGCCGTTTTATAAGCTCGGTCTGGACCTCGCCCATAAGTCGAGCCTCTATTTGCGAAAGCTCCTCGTTCCACATAAGGTGCAATGAGGGCTCTTCCTCTTCAAGCTCCTTAAGCTTCGGAAAATATACTCGTGTATCGCAACCGTCGGGGAGCCCAATAGCGTATGATAGCACGGGTTCAAGCAATGGCTTTTGAGTGTTTTGTTCAAGGCCTAAGCCCTGTCCGACGTAGGTGCCGGAAAGTCCGATAACTGCGCATATCTCGCCTGCGGATGCTGTGTCCACCTGCTCAAATTTATCTCCCGAGTAAAGCCTTAATTGACTTACCTTTTCGGTGATGCGAACGCCATCCGAGGAAACGTAGCTTATCTCATCTCTTGCGCTTAAGGTTCCGCTTGTTATCTTCATATAGCTCAAACGCGACGTTCCCGCGCGTGATATTTTGTAGATCCTTGCGCCGAAAATCTCCTTGTCGTAGATGGGCGGGAGCGTGTATTTATCTAATGCCTCAAGTAAATATTCTATGCCCTGCATTCGCAAAGCGGATCCGAAAAGGCAAGGGAAGAGCCTGCGATGACTGATAAGATATGATATGTCTTCATCATCAATACTCTCGCCCGAAAGAAAGCTTTCCATAAAATCCTCGTGAACGAAAGCAAGTTTTTCTTCAAGCTCGTTTCTCGCTTGTGCTTCCATAAAGCCTACACATAGCGGAGATAAAATGCTTGAAAGCTCCTTTTCGATGTCTTCCTTTAGCTTGATCGAAACGTCGCATTTGTTAACGAAAATAAATGTGGGTACGCCGTAATGCTCAAGCAGCTGCCAAAGAGTACGGGTGTGACTTTGCACTCCGTCCGATGCGCTTATAACAAGTATTGCATAGTCGAGGAGCGCAAGAGTGCGCTCGGTCTCTGCGGAAAAATCCACGTGCCCGGGAGTATCAAGGAGGATGAAGTCGCAATTTTCACTTGAAAATCTCGCTTGCTTTGAAAAAATGGTGATTCCGCGCTCTCGCTCAATGGTGTTTGTGTCAAGATAGGTGTTTCTGTGATCGACTCTTCCCAAAGTGCGAATTTTACCCGATGTATAGAGCAATGCCTCACTGAGAGTGGTTTTTCCCGCATCAACGTGAGCAAGAATACCGATAGTAATTTTCTTTTTCACCGCACATCCTCCTTTCAATTGATTTTTATTTATTATATCACATTTAAGACGGTTTTTCAATATTATAAGCAAAAATAAAGCCGAACGGTAAATCCGTTCGGATTGATCAAAAAGCTTGCGGTTACTCTCTAAAAAGAGATACGGAACAAATTAGCTGCCACGAGATTGTTAGGAGTGCAAGGCCTTTCCGCCAGTAGGGACAAGAATCCGTATCAGGTGTAAAATAAGGCACTTGCACAAAAACATTATAGTATAAATGTAATAACATGTCAAGAGTTCATTTAATCTATTGTCGATGCTAAAGCGACTATGAACTTGCGGTCTCTACCGCCCTAAGGTAGGCCCGCTACCGGCTGAGTTGAGTTTGGATACCTTTTTCGACTTTATCGGGTCGGATTTATAGGAATCGTTGTAATGTGTTTGGGGATTTTAAATGTGCAATTAGCACAATTTTTGGGGGATTAAAAAGTTCAATTTGAACAAAGATATAAATTTGCACATATAAATGTAAAAAAAGCTATTGCATTTTTGTTTTTATTAGTGTATAATGTATTTTGGAAACATTTCCAAATGCTACATTGTTGTTTTTATTGACGAACAATGTTGAGTGAAAGGAACTTTTTTAAAAGAAAAGAGGAATCATCTATGGCTAATTTATTACTAAGACACGTTTACAAAATATATCCGGGCGTTGGCAAGGCTAAGAAGAACGCTAAAGCCGAAGCCAAGAAGAGAAGCGGTGATTTTGTTGCGGTCAAAGATTTTAATATGGAGATTAAGGATGGCGAATTTATTGTATTCGTTGGTCCGTCCGGTTGCGGAAAATCAACTACTTTGAGAATGATTGCCGGCTTGGAGGAAATAAGTGGCGGTGAGCTTTATATAGATGATAGGCTCGTTAATGACGTAGATGCTAAGGACAGAGATATGGCGATGGTATTCCAAAGTTATGCGCTTTATCCTCACCTTACGGCTTATGATAATATAGCATTTGCCCTTAAAATGCGTAAAGTACGCGTTGCAAAGCTTGACAAAGAGGGTAATCCTGTGATCGCTATCGATAATAAAAAGATTGGCGAGACAAGCAAAAGATTAAAGAAGCTTCGCAAGCAATATAGTTCTGTTTTAAAGGAAATTAAAAAATATACAGACAAAAATGAGCCCGCAGCAAATGACCTTACATATTATACGGAAAATAAGGCTTTGCTTGAAAAACGTATTAAGGATGCTGAGAGTGAATTAGAATACTATCAGAATACTCCTGTACAGTTGTATAACTACGTCCGTATGAGCAAGAAGGAAATTGATGACAAGGTACAATGGGCAGCAGAAATTTTAGGAATTGAAGAATTGCTCGATTCAAAGCCTGCGGAGATGTCGGGCGGTCAGCGTCAGCGTATAGCGCTTGGCAGAGCAATGGTTCGCGGACCTAAGGTATTCTTGCTCGATGAGCCTTTATCAAACCTTGACGCGAAGCTCAGAACGGCAATGAGAGCGGAAATAGTTAAGTTACATAATCAACTTAAAACTACGTTTATTTACGTTACTCACGACCAGATAGAAGCTATGACGATGGGTACGCGAATAGTAGTTATGAAGCTCGGAGTTATTCAGCAAATAGATACACCTACTAATCTGTTTGACTATCCTGAGAACAAGTTTGTAGCAGGTTTTATAGGAACACCTCAAATGAACTTCTTCGAGGTTGAAATAAAGCGTGAAGATGATAGCCTTAAGGTTATTTTCCATGACGGTCAAACTGTTAGATTCGACATTTCGAAATTGCGCACTATAGAGGATAAATATCTTGATGGCAACATTCACAGCGTTTATCTTGGTGTAAGAGGCGAAAATATAAAGGTAGATGAATCGGGCATTAAAACAACGCTCACTATCAAGGAAGTCCTCGGCAATACGACTCAATTATTCCTTCACTTGGACGAAAAGGATCAGGACTTTATAGTAAGTGTACCTGAAAGAAACGACTTAAGACCCGGTGATGCCGTGAATGTTAAGTTTGAGGAAAAGTTCATTCACCTTTTTGACAAGGAAACCGAGCTGTCAGTTATGTCCAGAGAATACGGTAATAAGTAAGCTATGAAAAAATGGTTAAAATTTTTATTCTTTAGCTTTTTTTCACATAACACTTCAAAAGAGGGCATAAGACGCGGCTACACAAATGTCTTTTTAGGGTTTGTTTTAGCATTGGTGTTTTTATGGGCAGCCTTAATTGGTGCGGAAATGTTGCCTTTTGGCGTACATTACAGCAATTCGCCCGATTTTATGGCAACTGCACACGCGGTTTTTGCAAATGCTGACGCTGATAAGCGTATTGATGCAAAAATCGAAGAAGGTGCTTTAAAAGCAAAAAAACACCGTGGCGAATATTCAGAGGGCCTTCTGGTGAACACCTTTGAAAATGATGCGGATAAACAGAATTATTCCGTAAACGGTTACAATATTGTCGTTGACACTCGCCCTGCGAATACGCTTGCCGAGATTGAAGCGTACTGTGTTTCCAACGATGGGAATAATACTGTGATTTCATATCAGGATTACCTTACCTTGAGTGATGTTGCAAAGCTTAATTTTGATTTTAAATTAAGATATACGGGCAACGCGCTTGAGTTAACAGATGAAGCTGTTGAGGGTTATCTCGAATATGTAAATAGCTTGAGTGATGAAAATAAAGGTATTACCGAAAAATTAGCTAACGACCTTGCCGCAGCCACAATTACAAGGGCTGAATATAACAGGGAAATTTACGAGCTTTACTTTAAAAATTATTATCCTGAGATAACCGCTTATGAAAGCGCTTCAGCGGTACCGCTTTTACGTAATTATTATTATCATAAATATGTAAATGACGATAGCAAAAACTATTTATTTGTCTTTGATGATTATATGACAGGCTCCTTTGAAACTAAGGGTGGAATAGACGTTTCATTTCACAGCTTTTACAGCAATCTGGAAAACGGCTCCTTAGTTTCGGAAGGTGCGACGCAGGACGAGGCGAATGCATTGGTTGACAGATTTATTAAAAAATCTTTTAATGCAATGCTTTCATTAAATTTATACGTCCACGCGGTGAATATTTTTTCACTTGTACCTTATATAGCACTTATGCTTCTGGTTGCGACACTTTTAACTTATTCGATATTGAAGCTGCGCAACGTTGAAAGTATAAAATCTTTGGGTTCAATGCTTAAGATCGTTGGCTCATTCGTATGGTTTTCAGGAGTGATATCTGCAGTGCTTACTGTGGCGATCTCATTCTTTGTAAGTCGCAGTATGATCAATGTCTTGCCGCCCGTGTTATTTTTCGTGGCACTGACGATAAGATCTGTAGTATTCACTATAAATGAAAGCAAGTTGTTTTCAAAACAGTTGGAACAACAGGAAGCTGAACAAACGGGGGATTAAATGTTACTTTGTATTGGTGAAATTCTCGCCGACATGATCGGTGAAGAAAAAAACGGAATTATTACCTATGAAAGAAAAGCAGGTGGCGCTCCGTTTAACGTTGCTTGTGCATTAAAAAAATTTGGCAGCAACGTTAAATTCGTTGGCAGTGTCGGCGATGACCTGATAGGTCAGTTCTTAATAAAATATGCCAAGGACTTTGGCATGGATATTAACAATATTCATCAAAATAAAGAGCGTAATACAACGCTCGCATTTGTAGAATTAAATGAGGCGGGCGAGAGATCGTTTTGCTTCTATCGTAAAAACACAGCAGATTATGCTATGCCCGAGGTTAGCGATGAGCTTATAAAATCTGCGGATATCGTATGCATCGGCTCGCTTATGCTGGCAGATCAAAGCTGTGTAGAATATGCATTGGATATAATAGAGCGCGCACACGCATTTGGCAAAACGGTTGCGTTTGATGTAAATTACCGTACCGATATTTTCAGAGATAGGGAAAGCGCGGTAAAAACCTACAAAAAGATTTTGGCTGCCGCGGATATCGTTAAATTTTCCGAGGACGAGGTTGAAACCTTTACCGAGGACTACGTAAACGAATTGACCGATAAGCTGGTCCTTATAACACTCGGCAAGAACGGTAGCGAATGGAGATATAAGGGCAAGCGCAATAAGATCCCTACCATTGAGGTTAAGCCCGTTGACACCACGGGAGCGGGCGATGCATTTTTTGCCGGAGCGCTCTCAGTTTTGGATAAAAACGCACAAGGTTACCTAACCGAGCAGCTGCTTGACCAATCGTTAAGATTCGGTAACGTAGCGGGCGCGTTAAATACCACAGGACGCGGCGCGATAGATAACTTACCTGATTTGGATGATATAAATAAGTATCTAAGTAACTAATGTAATGGAGAAATAACGATGAAAAGTATGAAACTGAAATCAATTCTGGCTATGGTTCTCGTTGTCAGTATGATGCTTGTGACGCTTGCGGGCTGTAATACCCCAACGCCCGGCACGAACGACGCAGGAACCACCGAGGGCAGCGGATCTACCGAACTCAACAACTCGGAAAATAAAAATGACGGTTCCGAAAATAAAAATGATGGCGCGGAAAACATAACCGATGACTCCATCTTCTCGGATATCGTCGAATATACACCGACTGCAAGCGCGGTTGATATGGAAAGCAATGTCGATAGCTTTAATCTTTTAGATACCTCATACGGTGCTGATGAAAAGTTTATTTACACCGCAACAGTTTCCTTTGAACACGGTGTAGCGGCAGGCCTTGCATTTGGCGCGGAGGATGGTGCTCACTATTGGGTGTTCAATGTAGATAGACAAGCTAACCGTGTAAAATTGATTTACTTTACCGTTTTTGAGGGTAAAACACATGCGGTTGAGCTTTTGACCGACTACTTTATCGGTAATGATAAGATGACCGAGAGCGAGAAGAATCTCGTAAATCCCAAGGTTGCAACCATAGACAAGGTTCAGCTTAAGGTGGTTATTACTCCCGAAGAAGATGGCGTTTATGCAGAATTTTATGCGGACAACATTCGTAGATTCGGTGTTGACAACATTATAGAGCTTAACACCTTGGAATTGCTGCCCGAGGGCGTTTCCTACAAAGGCGGTAATATCGGATTTAACTGCTTTAACTCCAAGGTTAAATTTGCCGATATTTACTATGGCAAGAGCGATTATTCTTACTATACCGAATTATACCGTAACCAGTATCATTTCTCACAGTACGCGCATTGGAATAACGACCCTAACGGTCTTGTATATTACGACGGATACTACCATTTGTTCTACCAGCATCATCCCTACAGTAACTACTGGAGCGATATGTATTGGGGACACGCAAGAAGTAAAGACCTTGCACATTGGGAATTATTGCCTATATGCTTGTTCCCTGATGAAGATTGGGGCAGTGGCGCAGGCTACATGTGGTCGGGCACAGCTTACGAATACAGGCTGGGAGACAGTGCGGCAATAGATAGCCTTAATTGGTTCCCCGAGGGCGGCGGTAACGGTCTTATTTCCTTCTATACACGCGACGGAGGAATGCAGGATCAGATGATCATGTCCAGTGATGACGGCGGTATCACATGGACAAAGCGTCGTATAATTCCTCAGACGGTTGCAACAGGTCATGACGGAATTTATCATAAGGTTGCCTGCCGTGACCCCAAGGTGTTCCCCGTAAAGGTTCAGAACGGTAAAACTACCGTTTGGGGTATGGCTTTGACAGGACAGCAGGAAAACAGAGTTTGGTTCTTGAAATCCACAAACCTTTTGGATTGGGAATATGCAGGTCAGTTTAATGCAAACGTTCCCGAATGTCCCGACGTTGTTACCTTAACGGCTGACGACGGCAATATTTACACCGTAATGTCCTTGTCGGGAAGAGAATACATAGTCGGCAAGATGGTTTATGACGGAAACGGTATTATATTTACAGATAAGAACGGCGGCCCCATTGATCAGAGCGATTTCCAAAGAATGGACTTCGGTACTGATTCCTATGCAACTCAGACATTCAGTATAAGAGATACTGAAAGTGATTATTTCGGTAAGACAGTATCTATAAGCTGGTATGCCGGCGTTCCTGCAGACACAGACAGTGGCATTTATGCTAATGCAAGAAAGGTCTGGAACGGAAGTGGTATGACGATCCCCGTTGTATGGGGCTTGGCAACTGAAGGAGATGGATACATCTTAACTCAGACACCCGTTGTAAAAGACAGTACAGCATTCACAAAGGAAAATCTTTTGACTGTAAGCAACAAGCCGTTGGATCAGTCAAGTGAAAATATTCTTAAAGACGTCAATACACACATATTTGAAATGCTTTTGAGCATTGACAATCCGAATAATGAATCTATTTCCATTAAGATCAACGTAAGCGCTGATGAATATACGGAGATCGGTTGGAACGCTGAGGAGGGTTACTTCGTTGACCGTAGATACACATCCTCTGCAGGATTAAACATTAAGGATTATCATTTCAGATACACATCGGGTCCGAGAAGCTTTGACAAACAGAATTTCTACATTTTGTCTGATAACGGTGGTGTAGAAGTATTCTGTGATGACTTCAAGATTCCTTTCTACTTGTTGACATTGGCATCACCTTATTCTGTAAAGGCAGAATTCTCAGTAGGTGGTGAAGTAACAGTAGAAAGCCTCGTATTCAATGAAATCGCATCCGTATGGCGTGACGGAGAGACTGTAGACGGCGAAACAGTTCTTTACGTAAGCGATGAAACAGCAGAGCTCGATACTTCCATTACTAAGGAAAAGCTCATCACAGCATATTCCACCTCAGGTGCAGAAATTTCGTGGGGCCTTGCAAGCGGAAGTGAATTTGTTACGCTTGAAAAGACAACGGGCGGCGTTATCGTAAAGGCACTTTCTGCAGGTAAAGCAATATTGGTAGCGACCTGTGGAAATCAGAAAAAGGCAGTAGAAATTACAGTTCACAGTAGCGCACCCGAAACCGACATCCCCTTTAATGCAAGCGGAATAATTTCAGGTAATTGGGTCGCAAAGGGCTCGGAAATTATTGCCGTAACTCCTGCGGGCGACGGATATATTTTATCCGAACAAAGCGCATCTGATTTCAACTGCTCCGTAGCATTCTCGCTTGAAGCGGTTGCTGCAGCATTTATCTTCAGAGCAAATGAAGATATGAGCGATTATATCATCTTCAACTACGACAATAACGAAAGAATCGTTAAGATGTGGTCACCGCGTGGTGAAATCGGAAGAGCAAGCGCACCTAACGTAGACACTGCCAACGTAGTTTTAAGAGTAGAGGCAAAGGGCAGATCAATTAAGGCTTATATCAACGGCAACTTGGCTATTGATACCGTATTAAGTGATAGAGAACCTACAGAAGGCTTGTTCGGTTTGAACGTTTACTCCGGTAAGGCAGTCTTCAAGGCAGTATCTAACTTTAACGATCAGTATTCATACAACGGCACCGGCAGCTTGACTGTTGTTGGCGATTCAAAACAGGTGATAACAGAGCTTTACAACAAGACGTTATCTAATACAAAGGTTGACAGCGCATTCTATACAAGCAACGGTAGAGATCTTGTAATAGATGCTGCATATTTCGAGCTTTTACCTGTTGGAACTTATACCTTTAAGGCTTATGGGGTAAGTGCATACGAATTCACAGTAAAAGTTACTGCAGTTACCCAGACAACACTTAAGGATATGGAGCTTGAGCGCGGCTGTAATGCAGTTATCTATTTAGGAAACATTGTATTGAATTCTGTTACGGTTAACGGCACACAGCTTACCGAAGGTCAGTATAAGGTAGAAAATCTGATGTTGACCATCGATAAGGACCTTTTGACAGAAGAGAACAACGTAATTGTAATCAACGGCGATAAGACCGTTAATGTAACATTGGTTGACTAACCCCAATTTATCCGTTGTACTGTCAGTACAATGATGATAATAATCTTGGAGGTAAAGAATTGGAAATAACAATTAAAGATGTAGCAAAATATGCAGGAGTAGGAATAGGCACTGTTTCAAGAGTTATCAATAACGAAAAGTCAGTAGGTGAAAAAACCAGAAAAAAAGTACTTGAGGCGATTGAAGTTCTTGGCTATTCGCGAAACAATATGGCATTTCAATTCAGAAAGAACGAAACTCGTATCATTGCTTTATTAGTGCCCGTCATCAATCACCCATTCTTTGCAAAATTGGCATATTACATTGAAGACGAAGCAAGCGAGTTCGGCTATTCGGTAATTTTGGTTTCTTCACAGCTAAGTGTTGATAAAGAAGCCACGATTATAAAAAAGATTACACACAGAGAAGTTGACGGAGCGGGTTTCGTTACCCACTATATGCACGAAGAGAAGGATTTGAAAAATTGTCCAATCGTTTCGATAGATAGAGAATTTGGCGAAAACATACCTTACGTTACAAGTGACAACTATGACGCCACTAAAAAGGCAATAAAGTATATGATAGAGCACGGAGCGGAGAGGGTAGGCTTTATAGGCTCCAAGCCTCTGGTATTGTCAGAGGTTATGGAAAGAGAACGAGCGTATCTTGACGTTATGGCAGAATACAATATGCCAATTCGTATGGTAAACAAGGTTATGCAGCACGGAGAAGAAACGGCAGTAGTTGCAGACTTTTTGGAGAAGTATTCTGACGTTGACGGAGTTTTCGTTTCGGGATATACGCTATCACAGGTTTTCTATGATGCTGCGATAGAGCTCGGTAGAAAAATACCCGATGATTTGCAGATAGTTTCATACGACGGCATTTTCAGACAATGGGGAAGCAGCAATATGACCAGCGTAGAGCAGCCCATTGAAGAAATGGCGAGACAGGTAGTGAGATTGCTTGTCAAAAAAATTCACGGTGAAGAAACTTGCACCAGAACGGTTTTAAAAACAAAATTTGTGCTTGGCACAACCACTAAGTAATAAAAGAATTAATAAAAAAGCATTCAAAAGCTGTATTTAAGGAGAGAGTTATGAAAAGATTATTAACTTCAATTATTTCTATTATGCTTATTCTTGCAATGCTGTCAGGTATGGCCGCTTGTGGCGGCGGTATGGGCGGCGTAGGCGGCTCCGAAGAGCTTCCTGTTGACGAGGACGGTAACGTTATCGTAAAGATTATGTTCCACGTTGACAAATCCTCGACTGAGGGTCAGGCTTATCAGAAGAGAATTAATGCGTTTAACACCGCATACAAGGACAAGGGCATTAAGGCTCAGGCTATATTTAAGGCACGTAGCGCAGGCGCTTCGGGCTATGAAACAGAGCTTTTGAACAATCAGATTGAGGGAACTCTTGCGGACATCATTACCTTCGATGCACCTAACACGGCTGCATACGCAAACTCCGGATTGCTCTATGATATCAGCGATTTGATCCCTAAGGAAGATCAGGATAAGTTCTTCTCGCTTAACAAGTATGAGGGTAAATTGTACGGCTTGCCCATTCAGGAATCCAGTGCGGGCTTCTTCTACAACAAGAAGATCTTCCGCGATGCAGGCATAGACGTTAGCGGCTATACTGCTGAAAATCCTTGGACGTTTGCTGATTTCAAGGCAGTTTGCGCAAGACTTAAATCTCACGGTGTTACACCCGTAGATATGCGTATTGACGCTACCAAGGATGAAACCGCGCCTTATCTCCTTTATCCCTTTATATATGCCGCAGGCGGTAGCTTCGTTTCTGACGACGGTTACACAGCAAACGGTTATTACAACTCTTCGGCAACTGCTAAGGGCTTCCAGTTTATTAAGGATCTTATTACTTCCGGATATACCTCTTATTCCATTGGTGCAACCGACTTCTTCACAGGAAAGGTTGGTATGTATTTGTCATCCGGTTGGACTATTCCCGACCTTGATAACAAGTACAGAGAAAACTTTGCTTCACGCGACGATTGGGGACTTTTGCCTTATCCCAAGGACGTAGCGGCAGCAAGTGCGACAGGTAGCTGGTCTTACGCAATTACAAACAACCATCATACAGACAAAACAGCTATCGTTGAATTACTTAAGTGGATGACATCCGCAGAGAGCTCCAGAGCAATAACCGATGCAACAGGTATGATCCCCGCGCGCAGAGACGCGGTTAAGGATTACGCGGTTGGCTCTCCCGAGTACACACTTCTCAAGCAGCTTGAGCTCAGCGGCAAAGAGCGTCCCGTAACCGTTGCATATCCCACGTTCTCTATTACCTTTAACCAGGTAATATTCGGCTTGAACAATTCAAGCGTATCAGAGCTTTTAAACAGAGCAACGGGTACTCTTCAGGAATCAATTGATAAGATAGTAGATCAACAATAATTATAAACTGCTAAATTAGCTACTAATGAAAAAATGATAAAAACAGCAATAATTATATTCTTGTTATTTTTCCTCGCTTTCTGTGGCTTTGTCGTATATGACTTAGTCACTTCAAAGCGGCGAAAAGAGGTATATAGAGTGAAATCCTCGGCAACGGCATATCTTATGCTTTTGCCGGCGATAGCTCTTGCCTTCTTATTTATATTACTGCCGATTTTATATTCATTGGGCTATGCTTTTACCAATTATTATTTGCTTAGACCCAATAATATTGAAATTAGATATTTTGAAAATTTCGTTAAGCTTTTTAAGGAAATTTCCGATAAAGGTATGCTTTACAGTGCGATCAAGAACACAGCTACCTTCGTTATCGGAGTCGTTCCTTTGCAGATCCTGCTCGCATTGCTGCTTGCACTTTTTGTAAATCGTCCCTGCTTCGGAAGCAAGGTCTTTAAGGTTTGCTTTTTCGCTCCCGTAGTAATTTCGCTTTCGATTACTGCATTCTTGTGGGAACAAATATTGGCGCCCGGCCCGGGAGGACTTTTGAATTCAATGCTTGGCATATTCGGTGTACCGCCGCACGATTGGCTGCGCGATCCGAATACCGCAATGCCTTGTATTATCCTACTCAGTGCATGGCAGGGATGCGGTTATCAGATGCTGATTTTCCTCTCAGGTCTTTCGAATATCCGAAAAGATCTTTATGAGGCGGCTTCTCTCGACGGTGCGAGCTGGTGGCATAAGTTCTGGCTTGTAACGTGGCCCGGTTTGCGTTCTACGTTTGTTTACATACTTATCACCGTATTTATCGGTGCTTGTAGAATCCTGACTCAGCCGATGCTTATGACAGGATATATGGAGCATACGGTAACGCTGTCTTATTATATGTATAACCTCGGTTATACTGAACGTATGGTTGGTGCGTCCTCTGCAGTGGCGCTGCTTATGACAATATTTATTGGCGGCGTAACGCTTATTCAGCGTAGATTGTTCAGGGAGAAGTGATATGAAAAAAAGTATAAAAGATTTGCCTAATTTCAGGCCTAATAAAACGCCCGTCAAAAAAACGGTCAAGGAAATTATATATTACGTCGTTGGAATTGTTTTATCCTTAATCTTTATACTTCCGATTATGTATATGCTGGCAACGTCTGCCAAGAGTGAGTTTGCTTATGCGGAAAGTATAGGAACGATAAAAATGTTCTTGCCCGATTTTGCAAATGCGTCGGTTGCGTTTGAAAATTATAAAAGCGTTTTACTTGATTACGACATTTGGAAATATGCTTTGAACAGCTTTATATACGCTGCATTCGTTATAGTGCTTAACATACTTATAAACGGACTTGCGGGTTATGCTATGGCAAAGCTTACGTTCCCCGGCAAAAAACTGTTGTCATTCTTAATTATTTTCTTGATAGTAGTACCGGTGGAAACGTCAATCATACCGCTTTACTCGATAGTAAAAATTATGCTTGGGCTAAAACAACAGCTCTCTGTCGTAGGTGTAATATTACCGGCGGCGATAAGCATATTCAACATTTTCTTATTTATGCAATTTTTCCAGAATATTCCCAAGGAATATGAAGAAGCCGCGCGTATGGACGGCGCAAGTACTTTGGGTGTGTTTTTCAAGGTTATTATGCCCTTGTCAAAGCCCATACTTGCAACGGTGGCAGTATTCTGCTTTATCGGTGTTTGGAACGATTATCTTTGGCCGGCAATGATATTGCCGTCTGCCAATGACGGATCATGGCCGCTCTTACCGATACAAACGGCGCTTATTACTATAAAGAGTATTGAAAGTATTACCACGGGTGAGATCATGGCCTCGCTGGTAATCACAAGTATACCCATTTTCGTAGTTTACGTTGCGGCACAAAAATACATTGTACAGGGCTTCGGTACGTCTGGGCTTAAAATGTGAGGATTTATGAAAAAATTAAAATTGATAATAGTATTATTAATGTGCCTGATCATGCTTGTTTGCGCAGTGTCGGGATGTAAAAACACTGCCGACGAGCCTGAAAAGGTTACAGAGGAAATAAGCAGCCTTTTGTTGCATTATTCTCTCGATGAATCCACTGGCAGTCTTGCAAAGGAATCTGTCAGTGATAAGGATTATACGATAAACTATGTATTTAACGAACAGAATGCGGAAAATCTTTTCAAGGAACCTAACGATCCTTTAAGAAGACCCGGTGTAAAGGGTAACGCCTTATACATGGACGGTTTTTCAAACAATATCGTTAACAAGGATTTTGTAGCTCCGTCCTCGACAATCACAATGTCCGCATGGGTAGCTCCCAGAGTTTTTGAAAACATAGTTCATTACGACGGCGCGTCCGATGCAGCGGGACACACCCGTATGACATCTATCATCAATAAGGGTGATATTGAAATGTGCGAGGGCTTCCTTCTCGGTTACGGCAGACTCGGCCTTTGGGGAGTTCAGTTAGCATTGCACAGCGAGGAAACGGGCGAAGATTTCGTGGTTGGCTTCTACGATCCGATTAATGCGCTTCCTCTTTACGAATGGTCGCACGTTGCGGTTGCATTTGATGGCAACACAGGATACATCGGACTCTTCTACAATGGAGAGAAGGCATATGAAGCACTTATTCCCGAGCTTGTTTCAACAACTATAATTTCCACCGAAGAACCTTTGCGCATAGGCTGCTACGTTAGCCCGCAGATTGAATTCGGTATTAAAAGACAGATGGTTTCAGGTCTTTTGGATGAGGTTAAGATCTATTCTGATAGCTTAACACCCAAAGAAATTACTGATATTTACAATGACACCGATTCCACTGAGGCGCATCCCAAGCTTGATTGGAAGGATATCGCGCTTGATTCTTCGGTTTATGAGGGCGACCGTTACCGTCCGCAGTATCACGCGCTGCCTCCCGCAGTATGGATGAATGAGCCCCATTCTCCCTTCTACTACAAGGGTATGTATCACGTGTTCTATCAGCACAACCCCGCAGGTCCCTATTGGTCTCAGATCCGTTGGGGACACATAGTAAGTAAGGATATGATTCATTGGGAGTACGTTAAGGATGCCGTTGTTCCTACCGAAGGCATTTGTCCTGAGGGTATTTGGACCGGTGGCGCTTGCATAGGTCCCGATGGCACGCCCTGGCTTGCTATTACGGCAGGTACGAATTTGTACGGTAATCCCAATCACGGTGGACAAAACGTTGCCTTTGCTCATGCGGCGGATCCCAATGACCCCTATCTTACCGAATGGGTGGTTGAGGATAAGCTTGTTATCACCCAGCCTAACGACAATTCGCAGGGCGAAAGAGAACAGTTCCGCGATCCCTTCGTTTGGTATGATGACGGCGTTTATTATATGATGGTTTCGACCTCCATTCCCGGTGCAGGTGGTTCTGCTGTTATCTATACATCTTCAAATATGAGAGAATGGGACCATCGCGGTTATCTGTATCAGTGTGATTATAACAGATATCCTGAACAGGGTGCGCATTGGGAGTGCGTAGTTATGCTTCCCATAAGCACAAAGGATGGCTCTCAGACAAAATACATTTTGTTCGACTGTCCTCAGTATACCGTAGACGGTTACATCGTTGAATGTTATTATTGGATAGGAACGTTTGATAAAAACACTTGCAGATTTATCGCAGATGACGATCAGCCCAAGCTGTTCGATTTGGGAAGAGGCGTATATACAGGTCAGAATGGCTTCTGCTTCTTGACCGAAGAGGATATCGCTAATGGAAAGACCAGCTACGAACAGGGAAGAACTATTATTTATGCTATTGCTCAGGGTAAGGATGCGGGTACGGCACAGAACTACACCGCAGGCTGGGCACACAACTTCGCAATTCCGCTTGAGTTGTGGCTTTCCGATGACGGCAAGGAGGTTATCCGCGAGCCCATCAAGGAAGTAGAAACATTAAGACAAGAGACATTGTATTCCTACACAGGTGAGGGCAAAACTGCCGACGAGATCAACGGTGAGATTTCACAGATCCGCGGCGATATGCTCGAAATCAGAGCAAAGATAACGCTTGATCCCTCGAGCCCTCAGTATTCCGCAGGTATGTTCTTAAGATATAATCCCAACGTTGTAGACGGAATTACTGAAAGAACCGAAATCAGATTCTCTCACGACGGCGTTGTGGTTGAGAGAAATCAGTCCTCGTTGCTTGATTACGTTAACCGTCAGCCCAGCCATAATTGGGATAGAGTTAAGAAGGAATATGAAATAACAATACTGTTAGACCGTTCGATGCTTGAGGTCTATATTGACGGAGTTATCAGCTTTACAACGAGAATTTATCCGAAATACGGCGACTCTGATTATTTAAAGATTTTTGATAATAATGGAAACATTAAGTTTACCGAACTTCACATTTACCGTATGGGTAGTGCTTACAGCGACACCGTAACACCTCCTTATTATGGTAATATGGGAAATTTGGGTGAATAAGGGGAGGAAATATGCGTAAAAAATTAATTGCATTTTTATGTTTTTTATGTATACTCTTGACTTCGTGCGTTGGCTTATCTGCTTGTAAAGGCAACAACAAGCAGCCCGACGTTCAACCGCCAAAGCCCAAAACTCTTATAAACGGTGGTTTTGAATCGGCTGACCTGTCCGGCTGGACAGTTGAATACGGAGATGCCTTTGACGATGATTGCGTTTCTTCTCGCAAAACCTTTATGTTTGATAATGATGCAAACCACAACGTTTTGTCTATTAATCAGACAGGTAACTGGTATCTTACGGGAAAGGGTTACCACGGCAAATATTCGAGCGTGAGAACAGGAGCTATTCGTTCAAACACCTTCACTCTTCCCGAAGACGGTGTTATCAGCCTTAAATTGGCAGGTGGTGCATTGACCGTGGGCAAGGGAACAGGCGCACCCTTGAAGGCGAAGGAAAAGCTTTGCTACGTTGGTTTTTATCTTGCAGAAAACGATAAGCTTATCGCAATGCAGACAAACGAGTATTTCCATGAGCACACAGAGGAATACATAATCCCCGAAAGATATGCATCGGGTGTATATAATACCGATAACTTTTATGAATATTACGTAGATTTATCGGAATATAAAAATCAGGAAATTTATATTAGAATCGTAGATAATGACGAAAGTCATTACTACGGTTATATCGCAGTAGACGATATAAGAGTAGGCGAATACGTTGATCCTCAGACCGAGGGCAACTTCTTCACTAAGGTTATCGACTATGAAACCGGAGCGACTGCTCCATCGGAGTACGAAATTAAAAACGGCGGATTTGAATTAGGCTCGCTTGCGGGCTGGACGATCGTCGAGGGTGATGCTTTCTCTAACGATGGCGTAAACACCGAGAGCGTTTGGTGGAATGAGAACATTACCTACTCCCGTGATGGAGATTATCATTACGGAAAATACAAGCCTGAAGCGACGGGCGTTATGCGCTCATCGGAATTCGTTTTGGGCGGATCCGGATACATAAGCTATAAGCTTGGTGGCTGTTCTGACAACAGCAAAGCATACTTAAGATTTATGGTAAAGCGTGGCGAAGAGGTTACGGAGGTTGCCAGATATTCTAACTTCAAGTTCTGGAACTACCAGTTCCCCTACGTTCAGAACGGTATGCGACTCTTGAATATGGTTCAGTATTACGTAGATCTTTCCAAATACATCGGCGAAACAATGTACATCGAGGTTGTTGATACAAACGCTTCAGCCGATGAATTAGGATGTATTACCTTGGATAGCGTTAAAACCTATTGGGCAGAGAAGCCCGTTTGGATTGACAGTGAATCCTTCCTTGCCGCATATGATTCGGACATTATGCCCGAAAGTGAATATCAGGTAATAAACGGTGGCTTTGAAACGGGTGATCTGACAGGTTGGACGTTAGAGGGCGAAAAAATCGGACTTGTAACAAATGCTTCAGGCTGGTGGGCAGAGAATCTTCCCTACAACAAGAAGGGCGCATATTTGTTCTCCGGTGTTGTAAATGAAGGCCAGGGTGTGCTTGAATCCCACAAGGGTACTTTAACAAGCTCCGCATTTACAGTTGGCGGTAGCGGATATATCACATTTATGCTCGGCGGCGGTGGCAATCCTCTTGAATGTTACGTATCTATTATTGATGCAAATACGGGAGAAGAGCTTGCACGCTACGCTAACAGATTGTTTAGCGACAAGGGCATTGGTATAATCAACAACGGAAGTAATCTTGCAAACATGGTTTCGTATAAGGCTGACCTTTCCGAATTTATGGGCAGAAGCCTCAAGATTCGCATAGTTGATAATTCAATTAACAATTGGGGCTTGATTACCGCGGATAGCTTTGTGACCTATTATAAGGAAGCAAGTGCTGTACCGGCCGGTGCAAATCTTGTCGTTGACATTAAGCCCGAGCCTCTTCCCGACACTGTTCTCGGCGAAAACAATAAGTATCAGGTGCTTAACGGCGACTTTGAAACCGGCGATTTAACCGGTTGGAATCTTGAAACAACCTTTGGCGAGATCGGATACGTATCAGCGCAGGACGTTTTCTGGAAAAATGCGGATAAGCCTTATAATAAGGACGGCAGATTCCTCTTTACCGGTATAGAGGACGTTATGGGCAGTATGGAAGCAGCAAAGGGTGCGCTCACAAGTGAGGTCTTTACTGTGGGCGGTTGCGGATTTATAACCTTTAAATTGGGCGGCGGATACAATCCGGATTGCTATATTGAAATAATTGACGTAGACGCCAATCGTGTAATAGCAAAATATCACAACGACAATCCCGACAGTAACGAGGGTTATATGTTTAGATTCAAGGCGGATCTGACTAACTTTATCGGCAAAAGGGTTTACATCAGAGTTGTGGACAATGCCGAGTCCGCTTGGGGTTGCTTGGCGGTAGACAGCTTTATTACATATTATAGTTCGATTGAAGACTTGCCCGAGGCAACTCTTATTGAAAGCAAAATTTAATTAAAGCAAATATCCCCCATCGCATACGGTGGGGGAACAAGAAAAACCCAAACAATAAACAATTAGCGACTTAAATATTAAAAAATTAAGGGGCAGAAAAAATGAAAAAATCATTCTTATTAAGAGGAATAATTGCGATTTTGATCGTCGTTCTTTTGGGATTTGCTGCAGTGAGTTGTACAACTCCTAGTGATAATGGCGGCGATATTAATGACGGTGTCGTAGTAGATAAGGCGGCTCTTGAGGCGGAACTTGAATTAGAAGTAAAAGAGCAGGGCGATTATACTGCTGATTCTTACAACGCATACGCAGCAAAGCTTGCAGAAGCAAAAGCTTTGGCAAACGACACAGCAGCTACTCAGGAAGCAGTTGACAAAGCAACTGCAGATCTTACCGCGGCACGCTTAGCACTTGCTATAAGATCTGTTGAAGATGTTAAGGGTGCAAACAAGGAGTTTAAAGTAATTTCCGGTCAGAGCAGACAAATTGTTTTGTCGGATTACATCAACGTGAACGGCTTGAGCAAGATCACATACAAGATTCAGTCAAGCAATGAGATCGTTACTGTCGGTTCTATTGAGAACGGTACGTTCACTATCACAGCGGGTGAAGTAAGCGGAGAAGCTATTGCTAAGGTATCAATCAACGTTTATTACGATGGTACTTCAAAGCTTTCCGTTGTATTGACGGTTAAGGTTACCAACGATATATCCCCCGAGATATTTGACGAAGAGCTTGTTTCTGAGTATGACATCTTTACACTTGGAAATAAGAAAAACCTCGTTATAGACTTTGCTAAAAATATTGATAACCCCGGTAATTTGGAGCTTTCTTATACTGTAAAGCGCGGTGATGAGGAATTAATTCTTAACGGTTCTTCCTATACCCTTACTTTCGGTAAATACACAGAAGAAACTGTTTATGAAACATTTACTGTAACTGTTTACTTCATGGTGAACGGTGAAGCAAGAACGCTTGAATATACATATAAGCTTGGTTTGAAGGATACCGGTAAATACAACGTTGTAAACGGTAATTTTGAAAATGGCCTTGACGGTTGGACATTTACAAATATTACAGGTGGCGCACCCTTTGGTGGCATTGATAATAAGACTCACTACTGGGTTCAGGAATTCCCCATGAACAACGTGGGCAAGTATTTCTCTGCTTACGCAGATGGCGCTGAAGAAGGTGCACAGGGTACTTTAGCATCCTCTTACTTTATTGCAAATAGCGACTACGCTACATATATGCTTGGTGGTGCAGGTAATCCCAACGTATATATCACTATTGAAAACAAGGACGGCGAAGTATTGGCACTTTACCGTAATACAATGTTTGCAGATATTCCTGAAGGTGTAACCGACTTTGATGCTCAGCGCGAGCTCGTTGGTAATACAATATTCCTTGCTAACTTTGTAACTTACAAGGTAAGCCTTGTAGAATTCAAGGGTGAAGAAATTCGATTCGTTATTCACGACTATGCATCCGAGAACTGGGGCGTTGTATTCTTTGATGAGCTCAACCCCTACTATGCATCTGCAGATCTTGTTCCCGCAAATGCAGTTTTGGCAGAAAATCTTTTGGCAAATAAGGATGTTCTTGAATCCGAAATTGAAGCAGAGATAATTGAGCAGGGCGATTATACAGATGATTCTTATAACACATACCTTGCAAAGCTTGCAGCAGCAAAGGCTATTTTTGATGACATTACAGCTTCTCAGGAAACTGTTGACCAGGCTGTTGTGGCATTGACTAAGGCACGCTTGGGACTCACTGTAAGATCTATTGAAGAGGTTGCAGGCGCAAGCAAGACATTCAGATTGATTTCCGGCAACAGCAAGGAAATTATTATAGCTGATTTCATTAATGTTAACGGCTTGAGCAAGATTACTTATGACGTTAAGACAAATAATCCTGTTGTAACACTTAGCTCCATTGCTGACGGTAAATTTACCGTTGCAGCAGGCGAAGTAAGCAAGGAAACTGTTGTAACTGTAACAATTAATGCTTACTATAACAATGAAGCAAAGCTTGCAGTTGAGCTTACCGTTCAGATTACTAACGATGCAGCTCCTACTGTATTTAAAGATGAGATTGTTAAGGAGTACGACGTATTTGCACTCGCAAACAAGCAGGGCATTACATTTGATCTTTCTGAGAACGTAAATAATTTGGGCAACCTTGAGCTTACTTACTCCGTAGCAGGTAATGCTCTTAGCGATTCAAACTATACGTTTACATTCGGTAAATATACAGAAAAGGTTACTTATGAAACCTTTACTGTAACTGTTTCTTACGTAGCAAACGGAGAGAAGCAGTCTATCCAGTACACATATAAGCTTGCTATGAGGGATACCACTGCATACAGACTTGTAAACGGTAACTTCGAGAACGGCATGGACGGCTGGAATAAGGTTGGCAATATCGGTGATATTGATACAGCAACTCATTACTGGTTGAACGACCCCGAAAGTGCTGAAGGCTTTGCATTCGGCATGGGTGGAAACAAGATGTTCTCTGCATATGCACCCGGCGCACTCGAGAGCGCAGTTGGTACTTTGACAAGCTCCAAGTTTATAATTGGTGGCTCCGGCTTTGTTACATTCAAGGTTGGTGCGATGAGAGATAGCAACTACGTTTACGTAGACGTTGTTGATGCAGAAACAAAGCAGATACTTGCTCGTTACTACAACGGCTTGTGGGCAGAACGCACCAATGACGTTAAGAGTGGTTGTACACTTATTGCCTATAAGGCAGACTTGTCTGCATTTATCGGTAGAGAGGTATTCTTCCGTATTAGCGACAATGCAGATAGCGGATACGGCTTGTTCTTCGCAGATGACTTCATTACATATTACGAAAACGAACCCGAAGGCTTTAATGCTGCAACACCCGTGGAATATGAGCTTCCCAAGACTATTTACGACGTATTCAACGGCGGCTTTGAAATGGGCGACGTTCAGGGTTGGTGGAATTCCGGTGAGCCCGGTAAGGTAACAGGCGCAGACGCATTCTTCAGCGGCGTAGCTTATGGCAAGGACGGCAACTTCCTCTATAGTGGTGTTGAAGACCACCTCGCGGGCAACGGTAGAGAAGGCAACCGCGGCGTACTTACAAGCTCAACCTTTGAGATCGGCGGCACGGGTTATATCTCCTTTATGCTTGGTGGCGGCGGAAACAGCTTGTGCTACGTTCAGGTAATTGATGCTATCACGGGCGAAATTCTTGCAAGATATCATCAGCAGGCAATGCAGGATGCTGTTCTTATTCAGTATGTTGCGGATCTCTCTGCTTATATTGGCAGAACTGCGAGAATTCAGGTTGTTGACCAGGCAGAAAACAACTGGGGCTGCGTATCCTTCGATAACGTTGTAACCTACTATGCAAGTGTTGAAAGCTTGCCCGAGGGTATTACTGCAATCGATATTAAGAGCAATATTAAATATACTGTTGACAACGGCGGATTTGAATCAGGCAATCTTGACGGTTGGACAATGAATATTACTGAGGCCGGCGCGCACAACACGTTAGGTTGGGTATTGGAAACAGAAATGGATGCAGGCTGGTACACTAAAAATGATGATACAAAGGAAGGTAGATATTTGCTTACCTTCGCACAGCCCGGCGATATAAACTGTGAAAATACCAAGGGTACACTTCAGAGCTCAACCTTTAGCTTAAAGCAGGGCGCTTTCGTATCGTTTAAGTTCGGTGGTGCCGGTGGCGGCTCTAACCATGACGTATATGTTGAGCTTTGCAGAGCAGACGGTTCTGTGATTGCAAGATTCTATAACGATGCAGAGGGTAAGGTTAATACAAGAATGAACGCTTACTATTATCAATATAATGGCGTGGAAGTAGATTGCTTCTTCAGAGTGGTTGATAATTCAACAGGCGACTACGGCTGCTTCGTAGTGGATGATTTCAGAGTAAATCTTGAAAGCGCACCCGAAGGCTTTATTGCAGCAATTCAGTAAACTATCCAAAATAATTAATTAAAACAGGGGCTAGCCCATTAGGGCAACCGAAAATGACGAAAATTAAAGATGAGAGGTTGGAATTTTAATAATTTCTCTATTAAATAAAAGTCATTTTCTATTCACGTTTTAGATCTCGACGTACCTTTGTACGCTTCACGGTCGGAAGAAAACGTATTTTCGCTCTAATTTTCCCTAGCCCCTAAAAGCGAGAGATTAACTATGGCTATTACCAAAATTAAAGCACCTGCTTTTCACATAACGGGAGAAACAGGTTGGATAAACGATCCCAATGGATTGATATATTATAACGGTCAATATCATGCGTTTTTTCAGTATCATCCAAACGATATCAAGTGGGGCCCAATGCATTGGGGACACGTTATCAGCGATGATTTAACTAACTGGAAGTATCTGCCCATTGCGCTAACACCCGGAGACGATTTCGATAAAAACGGCTGTTTTTCTGGTTCTGCAATAGTACACGACGGTAAGCTTTGGCTCATGTATACCGGATTTATAGAAAATCAAGGCGGCGAAAGCATCCGACAGGTTCAATGCTTGGCAGAAAGCTCTGATGGCATAACCTTTAAAAAGCACGGTATGATTATCGGAGAAGAGAATTTGCCCGATGGATATGCACCCGAGGATTTTCGTGATCCGAAGGTTTGGTTTCATAAGGATTTCTTTTGGTGTATTGTAGCAGCCAGAAAGAAAGAAGGCAGGGGTAGAATTCTGTTATATAAATCGAAAGATTTATTCAATTGGACGTTTGTTAATGACCTGCTTGGAAAAGACTCTGCCGGTGTAATGATAGAGTGTCCTGACTATAATGAAGAGTTAGGCTATTTGCTTTGCTGTGAACAGTTCCAACCAAGCGAAAACGGAATACACCTTAATATACATACTTGCCGCTGGTTAACCGGAAAAATCGATTATTCTACCGGCTTATTCAAAGAAGAGACGCGCGGAATTGTGGATTACGGTTTTGATATGTATGCTCCGCAAACCTTCGCTCATAAACCGATTTTGACGGGCTGGCTCAATATGTGGGACAGAAATGTACCTTCCGAAAAATACGGCTTTGCAGGTATGCTGACAGCACCGAGAACAGTATCCGTTAAGAATGGTAGATTGTATCAAGAACCGGTTGTAAACTGTAACCAAGTATTTGAAAACGCCGTATGTGACAGTCTTGAGGATAAGGCTGTTACGGGTGTGATAACTATCAATGCAACGAATATTGAAGACCTTGTAATTCAAATGCGCTCTAACGGTACAAATTATACCGAGCTTGCATTAAAGGATGGGGAGTGGGTGTTTGACCGATCCAAATCCGGTGAGACTATTAGTGGCGCAGAAAAGGATTCGGATTCGATAAACGGCATTCGCCGTATGCCATATTCTAACAAAAAAGAAGTCACATTAACCATTGTTATGGATGAGTTTTCTGTGGAAATTTTTGAAGATGGTAGGGCGTTGTCCTCGACGATATATCCGCCCGAGGATGCAGACGGCTTAAAGCTTACTGTGAAAGCAGAAAGCTGTCGTTACGAAAGAGCAGATATTGTTTTCAAAGCATAAAATCAAAAAGCGTTTTTCGTTTTTCGAAAAACGCTTTTTTGTCTCAAATCGCGGTAATGGGTTAAGCACTAATGTTAAAACTTAAAGTTTTTGATATGATGAATGAAAAACCGAGTAATTCCGTAACTCGGTTTCCTGGTCGAATGTGACTAGCTTTGGCGGAGCCAAAGCGACTGTGAACTTGCGGCCTCTACCGTGGAACTCCCAAAGCTCGTTTCACTCGATTAAGGGAACTCCGCACACCCTCTGCGCTTCGCGCAGGGGGTATTTGACACAAGCTCAAATATTATCGTTTAAATAAGAAAAAAGCAGAATGGATTTATCCATTCTGCTTTTTTCTGGTCTAAGTGACAAGACTTGAACTTGCGGCCTCTACCACCCCAAGGTAGCGCTCTCCCAGCTGAGCTACACCTAGA
>JAZRDO010000026.1:0-6570 GCA_045660325.1 Eubacteriales bacterium
CGAGATTATGTATATGAATGAAAATATGCGTAACGCCGTCGTGCGCGAAAAGAATCTTGAGGTGCTTCGCGACCTCGCAAGACAAAACGGAATGGTCACTCTTTGGAGCTCCTGCCGTAACCTTGTAATAAACGGCGTGACGAGTATCCAACAGCTTATGACCTTGAATATGGAGTGATTTTAGCTCCGTTCACCCTCATTTTTTAACAGGAGGAAAATTATGAAAAAGAGAAACATTAAAGCCTTTACTGTCGTAGAGCTTGTAATCGTTATCGCAGTTATTGCTATACTTGCGGCGGTTATGATCCCTACCTTCAGCGGCTTGATAAGAAAGGCGAATAAATCCGCGGACGAAGCGGAGATAACCTCGCTCAATACACAGCTTGCTATCTGGGATGGCGATATTACGACCGAAGCGGATCTTTATGCGGTAATCGCAGAAACCTACGGCGAAGAAACCGCTAAAACCTTTGCGCCAAGAAGCGCAAAGCACGGTCTGCATTATTGGTATGACGTAGCTAAAAATCGTGTGATCCTTAGCAAATATGAGGATCTTGACGCGACCCCCGTTAATACTGTAAATGCAAATTCTGGTGTGACAATGCTTTCCAACGTAACACCACTTGCAGCAGGAGAAGAGAAGGCTCCTTTTGCACCTAACAGCCTTCGTACCATCACCAAGGGCGAAAGACAGTATTTCTTTATAGATAAGAGCGGTAGTGCGGTCGCTGAATTCTTTGACTTGATCGATACAATCAGCGAAAACAATTATAGTGACATTGAGGCGGCACTTGAAAGCCTTAAAGGTGAGATTGTTAATGCAATCAAAACAAGACTTGCGTCCGTCGCAATCCTTAATGGCAACGGCTTGTTTACAAAGGTTGAGAAGCCTTCCGCGATCTATATTCCTGTGAATAAGGATACCGAGAATGTCATCGCCTTGGGAACAGCAATCTATAAAGACGGTGATCTTGTTGATCGTAACGCGGTAGATTTTTCCGAGATAAAGCGCATTGATTTGCCTAACGGATATAAGGTTCTTACTGCAGGTCTGACAGGCTTTAGAGGTGCCGATGCAACTCCTATGTTGGAGAACACGACCGAACTCCACGTTAACGCCAAGGAAAGCGACCTCGGAACAATTTTCGAGGCATATTCTACTGATTGCGTTATCGTTCTTCCTAATGGTTCGAGATACATTATAGAGGGAACGAGTATCTATAAGCTTCCCAAGGGTGATACACCTATCACTGATGATCTTAAAGCCGATAGTGTTCCCGATGTTAAGATTGAATACACGGACGGCAATGAAAATGTTGGAGCAGATACCGGTTATTTCTATAACGGCACACTCTATATCGCATACGACATAGAGAATGGCGCACAGCTTTCCTTGGCTGACGGCGTTGCTTCAAGTATGGTTAATTGGACAGTAAGTGATAATGCTCCTATTAGCATTGATGAAACTGGTAAGATTACAGTGGTAGGCGCCCCCGATCCTCTTAATGTTACGGCTACTGTAACTGCCACGTCTAAATATAACAACGAAAAGACGGATAGCATAAATGTAGTGCTTGTATTCCCGACAACTGTAGATTGGTCTTTAGAAACAATTGGAGATAAAACAGCAGATTCTAATGTTATCAATGAACCGATTAAACTTAGCATTAGCGATGTCGATAAGCTTTCATTTGAAATCAAGGCAACTGGAACTGTTGGATATACATATAACAGTTATGTCAAAATGGCTGGCGCCGAGAGTGTTCAGTTTATTTTGGGCGACGGAAACCTGCTTACAAAGGATGGCGAAAAATTGGTAGCTCATCCAGGAAATATTACGGAAGAGAATAACACCCAGACACTTAACGTCATCTATAAAGTTGGCGAGCAGACTTATATCACAGCAACTTATGATATCATAGTTTCTGACGATACAAATTGCCCTATTAGCGTAAATGCTATTACTAATTCTCTCAATATGGGAGATAAATATCTGTTCCGCGTTGGTAACAGCAATGCATTCAACTTGAACAAATTGTTTAACGGCACGACAGACAAGAAAGTTAAAATTGAAATATATGATGTAGCGCTGACAGATAATGACGGAGAAGAAAATCTCATTGCCACTTCTGGAAATTTCTATGCAAAGATTAACGACATTGCGGCCAACACTAAAGAATGCTCAGATGGCAATTGGAATGAAATTAAAGTGCAGTTTTTTGGTACCGGCGTAGCAATTATTCGTTTTACTGCAAACGGCAAGACTGAGGAATTGCATATTGAAGTTGTTGACGGTTACAACATTACCTCGGCAGGGGAGTTGAAAACTAATAAGAACAATATTTTGTTGAATGATATTGATATTAGTGATTACAGTAATAACTATATTTCTTTCTCGGGTAATACCACCAACCATGTAGTTTTGTACGGTAATGGTTTTAAGTTTAATATTGAGGCAGGAAGAAATAATAACTTTGGCGTAATTACTCTTACAAACGCTGATATTGACAACACAAGAATTATCGGATCAATATATACTGAGTACGGCGACTCGTGGGATAACGGGAACACCCCATACTATGCATCAGCAGTATATGTTACTGCGAATAGCCGAATTTCCAATTCCTACATTTTTGGCTGTCGTGCAAATGTCAGAGTAGATAATTTAATTTCTAAGGGAACTCTCGAACTTGTTGATACCGTTTTGGATTGCGGAAGATTTGCAAACCTCGATGTTGCCGGTAATGCTGTATTGGAAGGTGTAACAACCGTAAATGAACCGCGTCCGGATAATAAAAATGTAGCGGGTTTTAGTGTTGTGATTCCCCAAGAAGGTGGATCTTCAACAATAGAAATTAAAGGTAAGGGCTTAACACAATACAATTGGATGACCAGCAGCGATAGCTCTAAGCTTCCTAATTTTACTGGTAAAAATGTATTATTCAATGCTATGTTTGATACAGAGTATGCTGCATTCCAGCACAAACATGGCACTGAAACCTATGTCAATATGGGTATTATCTCTATGTCTAGTGAGACAGACGGAAGTAATATTAAATACGAATCTCAATATTATACTGAAAAGACTGCAACGCTTACTGGTTTTTCGGGCTATGTTGTATCTCTTGGAGAAAAGTACAGCTTGTCCTCAAATGATTTGACATACCGCGAGGACACTTATTCTTGGGATCCTTCGAAGCAGAGCGCATCGCTACCTACATTTACATGGACAGCCGGATATGAGGATTATAAGCATGAAATTTCTTTTGATAGCGGAAGTTCTGTAACATTTGATCCTAAAGTATTGATTGCTGAAAAGCATAAGCAGGGTTTGGAAGTTACAATAAAGCTCGAAAATGATTCCTCTTACACTGGTGGTGGTAAAACTTTCACCGAGGGAGGCACTTATACATTTGAATATACTGTAACAGACCCGTATGTTTATAATTTAGATGGAACGCTTGCAGAAGCGAAAATTTACACCTATAAGCTTACCGTTGAAGTAGAGGTTAGAGAGACAACCATCAAAGAACCCGAATTTACCTTTAACGGAGTAAAAGCAACTATCGTTGAGGGTACAGATGGAAAGTTCTATGTTACGCTTCCTGCTGGAACAGCTAATACAAAAACAACTACTGCTGGTGGAAAGACTATCACATACCCGATTGCTGAGGGAAAAACTCAGGCTGTTTCACTTGGTAATAATAAGTATTGGTATTTCCCTTATTATTCGATCGTAACTATTACAAATTACACAGATGCTTTCGGAAATAACACAATCTTTAATAGTTCCACCACAAGCAAGGGGCCTGTTCCCGAGTCTTATTCAGGCGATTTGTATTGGGGTAAGAGCGACGCGGAAGGTAACTACTCAGATTACGGTGGCTATGGTATGAAACGTAATACTAGCAACGACAGTAAGTATCAAGTCGAAAGAGAAACTACTGTTCAATTCTCCTTTACTGCCGGAAATAACACAACATACTACTACTACATTCATTATGCTTTCGATACTACAGATGATGCTCCTAGCTCTGGTGGAGGCTCCGACAATTGTATTGCCGCAGGCACTATGATTACTCTGGCTGATGGCTCTAAGAAGGCTGTCGAGGATCTTCGTAAGGGTGATATGGTAATGTCCTTCGACCACCTTACTGGCGAGATCACATACAAGGATGTAATCATCGTTGCAAGAACGTATTCAGAAAGCTACTACAAGAACACGTTCGTGTTCGATGACGGAACAGAGCTTGTAACGATCAATGAGCACGGTATCTACGACCTTGACCTCAACAAGTACGTAAATATCGATCACATTAACTATACCGATTATCTTGGACATAGTTTTGTATCTGTAGATGCCGAGGGTAATCTTGGTGTGAAAAAGCTTGTTGACGTTAAGACCGTTTGCGGCGGTGGTTATAAGTACGACATCGTAACTAATGGAACTCTTAATTACGTTGCAGAGGATACTCTTTCTGTAACACACGTTCTTGTTGATGTTATCAACTCCTTCGACTTTGGCTCAGATCTCAAGTACGATGCAGAAAAGATGCTGTCTGATATTGAGAAGTACGGTCTGTATGACTATGCAGAATGGGAAGAGTACTGCGATATTTCTGTATTTGATCAGTACAATATTCCCGTTATGAAGGTGGGTATTTCTAAGGGACTTTACACCAAGGAATACATTATCGGCCTTATTAACACGTATGTTCTTAATGACAGCGCTCAGATTATCGACTAACAACTTTTTATCACCCACCCTTTCGGGGGTGGGTGGTTTATAATCCTTTGTTCAGGAGGTAGCCTATGGCTATAAAATATACATCTACAAAACCCGAAAAAGAAAAGCCCCAAAAGGCACCTAAAGCACCCAAAACCGAAAAGCCTGCGAAAAAAGACAATTTGGTTAAGGTGAAGATGAGCAAGCCCACAAAGGCTGCTAAAGCGCCTAAGGCACAGAAACCCCAAAAGGTAAAGAATAGTACGCCCGCGAAAGCGCCTAAGGCAGGAGCGTCTGTCACGTTTAAAGGTGGTAAAACTAAAAAGACGTCAAATACCGTGAATGGTGATGCGCCCAAAAAAGCATTTGCTCCTAAAATTGCTATAGTGATAGGCGTTATCTTGGTGCTTGCTATCGTAATGGTTGCTGTATTTTTGATTATGCCTGCAGTTAAGCAAAATGGCGAGGCGATAAAAGAAATAAGTGTTTCGCAATTGCCTGACAAGACTGTTTATTTGACCGGTGAAGAAGCAAATTACACTGGCTTGCGTATTCAGGTGACGAAAAAAAATGGTGAAACCTATACCGTTCGCGCTCATGAGTGCGAAATTACCGGATTTGATAGCGCCAAGGAAGGATATATACGTATTCTTGTAAAATATGAGGGCTTTGAGGTTGGGTTTAACCTCAAGGTTCAGGAGCCACCACGCCCTACTCCATCACTTAAGAGCATTAGTTTGAAAACTTTACCTAAAACAGAATATAAGGTAGGAGAGAGGCTCGATACCATAGGTGGTGTTATTCTTTGCGAATATAATGATGGTTCACAACACACTGTTTCTCTTGTAAATGGCCATGTCTCTGGCTTCAAGAATGTCGATGGCCCGGGAACATATATGTTGACCGTAAAGTACAAGGAAAACGGCGTTTTGGCAACCTGCACCTACGAAATCACGGTAACAGAATAACATGACACCAGGAAGCATACAACACATAATTTTATTTCTTGCCACGGCGGCGTTTATGGTTTTGAGCTGCTTGGCGGTGGCAAAGCTGCCGAGGGTCTGGCAGGACGTGATGATAGTCATCTCCGTTGTGATATGCTCAAGCGCGATATTCTATCGTTACGGAATGGGGCTGTCCTGGGAGGGCGGAATTGATTGGAAGACCTTTCTGTTCCAATTGCTCCAGGTATGCAATTTCAACTTTATACTGTTGCCGCTTATGCTTATACCGAAATTCAAGCTGGCAAGGCAGTATTCCTTCTATTTTTCGATGTTTGCCGCATCTACAACGCTTTTTGCGCTTAATTCAAACTGGGGCGGAGCTAATTGGTACGAGCCTATGGTTTTCAACTCCTGGCTATACCACAGCTTTGCTATGATATGCCCCTTGTGGATGTTCGCGTCGGGAAGACTTCGCCCCGAGAGAAAGTATATTTTGCCCGTCAGCGGCTGTGTTTTCGGCTACTTTGCTCTCGTATATACCATATCCGAGATACTCAAGGGCGCAGGAATAATGGCAGAGAATCAGAGCTTCTCTTACATCTACAACGCCGACGGCATACCCATTCTGAGCACCTTCCACAAGTGGATAGGCGTTCCGTTCTGGCATCTGCTTCCCGCATTTGTTATCGTGGTAGTATTCTTCTTTTTGCTCTCGCTGCCGTTTACGTGCAGAGTGTTGATTGTAGGAAACGGAGGAATTTCCACTCGCAAAAAGGGTGCAAAAAAGCTTTACGGCACTGTAAAATGTCAGCTTAAATTGCCCACGGGCGGCTTTGAAAAGGAAAACTTTGAGCTTATCGGCTGGAGCGACAGCCCCGATGGCGAGCCTACGTATGC
>JAZRDO010000027.1:0-29334 GCA_045660325.1 Eubacteriales bacterium
CCCTCCCCCTCGCACTGCGAGCGGTCGGCTCGCTCCCTCTCGAACCGCGAATCGTTTCTCAATTGCTCGAATCGCTCCTCTCCACCAAAGAAAAAAGCCACCCTATTGGGTGGGTTTCGTTGCGAAGAAGCGCGCAAACGGTGCGCAAAGTTAGGTAAAAACGAAAAAAAGGTGCGTAAAGTCGGCAAGTTGGTTTTGGACTCTTATGGCAAATCAAGAGAAGTAAATCCTAAAGCATTAAGCTTCCTTTGAAATGCATAGTATTCTGAAAACTGCTTTGTGTACGGATCCCAACCGATCTTTTTCAAGAATCGAGTGAATGCCGTTTTCTTCAATGGTATGTAAAACCTTGTATGGTGAGTAGGAGTGAAAAATTCAAAAAAAGGGAAACATCTGCCACCAATGCATTTTAATCTGCCTTCTCGTTGTTCGGGCGATATGCCTTGCGCCAAATCATAGTTTTTAGCGCATTCGTCGAGATTGATTTTTTGGGTTTCTCCATCACTGTTTTTGAAAACCAACTCTTCCGCGGTGATTTCAATGATATTTTCAAACGGTATTTTTATTACAGTAGCTTCGTCCTCTATATGATATGCCTCTTGAATTGCTTTGTAAAATTCGTCCCAACTCATGTTTTTACCGCCTTTCCGCTTTTATTATATCACACTTTCGCAAACAAATCAAGGCGAAGCCTTGTATATCATCCGCAACTTGTTGCGGTATATCATCAACACGGAGTGTTGTATATCATCAAGCCGCAGATAGATACACGCTGGCGCGTGATGAGATACAAGGGCGCAACGCGCCCTTGATGATATACCGACTTGCGTCGGATGATATACCAAGCCTACGGGAACCCCCAAAGCTCGTCAAGCTCGCTTCGGGGAACCCCTACTGCGGCTTGGATAAACGAAAAAGGAGAGATTCAGAACCCTGTTTTGCGGCAAAGTATATTTTAACTCAAGTAATCAAACCGCAAAACGAGCAAATTCTTGCGAATTTGCAAGGGTCAGAATTATATAGCCTTCGACGGCAAAAAAATAAAGGGTAGCAAAAGCTACCCTTTATTTTTCGTTGAAAAGCATACGATGAAAAACTCCCGCAAATCCGCAAGGATTTGCACGTTTTGCGGATTGATTACTTTGACTCAAAAAAACACATCGCCGCAAAACTGAGTTCAGAATCTCTCCTTCTCCGCCAACGCAAGGGTGCCAATAGGCACCCTTTTTGCGTTGGCGGAGAGAGATTCGAACTGGGCTTGATCGAACCGCGTAGCGGTGAGAGAGGGAGAAAAATCGACCGCTCGCAGTGCGAGAATAAGGGAGATTTTTCGAGTCGCAGCAACTTGACCTTTGCCGACCGCGCCGCGTAGCGCAAGAGAGCAAAGGGCTTTAGTTGCAAGGGTGCAAGCAAAACGAAGTTTTGCGCGAAAATCTCTCCGCTCCTTTGCGAGCAAATCCGCCCCCAAAGTACCCCTCTTTACAAAATCCCAATTTTATGGTATAATATGGTTAATGCTATAAAGGAGGTATACATAATATGAAAAAATTTATAGCAATTATTCTGCTTTTGGCTATCACGTCCTCTCTTGTTGCCTGCGCAAGCAGGAGCGCCGAAATGTCCTCAAAGATAACCTGCGACGAGATCGTAGAGGCTTACCTTGATGCAGGATACGTATGCAACTACCACACCCACGAAGAAAACATATACGACGAGAACGGAGCCCGCGAATACTGTCACATGGCGTTTGAGGATCCCGATGAGTCCGACCGCGACTATATTTATATCAGTAGATTCCACACTCCCCGCGAGGCGCGTGCAGTAAAAAGAGAGCGCACGTACAATCCCGCAATATGGGTAATAGCGGTTATGTACGGCGAATGGAGATGGCTCAAATCCCGCACCTACGACGACATTCAATACGAAACGTTTGACCGCGACGCGTTAAAGCCGATGCGAAAGGTAATTTTCAATCATATTTTTGACTAAACCCCAAGCCCACCATATCGGTGGGCTCATTTTTTATCTATACGGCCTGCAATATTTGAAGTAAAATTTAGTCTCGCCTTATTTTCACTCTCCGTCAGCTCCTCGATATAAGCAAACGGATAATGCGCACCGATCGGGGTATAAATATGCTTTCTTCCTATATTTATTACCTCGCCCGAGTCTCTGTATCCCATGATCCGCGGCGGCACGTGTGTTACTATGTCGTACCCGTTTCTTACTGTAACGAAGCCCGAAAGTCGCTCCTCGATCTCCCTTGGCGGCTTTCCGAAAACAACTCGCGGCGCGGCAAACCCGAAGCCCCGTATTTTATATTTGTCGCCGTAAATGAATTTCATATCCTCGTATGCGAAAAGCGCCATAGCTCCGCCGTGCGAATACCCCACTATATCAATATTTTTGATTCTTGGATCTTTCATAAGCATCTCGTCAACGTCTGACTCTATCTTGCCCTGCATATCCTGCCACACCCGCAAAAAGCCCTTGTGCGCTCGCCACACTCTCGACGTGCCCTTATATGCAGCCGAGCAAAGACAAAAATTGTTCTTTAAAGCACGGATTATCTGAAATACGGGTCTGTTTCCATTCGGCAAAAAATCAAAATTCGATATCCAATCTTCGCTGCCGTCGCTCCACTCAAATAAAATATATAAAGTGTCGCCCTCGGCCTCTATATAATAATCCCCGCCCTCTTTTTCGTTATGTATATATTTATCCTTTGCCGCAAGACAGCGCATAAACAATTCAAGCATACAAATACCCCGCAATCAAAATGTTTTCTGTTTACATTACAGAATATGCAAAATATCCCCACGAGCTTTTTTATGAACAAAATTTCCTTTCCCTCTTGCAAATATTACAAAAAAATGTTAAAATAATCGTATGTATATTCAGGAGGATCAAAAATGATCAAAAACAGAATTCTTTGGATCTCCCTCATTCTTGCGGGAATCCTTATTATATCAATAGCGACTCTTACGGCGTGCAAGAATCCCGATCCGGCTCCGACCGCTCCCGTAGGTGTACCAAGCAGCGAAGGACTCGAATTCATTCTCAACGAGGGCGGCTACAACTACACCTGCGTCGGCATCGGCACCTGCACAGATACTGATATTGTTATAGACCTTTACAAAGGTCTCCCCGTTACTACGATCAACGAGAAGGCGTTTGAAGGCAACACTAATATCACAAGCATTACGATGGGCAACAACGTAAAGAACGTAAACTACAATGCATTTTCGGAATGCTCGGCTCTCAGACACGTTGATCTCGGCGACGGTGTTGAAAGCATAGGCTTCTATGCTTTCTTGAATTCCAAGAGCATTGAATCCGTAAAAATCGGCAAAAACGTAAGCAGTATCGGATACGGCGCATTCACCGCCATATCCGCATTAAAGGAATTTTCCGTCCATCCCAACAACGTATATTACAAGTCGGAGGGCGGACACCTCTACACCGCCGACGGAACCGTTCTTCTCCACTACGCTTCGGGCAAGGACAGCGAAAGCTTTATTCTCCCTGAGGGTGTTACAACCGTCTGGGATCTCGCATTTGCCGCATCCGAGAAGCTTGTGTCCGTTAAGCTTTCAAGCTCCGTTACAAGCATCGGTGAGAGCGCGTTTGTCGATTGTCCTGCGATCCGCAGTATCAATATTCCTACAAAGGTAACGGTTATAAAGAAGTCCGCTTTTGCCAATTGCGTATCTCTTGAAGACGTGAGCATCGAGGGTAATCTTGAGAAAATTGAAGAAGGCGCATTCTACGGCTGCGTAAGTCTTGAGGAAATTGATCTTCCCGCGAGCCTTACCGCTATTGAAACCCGCGCATTCTACGGTTGCGATGCGCTCAGCTCCATCACGATTCCGGGCAAGGTAAACGAAATCGTGGCGGACACCTTCTCAATGTGTCGCGCGCTCCGTACTATCACGATCCTCGACGGCGTTAAAATGATCAAGAAGAATGCCTTCGACGGAAGCATAGGCCTTAAGACTCTCTATCTCCCCGCAACCCTTACTCAATTTGAAGACGCTATTCAGGGCTCGTTCCAGCTCACCGACGTTTACTTCGCAGGTAGCGAGGAGGAATTCGTCGCAATCGTTCCAGGCGGATATTTTAACGACGTAACGGTGCATTATAACTATATTTCAAAATAACAAAAGCCCGACCTCACGGTCGGGCTTGAATTTTTTTAATCAAGGGGCTCAAGCGGGACGGGAACGTGAGCGCCGCCCAACGATGACGCCACCTCATCAGGCATAATATATTCGATCGCGTTCAGAATAATTCTGCGAACGTGCACGTTCTTATACGTAGGAAAGGTTTCGTGTCCCGGCTGGAAGAAGAACGCCTTTCCTCTGCCGCGACGCCAAACGCAACCCGATCTCATGACCTCGCCCCCCTTAAACCAACCGAGGAACACAAGCTCGTCGGGAGTGGGGATATAAAACGGCTCGCCGTACATTTCCTCGCGCTCGATAACGAAGCTCTCGGGGATTCCGCGCGCGATGGGGTGAGCGGGATCGATCGCCCACACTCTTTCTTTTTCATTGGCCTCTCGCCATGAAAGAGCGCAGGAGGTTCCCATAAGCTTTTTAAATGGCTTTGAGAAGTGCGCGGAATGCAAGAAAATAATACCCATGCCACGGTTTACTCTGTTTACAACTCTCTCTGCAACCGAATCAAGCACGAAATGGTGGAACGCGTGTCCCCACCAGATCAACACGTCGGTCTCTTGAAGTATTTCATCCGTAAGCGCGCTGCCATCGTGCTCGGGAGAGGTATGTATCAAATTGACCTTATAGCCCGCGTCGGAAACAAGCGAGCAAAGGCAAGCATCCATACCCTCCGGATAAGCGGCGTTAAAGCCAACCTCATTAACGCCCGCGCGAAGCTCTGTAACTACAGTTACCGTCTTCATAATCAGATAACCTCCTCGATCACTCTGTTCTCGTGCGCGGATCTGTACGCGTTTTCCATTACCTTGAATACACGCATAACCTGATTTTCCTTAACGGTTGTGGGGTCGCCATTGAGTACCGCGTCCATAAAGTTGCGGTAGAACGCGTTCGCATCGCTCCATACTCTTTCAATGGGTCTTTCCTGAACGGTCTCGGCGCGTCTGTACGCCATGGTCTTCGTAAAGCCGTTGCCCGCGCGGATTCCTTCAAGCTGATCGTCAACTCTCTGAAGAACGCTGACGATCTTGCCGTTCATCGCCCAGTCGGTGATCTCCGCTGTGCCCTCGCGGCCGTAAGCTCTCCAACGAGGGAGCTGAATAAACGTATTTGTATCAACTACGATTCTGTAAATAACACCGTTTTCGAACTTGATCTCGAGATCGAAGCCATCGTCAACGTCCTCGCCCGCGATGTATGAATAATCACAGTAAACCGATTTTACGGGGGAGTCGATCATAAGAAGCGCCTGGTCAATAAGATGAACGCCCCAGTCAAGCATCATGCCACCGCCCTGCTTGAAGCACTTTCTCCACGCGCCGGGGATACCGTTACTGCTCACAACTCTGGACTCGATTTTATAAACTGTACCGATTTCTCCGTTCTCAACGATTTCCTTGATCGCAAGGAAATCCTCATCCCAGCGTCTGTTCTGGTGGGGCGTAAAAACAACGCCGTTTTTCTTTGCCGCCTCATACATTTTAGCGGTCTCTTCACTCGAAAGCGCAGCGGGCTTTTCCGTGATAACGTGCTTGCCGTGCTCCGCCGCCATTACAACGTAAGGCATATGCCAATCGTTGGGAGTCGCAACAAGAACTGCCTTGATCTCCTCGTCGGAAAGAAGCGCCTCTGCGCTATCATATACAACGAGTCCGCGGCTCGCCGCAATCTCGCAACGCGCAGGGTTTATATCGTAAACGCCCTTAACCTCAACCACCTCGGGATAACCCTCTCTGTTAAATACGGGAATAATGTGCGTATGGTGATGTCCTGCCATTCCGCCGTAACCGATAATACCGATTTTCATATTTTGCCCTCCGTCAATATATTTTCACTTGACTTTTTACGTCTTCAATGCTATAATATCATCAAATATTGATAATTTCAATGGCAAAAATACAGTATTTCCTTTCAAATATTGACTTTCGGAGAAAATATAAAATGAAAAACATTATTTACGAGCATCACCATGACCGCGACCCGAATTTTGCAATCGGCATCAATATAAACGGCGACGTGCCAAAGCACTTTCACAACTGTATCGAGATCCTATACGTGATCTCGGGAAAAATGAAGGCAACCGTGGGCGACCGCACGCTCGAAGCAGAGCCCGACGATATTATTTTCGTGCATAACTACTACGTTCACAGCTACGAGCCCGACCCGAAATACACAAAATACTTTATGGTCATTCCAACAAATTACAGCGGCGACGTCGGAAAAATACTCAAAAAATCCACCCTGCCCGTAAAGCTCGACGATAAAGATTTCAACCGCACGCTTCTTGAATTTATCGACATTTTGTATTACGGCAACGAACAAATGCCCTCGCTTACAAAGAAGGGATACATAAATATAATAATGGGGCATCTTTTCAACCATTATCCCTCCCTCCCTATTGAAAACCAAGGAAGCATCGACTTCATTCTCGACGTACTTAAATATATCAATGAAAATTACAGCTCGCCGCTCACCCTTGAATCCATATCCTCAAATTTCGGCTACAATAAATACTACTTCTCCCGACTCTTCAACCATTACGTCGGCGAAAATATAAGCAACTACATAAACATCGTAAGAGTTCAACGTTTCACGGAGCTTGCAAAGGATCAGAAAAATCCCGCGGTCGCAACGCTTGCAAGAGAATGCGGCTTTGATTCTCTCAACACGTTCTACCGCAGCTTTAAGAAAATTTACGGCATGACCCCCAAAAATTTTTTCGCCAAAAGAGCATAAAAGGATCCCGACAGTCGGTCGGGATCCTTATTATTTTCCTTCAAAACGCTTTTTTATCGCTTCAAACGTTTCATCGCTTATATCGTGCTCGATTTTGCAGGCGTCTTCTGTGGCGGTTTTTTCATCAACGCCAAGATCTATCAATACCTTGGTAAGAAGAGTATGGCGTTCAAAGATCTTCTTTGCGATCTCCTCGCCCGCGGGCGTAAGAGTAATATGATCAAAGCCGTCAATATCAATATAGCCTTCGTTCTTTAAAAGCTTGAGCGCGCGGGATACGCTGGGCTTTGAAAATCCCATATACTCCGACACGTCGATCGCGTGCACTCCGTCAAGCTTCTCTCTTAAAACGAGAATGCTCTCAAGATACATCTCTCCCGAGCTGTGTAAACTCATATTCCGCACCTCCTTTTCAACCTTTTATAATATTATACACCACAAAATCATAAAAATCAAGTAGTAAACGTAAATATGCACAAGCAAAAGTTAGCATAGGGTAACTTGTTCTTTAAAAATTCACCAAAATTGATAAAAATGAGAAAAAATCTATTGACAACTTATGGAAAAACGGGTATAATGTTATCGGTTAGCAATAGGTAACTGAAATTTGGAAAGGAGAAGCGTTATAATGAATCTCAGAACGGTAGAAGAAGGCAAAGAATATATTATTTCCGCAATCAATACGAACGATGATGAGCTCAACGCTTTTTTGTTCTCTCTCGGTTGCTATGCAGGAGAGCCTATTACGGTTATTAAGCGCAGAAGAAGCGGTTGTGTTGTTTCCATCAAGGACGGAAGATACAACATCGACAACGCCTTAGCCGAGGCTATTATCGTATAAAAGAAGCTCAGCGCATCTGCTGATTTCTTTTTTGAAAAATAGTTAGCAATAGGTAACTGAATTTAGTGAAAATTACTTTTATATATCTCTCGGAGGAAATTTAATGAGAATCGCTTTAGCGGGCAACCCCAACAGCGGCAAAACAACTATGTACAACGCTCTGACAGGCAGAAATGAAAAGGTTGGAAACTGGGCGGGCGTTACCGTAGATAAAAAAGAACACCCCATAAAGAAAAAATACTGTGGCGGAAGCTGTGATTTTATCGCAGTCGACCTCCCCGGCGCATATTCAATGTCCCCCTTCACGAGTGAGGAAAACGTAACGAGTGATTACGTAAAGAATGAGCGCCCCGATGCTATTATAAATATTGTAGATGCTACGAACCTCAGCCGAAGCCTTTTCTTCACGACTCAGCTGCTTGAGCTTGGAATTCCTATGGTCGTAGCGCTCAACAAGACGGACGCCAACGAGAAAAAGCGCAACGAGATCGATGCCGCGACTCTTTCGGAGAAGCTCGGCTGTCCCGTCGTTGAAACCGCTTCTATCTCAAAGAAGGGCCTCTCCGATCTTATTTCGGCGGTGATTGCCACGGTGGGAACAGTACAGCGCGCGCCCTATTCTCAGGCAAGCATTGACCTTACGGACAGATCCGCAGTTGAAGCGGAGGACAAAAAGAGATATGCCTTCGTAAATTCCATAGTAAACGACGTTGAAAAAAGAACGACCTTGACCAAAAACCGCAACTTCGGGGATAAGATCGACGCAATTATTACAAGCAAATGGGTAGGACTTCCCATTTTTGCGGTGGTTATGTTCTTGGTTTTCCAGATATCACAGGCTTGGCTCGGCCCCTGGATCGCAGAGGGCTATATATTCAACGAGGGCGCGGATAACGAGCTCGTAATTCCCGGCCTTGTAACGCTTATGGAAATGCTCGGCGAGTGGGTCGGCGGTCTTATGGAGAACGCGCATCCCCTTCTTACCTCGATCATCGTTGACGGTATTATCGGCGGCTTTGGCGCGGTAGTGGGCTTTTTGCCTCTCGTTATGGTAATGTATTTCCTTATCGCGCTTCTTGAGGATTGCGGATATATGGCGCGCGCAACGGTCGTGCTTGACCCCATCTTCAAAAAGGTTGGTCTTTCGGGCAGATCGGTTATTCCCTTCGTTATCGGTACAGGCTGCGCCATTCCCGGCGTTATGGCGTGCAGAACGATCAGAGACGAGCGCGAGCGTCGTGCGACGGCAATGCTCGCACCCTTTATGCCCTGTGGAGCTAAGCTTCCCGTAATCGCCCTCTTCGCAGGCGCGTTTTTCGGAGATGCCTCTTGGGTCGGTACTCTTATGTACTTCGTAGGCATCGCGCTTATCCTTGTTTGCGCTCTTATCGTAAACGCTATTACGGGCAACCGCAAAAAATCCTTCTTTATCATTGAGCTTCCCGAATATAAAATGCCCAGCATCGGCAAGGCGACTCTTTCCATGCTCCAGCGCGGCTGGTCTTACATAGTTAAGGCGGGTACTATAATTCTCATTTGTAATTTCGTAATCCAGCTTATGCAGTCCTTTACGTGGAGCTTCACGATCGCCGAGGATGCAAGTCAGTCCATCCTCGCAACTATCGCGACACCCTTCGCTTACGTATTCGCTCCTATCGTGGGCGTTGTCGCGTGGCAGCTTGCCGCGGCAACTATCACGGGCTTTATCGCAAAGGAAAACGTAGTAGGAACGCTCGCGGTGTGCTTTGTCGGACTTGAAAACCTCATCAACACGGACGAGCTTTCAATGATCGAAGGCGCAGGAGCAGAGGTTGCGGGTATTCTCGCAATTACAAAGGTTGCCGCTCTTGCATATCTTATGTTCAACCTCTTTTCACCTCCATGCTTTGCCACTATCGGCGCTATGAATTCCGAAATGAAGAGCAAAAAGTGGCTCTTCGCAGGCGTAGGCCTTCAGCTTGGCGTCGGCTATTCCCTCGGATTCCTTACGTATTTCTTCGGCACACTCTTTACCACCCGTAATTTCGGTGCGATCTGGATGCCGATCCTCGGCTGGGCAATCGTTCTTATATTTGCAACCGTGCTTGCCGTTCTTATAATCAGAAAGAACCGAGAGATAAAGAAGGCGGTAGCGTAATATGGATCCTATTGAAATCATTGCCATTATCGCAATCGTACATATAATCGGCGGGGCTATCGCCTATATCGTCGTACAAAAAAAGAAGGGCAAGAAATGCGTCGGCTGCCCCTATGCCGACAGCTGCTCGAAAAATTGCTCGTGCAATAAAAAATAAAATAATCAAACCCGCCACACTTTCCGGTGCGGCGGTTTTATACATTCCGACAAAATAATAAATTTAATTCCGTATTTTTCGTGTGAAATTTTAAACAAATCCGTGTTGACTTTTAAAATGCCTTGTGCTATAATATTTCTAACAATATATTTAGCCGCTTCCGCGGCGGAATGGAGCTAAGCTATGGCCTTTTACTACGACAGCCCTTCACACACATTCAGCGAATATTTGCTCGTGCCCGGTTATTCCAGCGCAGAATGTATTCCTGCCAAGGTATCTCTCAAGACGCCTCTCGTTAAGTTCAAAAAGGGCGAAGAACCCGCTATAACTATGTCAATTCCGCTCATCTCCGCAATTATGCAGTCCGTATCTAACGATACTATGGCAATAGCACTCGCGAAGGAAGGCGGCGTTTCTTTTATTTACGGCTCACAGACAATTGAAGATCAGGCGGCTATGGTGCGCAGAGTTAAGGATTACAAGGCAGGCTTTGTAACAAGTGCCTCCAATATCAAGCCCGACGCTACTCTCAAGGATATTATCATGCTCAAGGAAAAGAACGGCTTTTCCACGATTGCCGTAACTGACGACGGCTCAAGCCACGGCAAGCTCCTCGGTATCGTTACGTCCCGTGATTACAGAGTAACAAGAATGACGGGTGATGAGCTCGTTTCCTCCTTTATGACTCCTATTGAAAAGATCGTTTATGCCAAGGAGGGTACCACACTTGCGGAATGCAACGACATAATCTGGGACCACAAGCTCAATTCCCTGCCCATTATAGACGACAACGGCAAGCTCGTTTCCTTCGTATTCAGAAAGGACTATGAGCAGCACAAGAAGAACCCCGACGAGCTTCTCGACGAAAAGAAGAGATATATCGTAGGCGCAGGTATCAACACACGCGACTATGCCGACAGAGTTCCCGCGCTTGTTGAGGCAGGCGTTGACGTGCTTTGCATCGACTCCTCCGAGGGCTTCTCGGAATGGCAGGCGCGCACGATCAAGTGGATCCGCGATCATTACGGCGACACAGTCAAGGTAGGCGCGGGCAACGTTGTTGACGCGGACGGCTTTAACTTCCTCGCTGATGCGGGCGCAGACTTTATCAAGATCGGTATCGGCGGCGGCTCCATCTGTATCACAAGAGAAACAAAGGGTATCGGTCGCGGTCAGGCAACTGCGGTTATCGAGGTTGCAAAGGCGCGTGACGAATACTACAAGAAGACAGGCGTATATATTCCGATCTGCTCCGACGGCGGTATCGTTCACGACTACCACATCACTCTCGCTCTCGCTATGGGCGCAGACTTCTGTATGCTCGGCAGATACTTCGCTCGCTTCGACGAATCTCCCACAAACAAGATTCTCGTAAACGGAAGCTATATGAAGGAATACTGGGGCGAGGGCAGCGCACGTGCTCGCAACTGGCAGAGATACGATATGGGCGGAGCGCAGAAGCTTTCCTTCGTTGAAGGCGTTGACAGCTACGTTCCCTACGCGGGCTCTCTCCACGATAACCTCTCGGTAACGCTCGCAAAGATCCGTTCCACTATGTGCAACTGTGGCGCGCTCTCCATTCCCGAGCTTCAGGATAAGGCAAAGCTCACACTCGTCAGCTCCGTTTCCATCGTTGAAGGCGGCGCACACGACGTTGTTGTTAAGAACAATAATACTTAATAAAAACACAAAAGGACTGAGAAAATCTCAGTCCTTTTATTTTTATGCGCACTGCGCGGTCATATAGTAAAGATACTTTGTATCCACGTAGCAGATGCTGATGGTTTCTACTACCACCGTAGCAGCATCGCTCGCCGCAAAATACGATCTTGCGGTTTGAACGTAAGGAGAAGGTGTGCCTCCACCTGCGGTATCCTTACCGAATCTCTGACCCCAGCCGCCTGCATAATTGAGATATTCCTGGAAGTCGTAATAGTGATTATACGTATAGAATACGTATCTTTCCTCGGGCTCGATTACCTTGTTTCCATTTCTGTCGTATCTCGCGTAAACGATTCTGCACGCGCCGCGGGTAATGCTTGATCCGTTATTATAATACTTTGTACCAATGTCCATTTCATAATAGCGATACATATTGGGAAGCTCGGGCTCGTCGGGATATTTTATAACGTCATTTGAATACGAGCTGTGATTGTTTCTTAAATATTCTCCCCAAGGGCTTTGGCTGGGCTTTGCCTTCTTGTTCGAATCATAGTTCGCAGGGATCTCGCCAAATGCAAACATATATGCCGCAACCTCGTCAAGCGAGATATACGCGCCACCGCGGTAGATGGCATAAGCTACCTTGCCGTACGCGTCAAGCACGTAATACGTATTTCCGTCCTCGGAATAAATAGCCGAATCGTTTCTTACGAACAAGCCGTTGAGCTTGGGCTGATAATCCGAGGTCACGGGAACGCCCGAGGTGGACATAGTAAGCGTGCCCGACATAAAGTTATGCTGAGTTCTCCAATAAGCATCCCAGTAGCTTGTCGCGGGCTTATAATTTGCATAGAACTGCGACTTCGTTACGTTTTCATAAGGGTCGTGTGTCTCTGTTGCGCCCGACGTATCCTCGGGAAGTCCGTCGGTATCAACGTTGCCGCCGCCCTGAGAGCCGCCTTGTGAACCGCCCTGAGAGCCGTCATCCGTGGGAGTCTTAACAATTACCTCAACTACCCACGCCTCCATCATTTCAGCGTCGCCCTTATACTGACCGACTACGCCGTAAACAAGGATAGTATCTCCAACAGAGGGCTTGGTAGCCAATGAGCTGTAGGATTCGCCATTATTACCCTTTGTGCGGTAAAGAAGGAGAACATTGCCCTCGCTATCCTTGATAGTAATGCTCGGCGAGCTGTCGCTCACGATGCTTACAACCTCGCCGCGAACAAAATACTTGCCCGAGCTGAATTTATTAGAAGCGAACGTAAGTCCGTATTCGATTGCGGTCTTAATGGAAATTTCAGAGTTGGGCTGGGGTACTCCAATCTGATTTCCGTCATCCTCGGTAGTGCCTTCCCCACCGTTTACAGTGGTATTTTCCTCCGTATTATTCCCGTCGTCCTCGGTGGTCGTACCGCCATTTGTGGTCGTATCATCCTCGGTAGGTGTTTCGTCCTCGGTCGGAGTTTCGTCCTCCACGGGAGTCTCCGCCTCAAAAGGAAGAGTTGTTCCATCGTCGACTATACTATTGGTGTCGCACGCCGTAAGCGATATAAAAACAATGCTTATGCACAATAATATCGCTAATAATCTTTTGCTCTTAAACATTCAAAATCCTCTCTTTTTACAAATAAATATAAAAATCGCCATATTTCTCTATTATAATAATACCATAAAATTTACGATTTGTAAAGAGGCAAACAAAAAGAAAAAGGGAGGTGTTCCCTCCCCTTTTTAATATCAATTATAAAAAGAAATCCGTAACAAGCATTACGCAGAAGCCGATAAGCAAAGCGTACGTCGCGCCTCGCTCATGTCCATGAGCGTGTGTCTCGGGGATCATCTCGTCGCTTATAACGTAAAGCATCGTGCCTCCCGCAAACGCCAAAGCAAACGGCAAAATGGCACTCGAGATACTCACCGCAAAGTATCCGATAAAGGTTCCTATAACCTCAACAAGACCCGTTCCGAGCGCGATAAGCAACGTCTTTTTCTTTGAAACGCCCGCCGCGAGCATAGGCGCGATAATCACCATACCCTCCGGCACGTTCTGAAGCGCAATACCGCCCGCTATCATAAACGCCTGCGTATTATCTCCCGAGCCGAAGCCAACGCCCGCGGCAATGCCCTCGGGGAGATTATGAATCGCAATTGCAAGCACAAAAAGCAGCACCTTTGAGAGATTTGCATTAGTGTGGGGCTCGGCATCCGTCCCGACAAATTTATGAAGATGGGGAACGAGGCGGTCAAGAAGATTCAAACAAGCCGCGCCCGCAAAAATACCGACTATGGTTATTAAAATTGCAAATCCTCCAAATCTTGCTCCGTGCTCAAGCGAGGGGATAATAAGTCCGATTATCGCCGCCGCAAGCATTACGCCTGCCGCAAACGACAAAACTATATCCGCAAATTTATGTGATAATTTTTTGAACATAAAACCTAATACGGCGCCTATAACCGTTGATCCACCAACGCCTAAGGCAGTTACGAGTACTGTAAGTATTCCGTCCGGCATAATTCCTCCTTTCACAGTGTTAATAACAGTATATGGCAAATTACCGTTTATCGACACCGTACGACTGAATTTGTTTATTTGTACAGTTTCATTGTAGCACAAAGCACAAAAATTATCAAGTGGCAAGCTGTAATTTCCGCGAAAGAATTATTGACAAAGATATATATATTATGTTATAATTATAATGTATATTTATGTGCGCACCTCGGAGGAAACAAGTATGCTTTTCAAGAATTCTGAAAATTACATTTCGAGCAATTCTATCCGTGGGGATTTTGCCCTCATCTGCGGCAATATTGTCCCCTCTTCTGCTTTTGTTTCAAATTCTGAGTGCGCTGTTTTTAATAATTGCCTTATTTTGCCCGGCTTTTGCGACGTGCACGTGCATTTTCGTGAGCCGGGATATTTGTATAAAGAGGACATAGGCACGGGCTCGCGCGCAGCGGCAAGGGGCGGATACACCTCCGTTCTCACGATGCCAAACCTCAATCCCGTTCCCGACAATTACGAGAGCTTAAAGGTACAGCTCGACGCGATAGCCGAAAAAGCAGTTATCGGCGTACACCCCTACGGCTCAATTACAGTAGGCCAGAAGGGTGAGGCTCTCTCCGACCTTGAAGGAATGGCGCGCGACGCGATCGCATTTTCCGACGACGGTCGCGGAGTTCAGTCTGAGGAGATGATGGCGGAGGCAATGAAGGAAGCCCGTCGCCTCGGCAAAATAATCGTAGCGCACTGCGAGGATAATTCCCTGCTCCGCGGCGGATACATTCACGACGGCGAATACGCGAAGGCTCACGGACACCGCGGAATATGCTCGGAGAGTGAATGGGGCCCGATCGCCCGAGATATAGCTCTTGCAGAAAAAATCGGATGCGCGTATCACGTGTGCCACATCTCCACTAAGGAATCCGTTGATATAATAAGAAAGGCAAAAGCTCGCGGAGTTGATATAACCTGCGAGACCGCTCCCCACTATCTCGTACTTGACGACAGCAAGCTTGAGGAGCACGGCCGCTTCAAGATGAATCCTCCTATACGCGATAAGTCCGACCGCGACGCGCTTATCGAAGGTATTCTCGACGGTACGATCGATATGATCGCAACCGACCACGCGCCCCACTCTGCAGAGGAAAAGAGCCGCGGACTTGATGGCAGTAATATGGGCGTTGTAGGAATTGAAACCGCGTTCCCCATAATGTACACGAATTTTGTAAAGACAGGTAAGATGACCTTAGAGCATCTTTTAAATCTCCTCGTTTACAATCCCCGCCGCCGCTTCGGACTTAAGGAAAACGGCTTCTCGGTGTGGACTGTCGACGAAGAATATACAATTGATCCCGACGACTTCGTATCAAAGGGAAAGAGCACGCCCTTCGAGGGAGAAAAGGTATATGGCAAGTGCATCCTGACCGTTTGCGACGGTAAGGTAGTATGGAAGGAAAAGATATGAAAGACGTAGCATTAAAAATAAAATCAAATATTTGCATAGCGCCCACAGTATATAAAATGGTGCTTTGCGGAGACACGACCGATATTACCGCTCCCGGTCAGTTTGTAAACTTCAAGCTCGACGGACTTTATCTCCGCCGTCCCATTTCGGTTTGCGACTACAGTGACGACACACTCACGGTTATCTACAAGGTGGTTGGAGAGGGTACAGAGCAGATGTCAAGAATGCGCGATGGCGAGGAGATCCTCACACTCACAGGACTTGGCAACGGCTATAACACAGAAAAATCGGGTGACGCGCCCCTGCTTCTCGGCGGCGGCGTTGGTATCCCCCCTATGTATAATCTCGCCAAGAAGCTTATTTCCGAGGGCAAGCACGTAAAGGTGGTGCTCGGCTTTAACAAGGCGGAGGAAATATTCTACGAGGACGAATTCAACGCACTCGGATGCGAGACCTACGTTTGTACGGCGGACGGAAGCTACGGTATCCGCGGCTTCGTTACGACTGCTATGGAGAGCCTCGACTACAGCTACTTCTACACCTGCGGTCCGCTTCCTATGTTCAAGGCTATTAACAAGGTTGCAAAGACAAGCGGTCAGTTAAGCTTTGAGGAGAGAATGGGCTGTGGCTTTGGCGCTTGTATGGGTTGCTCGTGCAAGACGGTTACAGGATACAAGAGAATCTGCAAGGACGGCCCCGTTCTTGAGAGAGAGGAGATATTATGGGAACAGATTTAAGAACAACACTTTGCGGAATCGAGCTTGCAAACCCCATAATTCCCGCAAGCGGAACGTTTGGCTTCGGCTATGAATTCGCGGAGCTTTACGATATAAATATGCTCGGTAGCTTCTCCTTTAAGGGAACTACAAAGGACAAGAGATTCGGCAATCCCACGCCCCGAATCGCAGAATGTACAAGCGGTCTTATCAATGCGGTAGGTCTTCAGAACCCCGGCGTTGAGGACGTGCTTAAATATGAAATGCCCAAGCTCAAGGCAGTTTTCCATAAGCCCGTTATGGCAAACGTATCGGGATTCTCGGTAGAGGACTACGCCTACACGGTTGAGCGCCTTGATGCCGAGGAGCAGATCGGTTGGTTTGAGGTAAACGTATCCTGCCCCAACGTTCACGGCGGCGGTATGAGCTTCGGCACAAATCCCGAAGCGGCGGCAGAGGTTACCCGCGCAGTTCGCAAGGTAACAAACAAGCCTATTATCATCAAGCTCTCCCCCAACGTAACCGATATCGTAAGCATCGCAAAGGCGTGCGAGGATGCGGGCGCGGACGGAATCAGCCTTATAAACACCCTTCTCGGTATGAGAATAAATCTTAAGACGAAGAAGCCCGTTATCGCAAACAAGATGGGCGGCTTCTCGGGTCCTGCGATCAAGCCTGTTGCCGTTCGTATGGTATATCAGGTGTACGACGCGGTCAAGATCCCGATCGTCGGTATGGGCGGTGTTGAAACTGCCGAGGACGTTATTGAATTTATGCTCGCGGGCGCTACTGCGGTAGAGGTCGGCGCATCAAACCTCATTAACCCCTACGCTTGCCGCGATATTATCCGCGACCTTCCCGCCGCTATGGAAAAGTACGGCATTTCCTCGCTCTCCGAAATTATCGGCGGAGCGCACTGAATTAGTTTAAAATATTTGTAATATAAAAGGAGAATCTAAAAATGGGAAAAGACGTAATCGTTGCCTGCGACTTTTCGAGCGCCACGCAGGTATTTAGCTTCCTTGACAAGTTCCAGGATGAAAAGCCCTTTGTAAAGATCGGTATGGAGCTCTTCTATGCGGAAGGACCCTCTATCGTACGCGAGATCAAAGCAAGAGGACACAAGATATTCCTCGACCTCAAGCTTCACGACATTCCTAACACAGTTAAAAAGTCTATGGCGGTGCTCTCCCGCCTCGACGTTGATATGACCAACCTTCACGCCGCAGGTACAATCTCTATGATGGAAGCGGCAATCGAGGGCCTCACTCGTCCCGACGGCACACGTCCTATGCTCATCGCGGTAACACAGCTCACCTCCACAGATCAGGAAAGAATGACTCGCGACCTTCTTATCGACGCGCCTATTGACGAGGTGGTTATGCACTACGCTCACAATGCAAAGGTGGCAGGTCTTGACGGAGTTGTTTGTTCTCCGCTTGAAGCAGGCAAGGTGCACGACAGATGCGGCAAGGATTTCTGCACAGTAACTCCCGGTGTTCGTTTCGCTGACGGCGATATCGGCGACCAGAAGAGAGTTATGACACCCGCCGAGGCAAAGAAGATCGGCTCTGACTATATCGTAGTTGGCAGACCCATCACAGCGGCGGCAGACCCCGTTGCAGCGTACAGAAGATGCGTAGCTGAATTCTGCGACTAAAAGTTCCAGATACGTGCAGAATGCAGAGTGCAAAATGCAGAGTTGTAAGAGCGATTCGCATTTTGCCCGATGTGCCCCAAGCCTTCCCCACCCGAGAAGGCTAACTATAAAGGAGAAATAAAATGGAAAATTACAAAAGAGAATTTATACAGTTTTTAGAGAATGCCGGCGTACTCCGATTCGGCGACTTTACCGCAAAGAGCGGACGTAAGATCCCCTACTTTATCAATGCGGGTATGATCAAGACAGGTAACGATATCGCAACTCTCGGCGAGTTCTATGCAAAGGCATACAACGAAAAGCTCGGCAACAAGCAGAGCGTTCTCTACGGCCCCGCATACAAGGGTATTTCCCTCTCGGTTTCAGCAGCAGTTGCACTCTCCAAGGGTGGACTCAACGTGCCCTTCTTCTTTAACAGAAAGGAAGTTAAGGATCACGGCGAGGGCGGTGTATTCGTAGGCTACGTTCCCACAGCGGGCGAGGAGATCGTTATTATTGAGGACGTCATCACAGCGGGCACGGCTATCCGCGAGAGCATGGAGATCCTCTCCCACCTCGAGGGTGTCAAGGTTGCCGCTACGTTCATTATGGTTGACCGCAAGGAAAAGGGTCAGACCGATAAGGGCGCTATGCAGGAGATCGAGGAGCAGTTCGGCTTCCCCGTATACTCCATCGTTGACGTTTACGACATTATCGAGTACCTTGAAGAAAAGGGACACGATCAGGCAGATATCGACAGAATTAAGAATTACCTTACAGTTTACGGCGCAAAATAATCTCTTGGGAGGACATAAAATGAGAAGTCTTATAGACATTCGCGACCTTTCGGTTGAGGAGATCGACAAGCTCATCTCCACGTCCGAGGATATAATTGCAAATCCCGAAAAGTATGCCGAGGCCTGCCACGGCAAAAAGCTCGCAACACTTTTCTTTGAGCCCTCGACAAGAACAAGACTCTCCTTTGAGGCGGCTATGTACGAGCTTGGCGGTAACGTGCTTTCGGTTTCAAGCGCAAGCTCCAGCTCTGCGGCTAAGGGCGAGAGCGTTGCCGACACGGCAAAGACGGTCTCCTGCTACGCGGATATTATCGCTATGCGTCATCCCAAGGAGGGCGCTCCCCTCGTTGCCGCAATGAACGCGAGCATTCCCGTTATCAATGCGGGCGACGGCGGACACAATCACCCCACACAGACTCTTGCAGACCTCTGCACGATCAAGCTTGAAACAGGCAGACTTGACAACATTACGGTCGGCTTCTGCGGAGACTTGAAATTCGGCAGAACGGTTCACTCTCTTATCGAAGCTCTCTCTAGATACGAAAACGTAAAGTTCGTGCTTATCTCCCCCGAGGAATTGAAGCTTCCGAGCTACGTAAAGAAGGATACACTCAAGGCTCACAATCTTGAATACAAGCAGACGACCTCTCTTGAGGAGGTTATGCCCGAGCTTGACATTCTCTATATGACAAGAGTTCAGAGAGAAAGATTCTTCAACGAGGAAGACTATCTCCGACTCAAGGACAGCTATATCCTGACTCCCGAAAAGCTCAAGGGCGCGAAGGACTCCCTCCGCATTCTCCATCCCCTGCCCCGCGTAAACGAGATCTCGGTCGCTATCGACTCCGATCCCCGCGCGTGCTACTTCAAGCAGGTGCTTTACGGCAAATACATGAGAATGGCGCTCATTATGATGCTTCTCGGCATAGAAGCATAAGGGAGGTAAATTATGCACATAGATTCTATTAAGAACGGTATCGTTATCGACCACATTCCCGCAGGTGTTGGAATGGATATTTATAACCTTTTAGGTCTTGACTCCCTTGATTGCTCCATCGCGCTTATCAAGAACGCGCAGAGCGCAAAGCTCGGCCGAAAGGATATTATCAAAATCGACGCGGATATTGATATCAATATGGATATTCTCGGCTACGTCGCGCCCGGAGTTACCGTAAATATTATCAAGGACGGCTCCCGCGTTGAAAAGCGCAGCATCGCGCTTCCCGAAAAGCTTGTAAATGTAATTTTCTGCAAGAACCCCAGATGTATTACGTCCACCGAGCAGGAGCTCCCCCAGATATTCAAGCTTACAAACAAGGATGCCCGTGTTTATCGCTGCCTCTACTGCGAAACACAGGCAAACAAGCAAAAATGATGATAGAAAAATCAACACTCCTTACCTCTCCGCACGCCTTCTCGACGCGGCTCGGAGGGGTAAGCTTTCATAATCACACAAAATATTTAAACCTCGGCTTTGGCCGTGGCGACGACGACTCGGTAGTTCTCAAAAATTTGGAGGCATTTGCCGACGCGGCGGGATTTGACAAAGATAGTGTCGTATCTCTTCCGCAGGTACACTCAACCGAGGTTATCGAGGTGGATGAAAGCCTCTGCGGTATGGGTTACACAAGACGGGATTTTGAATCATACGAGCATAAATTTGCCGACGGATATATAACGAACGAACGCGGTGTAACGCTCGGTGTCAAGACCGCTGACTGCGTTCCGATACTCCTCGAATGCCGTGACGATTCGGGCAAAATTATCGCCGTAGGCGCACTCCACGCAGGCTGGCGCGGAACTGTGGCGGGAATTCAAAAAATCGCCGTAGAGAAGCTTATTTCCCTTTATGGAGCAAAGGTAGAAAACATTTATGCTGCTATCGGCCCCTGTATTCACTCCTGCTGCTTTGAGGTGGGGACTGACGTATATGAAGCCGTTCGCGCGCTTGGCGAGGACTACGCGAGGGATTTCTGCACTCCTCGTAAAAATATAGAAGGAAAATATATGTGCGACCTCGTCGGCATTAATACCCGCCTTCTTGAATCTGTCGGCGTTCCAAAGGAAAACATTGATACAATAGACGAATGCACCTACTGTCATCCCGAAAAATACTATTCCCACCGTTATTCAGGCGGTAACCGTGGAACTATGCTTTCGGTGATTTGGATGGAGTGAAATTAAAGGGGCGATTTACAGATTTTCCCCACAACTCTCCACTCTGCACTAATAAAGAAAAGCTTCACCCGACGGGTGAAGCTTTTCTTTATTCCAGCTCCTCATAGATCTCCATAAGTCGCTCTTCGATTTGGTTTTTGCGATTATCAAGCTCGGCAACCTTCTTATAATCATACGCCGCCTCGCCCATAAGAGCCTCCTCAACCTCGGAAAGCTCAATTTCAAGCTTTTCCATTTCCTTCTGGAGCTTGGCAATTCGATTTGCGCGACGTCGAGCCTCGGACGCGTCCTGCTTACTCTTTAAGTAATCCTCTTTTGATTTACTCTCGGCAGTAGCGGTAAACGTCTTAATTTCACCCAAACTCTGTTTGCGATTTTCCACAAACTCACGGAATTCGGTATATCCCCTGCCCACGTTTACGATATTATAATCAAACATATCACCGTCCACGTAACCGTCGGGCTTGAGCTCAATAATTCTCGTTGAGAGCTTTTCAATAAAATATCTATCGTGCGAAACCGCGATAATAGTTCCGTCAAAATCCTCAAGCGCGCCCTCAAGCGCCTCACGGGAATCAATATCAAGGTGGTTTGTCGGCTCGTCGAGGACTAACACGTTCATCTTTGACAAAATAAGCTTTGAAAGTGTAAGACGCGCTCTCTCGCCGCCCGACAAGACGCTTACCTTTTTATAAATATCGTCGCCACGGAAGGAGAACGCCGCGAGTGTCGCGCGTATCTTCTGCTCGGGGAGAGTTGGGTAAGCATCCCAGAGCTCATCTATAACCGTACTGTTCGAGTCAAGATTCTGGTTTTCCTGATCGTAGTAGCCGATCTCGACGTTGTATCCTCTCTCAATTCTACCCGAGGTAGCCACAAGCTTTTGCATAATGATCTTGATCAAGGTTGACTTTCCGCAACCGTTAGGGCCTACGATAAGAAGTCGGTCGCGCTTCTTTACAAGGAAATTAAGGTTATCAAAAAGTCTTCTGCCGGGGAACGCCATTGAAAGATTCTTTACCGTCAAAACGTCATTTCCGCTCTCGAGAGAAGACGTAAACTGAAGTCTTATGCCCCTCGGAGCGTTCTCGGGAGCTTCAAGCTTCTCCATCTTGTCAAGCAGCTTTTGTCTTGACTCGGCGGCAATAATGTTTCTCTCGCGATTCCACTGTCTCTGCTGAGCAATATACGCCTCCTGACGCGCGATCTCCTTTTGCTGATCGCGGTAGTGCTTCTCGTATATCTCGCGGTCGATCCTTCTCTGCTCCATGCTCTTGGTGTAATTTCCACAATAGAGCTTAGCGTGAGTATTTTCGATAGCGAGAGTTTTATTTGTGACCTTATCAAGAAAATATCGGTCGTGCGAAATTACCATAACGCACTTTTTGTACTGAACAAGATAGCTCTCAAGCCAACCGAGAGTCTCGATATCAAGGTGGTTCGTCGGCTCGTCGAGCATCAATATATCGGGCTCACGCGACAGCTGGATAGCAAGCGCGAGTCTCGTTCTCTGTCCGCCCGAGAGAAGATTTACGTCGGTCTTCTTATGCTCCTCGTCAAAGCCGAGCTTTGAGAGAATGGACGAGCAACGCGCACGGAATTCAAGTCCGCCATCCGAAATAAATCTTTCGTGGAGCGCGGTATATTCCTTTACGTATGAATCATGATTTTTGTCGTTTATATTCTCAAGCCTAGCCTCAAGAGACGCAAGCCTGCTCTCCATATCGAGAAGCTCGGGAAAGGCATTATACATCTGCTCAAGCGCGCTCTCGCCCGTATTGGGATTATCGTCAAACGCGCCGTACTGAGTGAGAATTCCCACACTCTTGCCCTTCGAGATATACACCTCGCCGTCGGTGGGCTCGTACTCACCGCAAATAAGCTTGAAAAGAGTAGTCTTTCCGCTGCCGTTGACACCGATAATACCCAGCTTATCGTTCTCCTCAAGCGAGAAGGACACCTTATTCAATATTGTCTTATCGCCGAATTCAAGGCAGAGATTGTTTACACTTAAGCTTAACATTTATTTATACCTGTCTAAAATTTAAATTGAGTTGACTTTTACACCCGTTTAATGTATAATTATCATATACTATATAATTGTACACTATTTTGTGGATTTTTGCAAGTACAAATACGGAAAAGGAGGGGAAAAATGAAAATTTCAGTAGTCGGCTGCGGTAGATGGGGCTCACTTATCACGTGGTATCTTGCCGAAAAGCGCGGCTTTAACGTAACTCTTTACGGAAGAGCGGACTCGAAAAATATGCAGCGCTTTCTTGAAAACAGAAGCAACGATCTTTTAACCCTTCCTAAGAGCGTTAAGCTTTCAACCGATATTTCCTGCCTTTGCGATGCGGAGGTAATTATAATCTCCATCAATTCGCAGGGGCTTGACGGATTCTTCAAGGAAATATCTCACTTGAATATCAAAAACAAGATCTTCGTGCTTTGTATGAAGGGAATCGAAATGTCAAGCGGCCGCCGTCTTTCCGAGGTCGCACGCGACAATCTCCACCCCTCAAACAAAATTGCGGTGTGGCTCGGCCCGGGCCACGTTCAGGAATTCTACGCGGGCGTGCCGAACTGTATGGTAATTGATAGCGAGGATAAGGAGACGAAAACCTATCTCGTCAACTCGTTTTCAAGCGAGCTTATCCGCTTTTACTACGGCGAGGATCTCATTGGCAATGAGATCGGTGCCGCGGCAAAGAACGTAATCGGCATCGCCGCAGGTATGCTTGACGGACTTTCCCTCTCGACCCTCAAGGGCGCACTTATGTCGCGCGGCACGCGTGAGATCGCAAGACTGATCTCTAAAATGGGCGGTAACGAGCTTTCCGCCTACGGACTATGCCACCTCGGAGACTACGAAGCTACCGTTTTCTCAAAATACAGCCACAACCGAATGTTCGGCGAAATGTTCATTCGCGGAGAGAAGCTGGACAAGCTTGCTGAAGGATACTACACCGCGCAGGCACTCGTTGAGCTCGGCGAAAAATACGAGGTCGACCTGCCGATATGCAAGACCGTTTACAACGTAATTTACAATAACGAAGAACCGAAGGTCGCGCTCGCAAAGCTTTTTGAGCGCGCCATCAAAACTGAATTTTATAGCTAAGAGGTATATTTTGAAACGCATAATTTTACTGACACTGTCAATTTTGATCTGCCTTACACTTATTCTCCCCTCCCTCACTTCCTGCGACAGCAAGATAGAAGAGGATCCCAAGGCAACCTTTACAAATCAGACCCAAATGTTTGCCAAGGACGGCATCTCAGTCGTAATGGATTCGGCATTTACCAAATACTACCCCGACAATATTGCCCTTGCGTGTGAAAACGGAGATCTCAAATTTGAGGCGTTCGCCCTTGAAAAATACTACTTTACCGAAAATGGAAGGGATATTAAAAATGCCGAAGAGGCTCTTGCATACGTAAATCCCGGAAAGGACGTCGGCGCTACGGTTGAGCTGAATCACCTGTGGCAGCCCTACGTTGAATTTCTCACACCCGATACCAATGGCACGGAAAATCAGATAAGAATGTATTATTTTTGCATTGATGGTGGCGACGTATATTGGTTTTGTACGTTTTTCTCATACGACAAAAACTTCGAAGAGTACAGAGATACCATTATGAGCTATCTTGAAACCGTTCGTCCGCAAAAGGGAACGTAAAGAGAATAAACAAAAAGAGCAGACACAGTGTGTCTGCTCTTTTTTTATTCTTCCGTGCGGACGATAAGCTTTGCCAAGCCCGCCTCGGACGTCTCCTTGTAGGACTGCGAGAGGTCGCGTCCCGTTTCCTTCATTGTTTTTATAACGTCATCCAGCGATATCTTTCTTGAATCCCACAAAAACGATGCAAGACTTATCGCGTTGATCGCGCGCATTGCCGCAACCGCATTTCTCTCAATACAAGGGATCTGCACAAGTCCGCAAATGGGGTCGCAGGTAAGTCCCAGATGATGCTCAATAGCGATCTCGGCTGCATACTCGATCTTATCTATATCAAGCAGGAAAAGCTCGCCAAGCGCCGCAGAAGCCATAGCGCACGCGCTGCCAACCTCAGCCTGACAGCCACATTCCGCGCCCGAAATAGACGCGTTCGTTTTTATAAGGTTGCCGACAAGTCCCGCCACGATAAGCGCCTGAATGATCTGCCTGTCGGTGTATTTGTTCTTTCTTTGCTGGTAGTAAAGCACCGCGGGAAGCACACCCGCCGCGCCGCACGTGGGCGCGGTAACGATCATCTCGCCCGATGCGTTTTGTTCACCAACCGCAAAGGCATACGCCGAAACGAGTCGATTCTCGCGCGTCTGAGCGCTCTCATCAATGTGCTGATGTGAATAAAGCTCGCGGGCTCTCTTCTTTACCGATAAGCCGCCTGGAAGCGTTCCGTGATCCTTGATGCCGCGCAAGATCGCCGCCTTCATCGTTTCCCAAACCTCCGACATATAATCAAGGAAGCCCTCATCCTCATAACGAAGCGCATATTCCCAAAGGTGAAGCGTATTTTCCTTGCAGTACGCCGCAATTTCGCCGAACGTGTGGTGAGTGTAAACGTACTCCTTGCGTTCCGCCGCCTTGCCCTCATACTCAATGCTTCCGCCGCCAACGCTCATCACTCTCAGGTGGGCGATCTGCTCTCCGTCCTTAAAGCCGAAAAGATCAAGCGTATTGGGATGAGGAATATCAGTCGTTGCAAAATCAAATTCAACCTCGCAGGGTATCGGAGCCGCCGTCTTTACAAGCACGTTATCAGTACCGTGTCCCTTACCCGTCTTTGCAAGAGAGCCGTAAAGAATTACCTTTATGGCATCCATTTCAGGATTTTTTTCCATAAACAGCTTGCAAGCGCGCTCGGGACCCATTGTGTGAGAGCTCGACGGGCCTCTGCCGATCTTGTAAATCTCGCGAATGGACTCCATTCCCTTAATGCTTTCGACGGGCTCAAGCTCAATATGATAAAAATCATTTATTTCTGCATTAAGTGCGCTCGCCATAGCAACAATATTATCATCGCTCGGTTGCGCCTTGCCAGTTTCCCAACGGGACACCGTCTGGTAGCTTACGCCTGTCGCCTGAGCTAATTCCTTTTGGGAAATACCACGCTGAATGCGGAGCGCCTTTATTTTATGACAGTCAAAAATTTTCATATCTATATCCTTAGCTTATTATAGTTTTCTTACTCATAAATTATATCACAGATCGCGTTTTATGTCAATCAAAAAATCAAGCGCGTCAATAAAACAAAGAAGGGCGCGCTAATGCTGTGTCCTTCTCTGTTTGTATATCGAAAAATTGAATGATCTTGCATTCAAATAAGCTATGCCATACCTCGTTCAAGCAAAGCTCCCCAAAACTTGCCGCACTTATGCAAGAAAAACAAGCTTTTATATGTATGCCTCAATTTTTACAATTGCCCGAGAATAATTTCTGCAAAATTGTTCAAAACCTATATTTACGTAACATACTGTTACGAAAACAAAGTAACGAAATGTTACAATAAAATCAAGAGGTTTTTGAAAAAAAGGAGGAATTTAATGGAAAACGGACTTATCGGATTAAAAATGATACGAAAAAGGAGAAGATTAAGCCAGTTAAAAGTAGCGACCGACTTAAACATCAGCCGCGAGGCACTCTCCTATTACGAAACAGGTAAGCGAAATCCCGATATCCAAATGCTATGTACCCTCTCGAGATACTTCAACGTTTCAATCGATTTTCTTATTACCGGAAAGGAATTTGAGAAAAATTAAACACCCCACGATCAACTGACCGTGGGGATATTTTATTTGATCTTGATTCTTTCGTAAACGTCCTTTATATCACTCTTCGCACCACCAAGCTGCGGCCACGTGTCCACACCGTCGCCATATTTTCTCGGTATTATGTGTATATGAAAATGCGGAACAGACTGTCCTGCGCTCTCATCACTCGCGTTTAGCAGATTGACTCCGTCATAACCGCAATTATCAACACAGTGATTGGAAACACGCTTGACCGTCGCCATAAGATGACTCAATATTTCCGTGTCGCAGTCAAGAATGCTCTTAACGTGCTTTTTCGGGATCGCGCACATATGTCCGTCAACGTCGCGCGCTATGTCCATAAAAACAAGCGTATGCTCGTCCTCGTACACCTTTAAGCTCGGAACTTGTCCGTTTACAATTTTACAAAATATGCAGCTCATTAGGGGCTCCTTAAATTATTCTATCCTAAAATTTTAAATTGTTCCAGCCATATGCACCAATCATTAACGACCTTATCAATACTACAGCCAATAATACTATTTGATGAATTCGGTGACAACATACACTCAATAAAAGCATCTTCACCATATGTATCTACAAAATAGCAACCAAATGATAACCGTCCATTATATAGTGTCATTAAAGCATATTTAGGCTTTTCTTCATAAGCATTCATTATATTCATAAACATAATTTCATCATCAACGCTATCATACACACTGCCGATTAAATTTGACAACAGTTCAATTGTCCAAACATTTGGATCACCGGAATTAGCTTTTACAATTCTCTCGACATAAGACATATTCTTCCCGTAAAAACAAGCTAAAACTTCCGAGCACCAATCTATATCATCATTAAGGTTTTTATCCATACAAAAATCAATATAATGTGTATATTCATGGGTAATGGAATAAATATCTTCCATCAATATTTGTGGACCATCAACGGTAACATGAAAATATCCACCCGCTTCTCCATTTTGTGCAATACCTATGTTCAATTCTTGAACATATACGGATATAACATTTGAATCGTTAAAACCAAATTGCTTTCTAACTTCTGATAAATCAGAGTCAACATATTCCCAAAAATCTATTAAATTTTGGAAATTAAACATTGGATCGTCATTAAGGCTTTTCTCTGTTAATAAACAACTGCCCCGATAATCCGAGTTTAAATACACCTCAAGATAATCTGTTCTGATTTTAAGTGGACAATTATCTCCACCAAAAGCAAAAACAAGATTTGTTCTATCACATTCAAAATTCTCCTTAAGAATATACTCATCCAATTGACGCTTAAATTCCTCTTGCCCCGCAAAAGGATTTGACATGCAACTTAAAATTTCATTCGCAAGTGCCTGGCAAGCTGAAATTTGCTCTTGATTTGCATACTTGTTGGAATAACAAGGATAGACTAAATTTAATAAATTTTTGTTTTCGTGAAAAACACTTTCATTTAACGTAGCGCTTTTGTCTACATTCCAATTAAATTTTTCTGCAATATAATTTGATAACGAATAAATATATCCATAATTCGTATATTCTCCTAAAACCAATTGCAACGTAGCATTTATTTGACTGATATTCCCAGAGCTTGAAACGTCAATATACATAGAGTTGTCAGATTTTACAGATCTGTCTTGTATTCCTGACAAAACGTAAATGTTAGATTGTTCCACCTCCACTCCATTTTCAGTCAACACGCTAAAAATTTTCTTTTGATTATTAATATAAGTTGCGCGCAAATTTTCAGGAATATTATTATCAAAGTAATAATTATTATTTTCATCCTCTGTTACCGCTAGATTACCATTAATGAGCCAACCTTCTCCAAACAAATCGGAAATTCTTACAAACTCCTGTACATAACTATATGTAATATTCCCAACATCTTCCGATTTATTATTTGTATTATTAGAACAAGCGCTCAAAAACATCACAAGTAAAACAAAACCAAAGCACAGCTTAAGCAAATAATTTTTATTTTTACAATTCAAAAAATCACCTTCTTTTAAATATTAATATTAGTATAACAAAAAAGGAGACTCATGTCAAGTAATAATATCAATTAACTCTCCCCTCGGAGGACGGCGTAAGGGATGCGACGCGAAGCGTCGGGGAGTGGGCGGGGGTTGGGGATAGGTGCTGGACTCGAACAATGCGACTATGTTTCGCCGTCTACGACGTCTCAACGCAAGAATTTCTAACGAAATTCTCGCCGCTAATGCCTCACGGTGTTCGGCGCAAGGTGAGCCGTGTGAGAGTACGGGAGAGAGAGGCAAAACAAAAACTCGAACAATGCGACAAGGTTTGCTCACTACGTTCGCTGCACCGAGAGAATCGCAAAGCGATTCTCTCCCCTGATGCTGCGCACACGAAGTGTGCTTGCGCAGGGTGGAGCGGAACGAGGACAGGAGGGAGCCAAAACAAGAGGGCCGAGGCGATTGCCTCGGGCTTGTTTTGGCTCCCCCTGCTGGACTCGAACCATGCGACAAGGTTTGCTCACTACGTTCGCTGCACCGAGAGAACCGCAAAGCAATTCTCTCCCCTGATGCT
>JAZRDO010000028.1:0-3133 GCA_045660325.1 Eubacteriales bacterium
GTCGGGTACGGGTAAAACATCACTTGCCCACGCGTTCGGCAGCTTCCTTGATAATAACTCAACGGTCATTCCCGTTCAGCCTATGTGGAAGGAAAGAACTGACCTTATAGGCTACTATAACGAGTTTACGAAGAGATTTAATGAAACATTGCTTTTACAAAAAATGTACGAGGCAAATTACAGCCGCGATATGTATATCACGGTGCTTGATGAAATGAATATCGCAAGAGTTGAATATTATTTTGCAGAATTCCTTTCGTTGCTTGAATTGCCGAATCCCGAGGAAAGATACCTTGACGTTGTATCCGACCGTTGGGAGAGCGACCCTATGCAGCTTCGCGACGGAAGAATAAAGCTTCCAACGAATATGTGGTTTATCGGAACGGCAAACAACGACGACTCTACGTTTGCAATATCCGATAAGGTATACGATAGAGCGATGGTATTGAATCTTGACCGTAAGGCGGAGAGATTTATTTGCCCCGTAACACCGAAGAAGAGAATATCCGCTGAGCAGTTTGAGGCTCTTGTTGACAATGCGATAAAGGAATATGAGATAAGCGCAAGAAACAGAGCAAGACTGACGGAGCTTGATAATTATCTTATAGAGAACTTCCACATAACGTTCGGTAACCGAATAATGAAGCAAATATTGACGTATATTCCCGTCTATATCAGCTGTGGAGGAGACGAGCTTTCAGCCCTTGACGATATACTTTCAAAGAAGGTAATAAGAAAGCTTGAATCCCAGAATCCCATATATTTGCGCCACGCCGCAGAGGGACTTATTTCGTTTATGGATACGACCTTCGGTGAGGGCAATATGCCTATCTGCCGCGACCATATCGAGAGAATTTTAAGAAACGCGTAAAACACGGGGATACCCCCGAGATAAAGGAATTTTTGTATGGATCACTTAGACACTTATTACAGAGCTCTGCTTGAATACAGAGAGCTGACCGATAATAGCCCTGACTGCGCAAGATTTAAGCGCGGTGTAATAGCACTCGGTCAGGGTACTGACAAAATAATAGTAAAAAGAGCGCACTGTAAGGTTGACGAGGAGTGGGTTGAGGAGATCGAGCGCGGTCTTGTACACATTGAGAAGGCGCTCCGCGAGGAGAGACAGTTTATTTTCTCAAACGGCGAGGTAGTTCCGATCGAGAAGGTAAAGCATATCTCCACAGAGTCCGTAAAGCACCTGGCAAAGCATAGCGAAATGCTTACCAAGGAGCCTGAGGATGACGGCGAAATAATCCCTGATAAGCTTTATTCAGTCGAGCGACTCAACGACTACACTGTCTATGAGAACCGATTCCTTTATATGCTCCTGTGTTATCTTCGCGATTTTATAACCTACAGATACAATAAAATTTTGTCCGCTACCAACCGATACGACGGCGCGCTTATCATTGACCGCGAGGTCAAGGTGGGTAAGGAGTCACTCAGCTTCAAGCTTGATATGAAAAATATCAAGGAAGATGATAAGTATATGCGAGAGCATAATCTTTCGAAGGGAATAATCGATAGAATTGATATTATTCTTAAAACGGTTCTTTCGTTCCTTGCTACTCCGCTTATGGAATATCAGTCGAAGGTGCCGATGCTCCGCCCGCCAATTACGAAGACTAACGTGCTCAAGATGGACAACAACTTCAAGGGAGCGGTCGCGCTCTACGACTACATAATCTCCTACGATAAGGAGGGCTTCACGATCGACGAGGAGGTACGTGAAATTGATGCGCTCAGTGAAGATCTTGCAATGGATATGTACGAGCCCGTTATCCTTCTTTCCTTCTTGGCATACGAATATGGTCTTGATATTAAGGATAATCTCAAGGCCCAATACGATTCGGAAGAGGCAAGGCGCAGGGAAGAAAGGATCAGGCAAAATGCCGAGAAGCTTTCCGCACTTCAAAAGAGAATAAAGGCGTCAGGCGGCGACGTTAACGAATACTTACTTGCGCTTGAAGCTCATATCCGTACCCTTGAAAGGGAGATAGGTAAGCTTCCCGCGCTCCGTGCGCTTGTTGAAGCCTTGACCGAGGAAAAGGAAGCTCTTGAGCTTAAGATGGAAATGCAAAGGCGCGAGATCCTTGAGGTTGATAAGAGGATCGAGAGCGTAAGAGACGAATATTCCGATGAGATACAGCGTGTGAACGATGCTTGTTCAAGAAGGATCGTGGAGATAATTGCCGCTAACGAGGACGGAATAAGAGAGATCAAGGCGGCGCACCTGTCCGAAATAGAGGGCTATAATCAAAGAATAAGAGATATTATTGAGGAGCAAAGGGGAGCCGAGGGCAAGCTTTTAGATAAAATAGCTGAGCTTGAAGGCAAGCTTTCCGCGCTTCGTAACGATTACGAGGAGCTTTGTGAGGCAAAGCGTGTTTGTACCGCAAGATATCTTGCGCTCAAATATAAGGAGGGCGCGCTTGAGAAGGAGGATACCTTTACAAGCCGCGCGGATTTCTTAGAGCTTGAGGCGGAATACGAGAGCTTCAAGAAATTCTTCGACGAGGAATGGAAGCGCACTAAAAGACAGATAAGACGCGACGTTTTCAGTATAAAAAATTTCAAGGAGCGCAAAAAACAGGATAAGTCCTGATAAAGAAAAATGAAAAGTAAGAAAACAGGTTTAAAGATATTTTTAATAATACTGTCCGTCATAATGGAAGGTCTGCTTGCTTGGGCGCTCTTAACCGCGGTCAAAAGCAATAACCTTGCGGATTCGCGCATGGTTATGTTTGTGGTCATCCTTCTGCTTACAGTTCCCGTGATGCTTACGGCGTTACTGCTTATCGTCATTTTCGGTAAACGAAAGGGGACGCAGAGGGTAAGCATTGAGGGTGTGCGAGAGCAGGCGACGACCGAGACTTCAATCGCGCCCGATGAGATCGGCGAGAGATTTTGTATGCTTCGCGAGATAGACGAGAAGAGAAATACGTACGGACATAAGGAATATGACAGGGTAGAGAGCCTTGAGGAGCTTTGCGAGGAATTTCGCAATTACGCCGCAAGTAAGCTGAAGCTCTACTACGATATCGAGGATATAAGACGATTCGTTTCGGGAATTGCAGTATCGAGAATACTTATCCTTCAGGGTATGTCGGGTACGGGTAAAACATCACTT
>JAZRDO010000029.1:0-35836 GCA_045660325.1 Eubacteriales bacterium
CATCGAGGATTACCTCGGCATGAGAGTTGAGTCCGTTGACGAGGTAGAGATCATCCGCCGCATGAGCGAGGGTATCTACGATGCGGCTGAGGTTGCAAAGCTTAAGGAATGGATGAAGGATCACTGCAAGGAAGGCTGGGACAAGAACCCCGAATTCGTTAGAACATCCGATGAAAAGAAGGCTGAGCAGTGGGACTTCCTTGCAAAGATGTACTGCATCATCAAGGACCTCATGAACGGCAACAAGAACCTTCCCGAAGGCTGTGAAGAAGAAATGGTTGGCCACAATGCAATCGCAGCAGGCTTCCAGGGTCAGAGACAGTGGACAGACTTCTATCCCAACTGTGACTTCCCCGAAGCACTCCTCAACTCCTCCTTCGACCACAACGGCGCTCGTGAGCCCTACATTCTCGCTACAGAAAACGACGTTCTCAACGGTCTTGGCATGCTCTTTATGAAGTTGCTTACAAACCGTGCACAGATGTTCTCCGACGTTAGAACATACTGGTCTCCTGAGGCTTGTAAGAGAGCTTCCGGCTACGAAGTTGAAGGCGTAGCTAAGGAAAACGGTGGTTTCATCCACCTTATCAACTCCGGTGCTACTGCACTTGACGCTTGTGGCGAATGCCGCGACGAAAACGGCAATGCTGTTATGAAGAAGTGGTGGGAGGTTACAGAGGCTGACATCGAAACAATGACAGCAGCTACAACATGGCCCGCAGCAGATAACGGCTACTTCAGAGGCGGCGGATTCTCCTCCTCCTTCACAACAAGAGCCGAAATGCCTTGCACAATGATCAGACTTAACCTCGTTAAGGGTCTCGGTCCCGTTCTTCAGATCGCTGAAGGTTGGACAGTTCAGCTTCCCGACGACGTTACAAAGACACTTATGATGCGTACAGACCCCACATGGCCTTGCACTTGGTTCGCTCCTCGTTGCGACGGTAAGGAAGGCTCTCCCTTCAAGACCGCTTATGAGGTTATGAACAACTGGGGTGCTAACCACGGCGCAATCTCCTACGGACATATCGGCGCAGACCTCATTACAATGTGCTCTATGCTCCGCATTCCCGTTTGCATGCACAACGTTCCCACAGAGGACATCTTCCGTCCTGCTGCTTGGAATGCATTTGGTATGGATAAGGAAGGTCAGGACTACCGCGCTTGCGAAACATACGGTCCTATGTACAAGTAATTTAATTACAAAATTGGGAGGAGCTATTGCTCCTCCCCTTTTTATTCGGATCAAATAAAAAAGCGTTGCAGATTTCTGCAACGCTTTTCTTTTATGTAATTAGCGACCGATCGCCTTATGACGAGGGAGCCACTGAGCATTGTCACACTCAAAGATGTGCTTGCCGCTCTTGTTGATAACGAATACCTTGATGTCGCCACTTTCGCTGTCTTCCTCTGCTACAAGAGCAAAGCCGTCATCAAAGAAGCCCTTAACTGCATCGTATTCAGGAGCGATAACTTCCTTACCGTTCTTGTTGATAAAGCCGAATTCCTTGCCGTCATAGATTGCTGCAAGACCGCTCTTAGAGAAGCTCTGAGCTGACTTATAATCGAAGTCAACAACTATGTTGCCCTTCTTATCAAGGAAGCCGAACTTACCTTCACCGCTCTTCTTAACCTCCTTGACGAGGATAAGACCGTTGTCGGAATACTGACCCATGGGGATGCAATCGTCAAATTCGAAGATCTCAACGCCCTTGGAGTTGATAAGCATGTAGTCAGAGCCGTCCTCAACGATAGCTCTACCATCCTTAAAGGGAGCAACAACCTTGTCGAATTCAGCCTCACAAACTACCTTACCCTTTGTGTTGATGATGCCCCATTCGTCCTCATCAAGGAAGAATGCAAGACCTTCATCCTTGGAGAAGGAAGTGATTTGAGCGTACTTAGGAGCGAGGATTACCTTACCCTTGTTGTTAACGATACCGTATTCTTCGCCGATCTGAACGATGGAAAGATTGTTGTCGTCAAATGCTGTTGCGCTGTCGAACTTAGGCTTGATAGCCCAGTCGCCGTTCTTCTTAAGAACACCCCATTCCTCGCCAACCTTAGCAACTGTAGCGCCGGACTTGTTGGGGTTCATAATTGCTTCGTACTTTACGGGGAATACAAGGTCGCCCTTGCTGTTTACAACGCCGTAAAGTGTTGTGCCGTCGGCATCTGTCTTAGCAACAACTGCTGTACCGTGCTCGTTGAACTCGCCGATGTAGGAGTACTTGAAGTCAACTACTGTCTTACCCTTCTTGTTGATAGCACCAACCTCGCCGTCGTCATTCATAACAACTGCAAGACCGTTCTCATAGAAGCCTGTAGCGTCAACGTACTTTGTCTTAATTACGATTTCGCCTCTCTTGTTGATGAAGCCGTATTCGTCGCCATCCTTAACAAGCGCAAGACCGTTCTCTGCGAAAGCATAAGCTTCCTCAAACTTTGCCTTAATTACTACCTTACCCTTCTTGTTAGCGTAACCCCATTCGTCGCCCTTCTGGAAGCAAACGAGGTTCTCGTTGAAGAGGTTTACGTCCTCTTCCTTGTCCTTAAACAAACTAGGAATAACAAGTGCGGCTACGATAATAAGAATAACAAGTGCAGCTCCAAGAACGATAAAGGGCAAGCCCTTCTTATTTGTAAGCTTATCCTTAAGCTTTGTCCAAATATTTTCTTTCTTAGGAGATTCTGCCTGAATATTTTCAAATTCATTATTCATAATATATTACCTCCGTTATGAATTATATTCAAAGATATTGTATCATAAAATTAACAGTTTGTCAATATGTTTTATTAATATTAACTATTATATATATAGATAATTTGTGTTATTTTACATATTAATCAAGCACTTCATAGCCCGCGTCGACGATAATGGCCTTGATCTCTTCAACCGTAATATTGCCGTCGGTCATCACCTTGGCAAAGCCGCCCACGTGACTTGTCTCGGCAGAAATAATGCTACCGTTTGCCTCAAGGCACTTCTTAACTCTCGCTTCACAGTGAGGGCACATCATTCCGCCAACCTTAATTGTAATTTCCATTCTTTTTTCCTCCTCTTTTTTCTTAAAATATTCGTTTATTACTTCAATATCAACGCGTGATTTAATCTTCACCGCGCCGTTACTGTCAAGTCTTACAAGATTGAGTCTGAGCGCATTTGTAACAACACAAAAGCTTGAGAGACTCATCGCAAGCGCGCCTATCATAGGGCTCATCGTAATGCCCGTAAGACCGACGAGCACGCCTGCCGCGATCGGTATTCCGATCACGTTGTAGGCAAATGCCCAGAATAGATTTTCCTTTATATTCAAAAGGGTTTTTCTACCAAGACGAATAGCGCGGCTGATATTCTCAATACCCGAGCCTATAAGCACGACGGATGCCGCATCAAGAGCGATATGACTACCCGCGCCGATCGCAACGCCTATATCCGCAACCGTCAACGCCACCGCGTCGTTTATGCCGTCGCCTACCATAATAACTCTGCCGAATTGCTTCATTTCACGTGCGATCTCGCCCTTCATCTCAGGCGTTACGTCCGAGATCACGTGGTCAACACCGCACTCATCCGCAATCGCGCGTGCGGTCTTTTTATTGTCTCCCGTAAGCATCACGGTATAAAGTCCCATAGCCTTGAGTCTTGAGATCTCCTCGCGGCTGTTTTCTCTTATGGAATCCGCGATTCCCATAATGCCGACAAGAGAATCTCCCATAGCAAATGCGATCGGAGTCTTGCCACTCTCGGCAAGTGTGTCCGCAAGCTCTCTTGCCCTCTTGTCAATTCCGATCCTGCCCGAAACAAAGCTTATGCTTCCGCCTATGACGTCGAGCCCGTCGAGCTTACCCGAGATGCCGTTGCCCGCAAGGGTAGTAAATTCTCCTATTTCACGTAGCTCCGTTCCGCACCCCTTGGCGTACTCAACCACCGCGTGAGCCAGAGGATGCTCACTTCGGCTCTCGAGCGCGTACGCGACGGACAGAAGAGTATCCTTATCAATGCCGTCGGGCGTATAAATATCCGTAACTCTGGGCTTGCCCTCAGTTATTGTACCTGTTTTATCAAGCAAAATTATATTTGCCTTGCCAATATTTTCAAGAGATGCCGCATCCTTGAAAAGAATGCCTCGTTTAGCGCCAACGCCGCTTCCCACCATAATTGCCACGGGAGTCGCAAGCCCCAGAGCACACGGACAGCTGATAACAAGCACGGAAATTCCCCTTGCAAGCGAATAGCCAACGTCCATACCGCTTACGATAAGCCAGATGACCGTTGTTATAAGGGAAATTCCAAGCACGCAGGGTACAAAAATTCCCGAAACCTTATCCGCAATTTTAGCAATAGGTGCTTTTGTCGCCGTCGCATCACTTACCATCTTGATAATGCCCGAAAGTACCGTGGATTCGCCGACATTCTTTGCACGACAAACAATATATCCCGCGCGGCTGACTGTTCCGCCGAACACCTCGTCGCCAAGCTTTTTATCTATGGGCATACTCTCGCCCGTAAGCATAGATTCATCGATCGAGCCCACGCCGTCAATAATATCCGCGTCGGTCGGAATACTCTCGCCCGCATATACGCAAAATCTGTCTCCAACTCTTATATCTGCGGCAGGGATATCCTCCACATCTCCATCGTCGTTTATTTTATGCGCGTGCTTTGGAGTAAGCTTGACCAACGCCTCGATCGCGCTCGTGGTCTTGCCCTTTGCCCTCGCTTCAAGCATCTTACCAACGGTTATGAGAGTCAGAATCATCGCCGCCGACTCAAAGTACATCTCACTGTGAAGAATATGATGCAAAGCCTCCGCGTCATTTGTCGCGGTCATTTTGTAGATCATACAAACGCTATAAACAAACGCCGCGCCCGAGCCTAAGGATACCAGAGTATCCATATTTGGCGCACCGTGGAGAGCGCCCTTTGCTCCATTGACGAAAAACCTTTTATTTATAAGCATTACAGCTGCCGAGAGTATCATCTCCGTGAGCGCCATCGCAAGCGGATTTCGGCTTAAAAATGACGGCAACGGAAAGCCCCACATAAGGTGCCCCATTGAAATATACATAAGGACTAAAAGCACCGCGCACGAAGATACAAGCCTCGATATTAACCTTCCCGTTTCCTTTTTGGTATCGACCGCAGGAGTATTTATACTCTCTCCCTGAAGCCTTGCACCATATCCCGCGCCTACAACGGCGGAGATTATCTCGGCATTCGTAGACCTGCCCTCGACCGTCATTGAATTCGTAAGCAAATTCACTGAGCAGGAATCCACGCCCTCAAGGGATGAAACTGCCTTCTCCACCCTTGCCGAGCAGGCGGCGCAGCTCATTCCCGTAACATCAAATTTTCTCATATTTCTTCCTTTATTTAATAAGCTTTCCAAGTGTGAGGATAAGCTCGTCCACCGCCTCGTCCTTACCCGCCTTTACGTCGGATACGACACAGCTCTTTATATGATTTGCCAGAAGCTCGCGCTTAAATCCGTCGAGCGCAGAGCTTATAGCACTTACCTGAGTTAAAATATCAATGCAATAAGCGTCAGCCTCGAGCATACCGCGTACGCCCCTTACCTGCCCTTCGATTCTCGCGAGTCTATTTGTAAGAGCTCTTATCTCCTCGTCGTCTCTGTGCTTTTTTCGGCACTCACAGAGGGTATTTTCTTCATTCATTATATATACCTCCTACGATTCTCTCTATATATTATATACCCCGTAGGGGTATTTGTCAAGAACAAAAATACCCGTGAATTCTCACGGGCATTTTTTATTTTTTATCCTTAAACACAAATATCTTACTAAAAATATAGTTGCAGATAATAACTATTACCGCCGCTATAAGCTTTGCTATTATCTCGGCAAGATTGAACTCTCTGCCGAGCATCTCAACCGCCATAAATCCTGAGAAAAGCGCCGCGATTCCCATGCCGAGAAGCAAGGTTACAAGATAGTCAATAGCGAACGTCAAAACGCGTCCTGCCGAAAACTTCAAAAGCTGCGGAATTACAGGGACGTCGCGCTCCGCTCTTGTGAACACCCATTTTCTGTTGGTAAAGAATGCGAAAAGCACCGCCGCTATCCACTGTGTTACCTGCGCGACTGTATATATCGCTATATATTTTCCGCTTGACGTATCCGTCGCTTCAATGCCAAATGCCGCCTTCAGCGACCACATAAGCGCAAAATATACCGCCCAGCCGACAAGAGTTGTAAGCACTCCGAATATGAGATATTTGATTATTTCTTCATATTTTTTATATAAAGACTTTATCTTACTCATATCAACCAATCTTGAAGGTAGTGCCGGAGCGATCGTCAATAAGAGTTACGCCCTTGTCTGCAAGATACTGACGAATTCTGTCAGCCTCCGCAAAATTCTTTTCCTTCTTTGCAAGCTTTCTCTTTTCAATAAGCTCGATAGTCTCGGCAACGAGAGGATCGTTTCTGTCAAATTCAGCGTAAGGATCAACAGTCGCCTCCTGTGCCTTGGCAGCTCTTACCTTATCCGCCGCAATTATCATATTGATTCCGAGCACGCGGTCAAAGTCCTCAAGAAGCGCGAGCTTTGTTCTGCCGTTTGTCCTCATCTTAAGCACGTCGTAGAGCGCGGTAATACCGAGCGAGGTGTTAAGATCGTTGTCAAGCGCCGCCATAAACTTTGCCTTGCCCTCGTTGAATGCCGCGCCGTCAAGCTCGCCGTCATTTTTATCAAGTGTAGCGATTTTCTGGATAAGCTTGTTATATGCTACTACTGCATTGTCAAGGTTCTCGTAGGAGAACACGAGGTTCTTTCTGTAGTGAGACTGAAGGCAGAAGAATCTGTAAGCCATAGGATCGTAGCCCTTGGATTCAAGCAAGGAAACCGTCAAGAATTCGCCGCTTGACTTTGACATCTTGCCCGAATTTGTGTTGAGATGAAGCACGTGGAACCAATAGTTACACCACTTATGGCCGATAAACGCCTCAGACTGCGCGATCTCATTCGTATGGTGGGGGAACGCGTTATCAATACCGCCGCAGTGAATATCAAGATATTCGCCGAGGTACTTCATGGAAATTCCCGAGCACTCAATGTGCCAACCGGGATAACCGATGCCCCAAGGAGAATCCCACTTAAGCTCCTGATCATCAAACTTGGACTTTGTAAACCAAAGCACGAAGTCCGCCTTGTTCTTCTTATTTTCATCTCCCTCAACACCCTCACGAACACCGACCTCAAGGTCGTCCTCGTTAAAGTCGCCGAAAACGTAGTACTGATCAAGCTTGGACGTATCAAAGTACACGTTGCCGCCCGCTACGTAGGCGTAGCCCTTCTCGAGCAAGCCCTCAACGAGCGCGATAAATTCCGCGATACAGCCTGTTGCGGGCTGAACGATATTGGGAGTTTTGATATTAAGCTTCTTACAATCCTCAAAGAACGCGTCCGTGTAGAACTTTGCTATTTCAAGCACGGTCTTCTTTTCTCTCTTTGCGCCCTTGGGCATCTTGTCCTCGCCTGTGTCTCCATCGCTTGAAAGATGTCCAACGTCTGTAATATTCATAACGCGGTTAACCTCAAGGCCCGTATACGCGAGGTACTTCTCAAGTATATCCTCCATAATATAGGTACGAAGGTTTCCTATGTGGGCAAAGTGATATACAGTAGGGCCGCAGGTGTACATTGACACCTTACCCTCAACGCGAGGAATAAATTCCTCTCTTTTTCTTGTAAGTGAATTATATAAAATCATTGCATTTCTCCGATTAGCTTCTGCGTAAAATGTTCTCTCTTATCTGTCGGCCGCGCTTGAGCGCAAGCTTATATACATCTGTTCTGTAGTTTATATCACGACCGAGGTGGCTCGTTCTTATCTCCATTTCAATTGCGCCGCAATAACCGATCATTTGAAGCGCCGCAACAATGCCGCACCAATTAACCGTACAGCCCTTATCTCTCGGGATTCTGTGATCGTCAACCACACCGTCGTTATCGTGAACGTGGATAAGCTCAAGGGTATCCTCAAGAACGAGTATCTCCTCGCCCTGATTCAGTCCCGTTATATTCGCGTGTCCCGTATCCCAGCAGTTGCCGCAATCAAGGATCTTGGCAAGCAGATGAATCTCATTGGCGGTCGATCCGTAAAGATGATCAAACTTCTCTCTGTGTCCCGACATATTTTCAATAAGCAGCTTCACTCCGCGCTCGGACGCATACTGAACGAGAGGAGAAAGGAATTCTACGTTTTTCAATATCCATTCCTCAAGCGTTTTTTGTCTTGTGTGGTATGCTACGGGATGAATTACCGCATTCTTTACACCCATAAACGCCGTAGCGTCAATTCCCGCCTTGAGCTCGGGAATATACTTTTGTGTAAATTCCTCGCTATCGGGATCGGGCATATAGAAGGAGAGATGAGTCGCATCAAGGGATATCTTCTTGTCCTTTGCGCGTCTTACAATATTGTAAATAACCGCTCTCTGGGCTCCGTCAAATCGGGAAATATTCTCAAGCGACATATCTATTCCTTCAAAGCCGATCGACGACAGTGTGTCTATCATATCGGATGAAGAAAAATATCCGCCTTCGGCATAGTAATCATGCATACGTGAGGGGGCAATAATTTTAAGTCTATCCATTTGCGCTCTCCTTTCTTTTTATTTCAATTATATTATACATTACGTATATCAAAAAATCAACTGTTTTTACAAATTATTCTTTCGTACAGGTCTGCAATAACACCGTTATGGCAGTCGCAAAGACAAATATCCGAAATTGCCTTTACAGACTCAAGCGAGTTTGCAGGACAAACCGATATATCCGCCGCGCGAAGCATTTCTATATCGTTTTCATAGTCTCCAACGGCGTATATTTTTATATTTTCACCGTAATACCGTCTTAAAAACTCAATGCCGACCGCCTTTGAGCAGCCACGCGCATTCATTTCAAGAAATCTCGGGGACGAGGTAACAAACTCAAATTTGTGTGAAAATATGGGCTCGATATGATTTCGCAATTTTAGTAGCTCATCCGCCTCGCCGCGAAAAACTATCTTATATACAGTCTCGCTTTCCCACTCGGATACGGGAAGCGTTTTGGACACTCCGCATCCTGCAGAAAGGAATCCTTCAAAATCCTTTACGACAAGACCGCAAGCCTTATCAGTCAAAAATCCGTAATCCGTACTGCAACGCATACCGATATCGCGATAATGCTCTCTTACGTAGCGCGCGACCTCCATAGCGTCGCGGGATTCAATTTTAAAATCCCTGATACTCAGCCCTGCCGAAAAATCGTATATACACGCACCGTTGACTGTGATCGCGGGCGCATTCGCCACGTCGGACACTTTGCCCACCGCCTTGGTTATATTGTGATGAGTTCTACCCGTCGCAAAGGTAAATTTACCTCCGCGCGCCTTAAAGTCCTCAATGGCGTCAAGGTTTCTCTGCACCACGCGTCCGCGCTCACCGAGAAACGTTCCGTCCATATCCGATACTATCAGTATATTTTCAAATGCTCTATCTTTCATTGTACCGATCTTCTGCGAAGCTTCTCTATTAAAGTCTTCATATTTTCAGGCAGCTCCGCATTGAACGTCATACTCTCCCCCGTTCTCGGATGAGTCAGAGTAAGAGATCTCGCGTGCAGGCACTGACCGTTTATCATAGATTTATTCTGGGCATAAATCTTGTTGTTCACTCCACCGTACACCTCGTCGCCAAGAAGCGGATGTCCGCCCGATGCGAGATGAACTCTTATCTGATGAGTTCTTCCCGTCTCAAGCTTACACTCAACCAGCGTAAGATTTCCAAGAGGCGTGTGAAAGCGTTCAAGAGTCGTATAATGAGTTATCGCATCGCGGCTCTTTATCGCGGGATTTAAGATCACCGCCATTTTCTTTCGGTCAACGGGATGACGTCCTATGGGCTTGTCAATAGTGCCGCTCTCCTCTTTTATGTTGCCGAGCGCGATCGCCGTGTATATTCTCGATACGTTATGCACCTTGATCTGTGCGGCAAGCGCATTGTGAGCAAAATCATTCTTCGCCACCACAAGCAAGCCCGATGTATCCTTATCTATTCTGTGCACTATTCCGGGACGCGCGATACCGCCGATACCCGACAAGCTTCCGCGACAATGATACAAAAGCGCGTTGACAAGCGTTCCGCTATATATACCGGGCGCGGGATGAACTATCATTCCCTCTTTTTTATTTACGACGATAATATCGTCATCCTCGTAAACGATATCGAGAGGAATATCCTCGGGCTCGGCTCTGTCAAGCGCGGGCTCGGGAACTGACATTTCAACCACGTCATCTACGCGAAGCTTCAGCTTTTTATCCGCCACCTTACCGTTGACAAGCACGTTTCCTTCATCAATTATCTTAGCGGCAAGCGTACGCGACATATCGCTGACAAGAGAGATGAACTTATCAAGTCTCTCGCCCGAAAGCTCCTCGGTTACGACGTAAGCCTCCTTGTCGGATGCATCCTTTACAATTTCATTATTCATTTTCATTATTTTCCGAGCCTTCCTCGGATCCAGCCTCAACATCCGCTACCGTCTCGGAGCTTTCAGCCTCGGCAAGCTTCTTCGCCTTCTCCTTCTTAAGCTCCTTGACCGTGTCAATTATCATCCACGCGATAAGAAGGAATGAGCCTACGACAACGCAAGCATCCGCCACGTTAAAGGGGAAATGCCAGATCTTCGGGAATGCCGTGAAATTGATAAAGTCAACCACGTACTTCAAGAAGATTCGGTCGATCATATTACCGATACCGCCGCCTGCAACAAGCGAAAGCGCCAAGCAGAAAAGCGGGGATTTCGGCTTCTTGATAAACATATAAACAAGCACGCCGATGATCGCAACTGTGGAGAAGGTCATAAATATGATTCTTCCGCCCTCGCCCTGCATAGAGCCGAACGCCGCGCCCTCGTTTCTTACGTAAATAAACTCAAGCACGTTCGGAATTACGGGAACTACTCCCCTATCTAATTCTATGTTCTGTACGACAAGATACTTTGTTACCTGGTCGATTACTACGCAAAGCGCGATCACAACGCTCCAAATTACATAAAACATATAAAATCCTCTAACCTTCAAAAGCTCGGGGTATACTCCGAGCTTTTGAAAATATTTTTTAAATCAAGATCTTCTTGCAACGATCGCAAAGGAATCCACCCTCGTCGTCGTGCTCGCCGTCAAGCGAGTAAGACCAGCAACGGTCGCACTTGCATCCGTCAGCGGGTGCAACTACAACGCCGATACCCGACTGTGTTTCGGTAAACGCGCCCTCGGGAGATGCGCCCTTTACAACAGTTGCCGCGGATGTGATATAAATGCCTGCAAGCTCACCTGCGTTTGCGCTCATAAGCTCGTAGATAGCCTCGTCCTCGGTGTAAACCGTAACCTTAGCGTCAAGGGACTTACCGATCATCTTATCAGCACGCGCGATCTCAAGCGCCTTCATTACGTCGTCGCGAAGGTCGAGAAGCTTTTCCCACTTTTCGCAAAGATCCGCAGTCTGTGCTGCAAATTCCTTATTGTACTTGGGCATATCGTTGAGGAAAATACTATCCTTCTTGTCTGCTTTAGCGTGAGGCATAGACTGCCAGATCTCCTCTGCTGTGAAGGAGATCACAGGAGCGAGAAGTCGAGCAAGCACCTGAAGCACTCCGTAAAGTGCGCTCTGGCCACTTCTTCTTGCGTGAGAGTCGCTCTTTTCAACGTAGAGACGGTCCTTTGTGATATCAATATAAAGCTTGGAAAGCTGAATTGTGCAGAACTTGTTGATTGCGTGGTAAACGATATGGAACTCGTAATTGTCATAAGCCTCTGTGCAGAGCTTTACGAGCTTGTTTGTTTCAGCTACGATCCACGCGTCGATCTCAAGCATATCGTCAAATGCAACGATATCCGTATCAGGATTGAAATCGCCGAGGTTAGCCATCATAATTCTGGCTGTGTTACGGATCTTTCTGTAGGATTCGGAAAGCTGCTTGAAGATGTTTTCAGAGCATCTTACGTCCGCGTGATAATCCGAGGAAGCCGCCCAGAGACGAACGAGCTCTGCGCCGTACTTCTTAACGATATCGTCGGGGGAAATAGAGTTACCGAGGGACTTATGCATTGCCTTACCCTCGCCGTCAACTACCCAACCGTGTGTCAAAACAGCCTTAAAGGGTGCGCCAACCTTACCTGTTGAGCCAACCGCTGTAAGGAGGGATGCCTGGAACCAACCTCTGTACTGGTCGCCACCCTCAAGATAGATCTCGGAGGGCCATGTTTCAGTTTCTCTGTCGCGGAGCACTGCAAAGTGGGACGTACCGGAGTCAAACCAACCGTCGAGTGTGTTTGTTTCCTTTGTAAGGCCGTGAGCCTTACCGCAGTGAGGACATACGAAGCCCTCGCCGAGGATCTCGCCGGCTTCTAGGTCGAACCACGCGTTAGAGCCGCGCTCACCGAAAATTGTAGCAACCTTTTCTATTGTTTCATCATTACATACGGGAGCCTTACACTCGTCGCAGTAGAATACGGGGATAGGAAGACCCCAATGACGCTGACGGGAAATACACCAGTCCGCTCTCTCACGGATCATCTGCTCCATTCTGTCCTGACCCCAAGCGGGAAGCCAGAGAACGTCCTTGCAGGATTCGATCGCAGCATCCTTAAATGCTTCAACCGAGCAGAACCACTGAGGAGTAGCGCGGAAGATGATAGGAGACTTACATCTCCAGCAGTGAGGATACTCGTGCTCGATCTCGTTGGATGCGAGGAGAGCGCCGCTTTCCTTCATATCCTCAAGTATCGCATCATTGGATACCGCATAGTAGAGACCTGCAAACTTGCCTGCCTCCTCGGTCTGATAACCGCGGTCGTCAACGGGAACGATAATGTCGATATTATATCTGCGGCAGGTCTGGTAGTCGTCTGCACCAAAGCCAGGAGCTGTATGAACACAGCCTGTACCGCTATCCATTGTTACGTAGTCAGCGTTTACAACAAGGCTCTTGCGATCAAGGAAGGGATGCTGAGCGCTCATATACTCAAATTCCTTACCTGCAAACGTTGCAAGAACTGTGTATTCTTCAATACCCGCCGCCTTAAGAGTTGCCTCTGTAAGTGCCTTTGCGAGAATATAAGTTTCACCGGAGGGAACCTTAACGAGATCGTACTCTTCAACGGGGTTGAGAGCGATAGCAAGGTTACCGGGAAGTGTCCATGTAGTAGTTGTCCAAATTACAAAGTAGGTATTATCAAGGTCGCATACGGAAGCGAGCTTGCCGAGATCGTCGGACACCTTGAACTTTACGTAGATAGACGTACACTTATCGGTCTGATACTCGATTTCAGCCTCAGCCAATGCAGTTTCGTCCTTAGGGCACCAATAAACGGGCTTAAGACCCTTATATATGTATCCGCGCTTGAACATCTCGCCGAATACTCTTACCTCTGTCGCCTCGAAGGAGGGCGCCATTGTCATATAGGGATTTTCCCAATCCGCTACAAGACCGAGTCTCTGGAACTGGTCGCTCTGCTTGTCAATAAAGCCCTGTGCGAACTTTTCGCACTCGGAGCGGAACTCGGAGATAGACATCTTCTTTCTGTCGAGCTTGTTCTTCTTGATAATTGCGGACTCGATGGGCATGCCGTGGTTGTCCCAGCCGGGAACGTAAGAAATTCTGTAGCCCTGCATTGCCTTATACTTGTTGATAAAGTCCTTCAAGATCTTGTTGAGCGCGTGACCCATATGAATGTTTCCGTTAGAGAAAGGAGGGCCGTCGTGGAAAGAGAACTTCTCATTCTCAGCGCGTTCATCCTGCATTCTGGAATAGAGGTTCATTTCCTTCCAGTAGCGAATCGTTTCAGGCTCTCTCTGAGGCAAATTTGCCTTCATCGAGAACGATGTTTTGGGTAAATTAAGTGTACTTGTGTAGTCCTTTGACATATTTTTAAAGCTCCTTAAATAGAGAAAAATTATACTTTATATTATCGGCAATCAGACGTATTTGTCAAAGATCAGCCGTAATCGTCCTTTTTTTGTTTTTTCGTCAAGCTCACGGACAATAAATTTTCCGTATCCCCTGACAGTTATGATATCCCCCGCCCTCACGGTCGCGTCGCATCTTGTCTCCTCAAAATAGTTAAGAAGACAAAGACCTCCGCCGATACACGACTGCGCCTTCTCTCTCGAAGCGTTTGTAAGAGAAGCCACGACACAGTCAAATCGCGCGGATGCCACGGTGTCGGTAAGACGTAAAAGCTTGCGCTCAAGCTTAAAATCCCCATCAAGACTCTCCAGCTGAAGCTTGACCTTATCGTTGCCGATAAAGGTGAGACTGTCAAGCATAAGTCTTGCTATCGCATCCGACACAAAGGCGTACGCCGTAAAATTATCAAGAGTTATGATATCTCCGAGCGCATCCCTCTCAACACCGAGGCTAAGTATCGCACCGAGATAATCCCTGTGAGAAAGCGTTTTATATCCGCTTCCCTTAATCCTTATTACACGGACGAGCTCGTCCGCATCATCGGGAAAATATTCGCGTAGCAAGGAATGGGCATCCTTGTCGATTCCGTCAAGATATGACGGTAAAACAACAAGACGTGCGCGCTCCGCGTCCCCGTATCCACCGAGAAAGCAGGCCCTATTCATCAATCCCTTGCCGATAAGTATTTCCTTTGCACAAAAGACCTCGGCAGGAGAGAGGAATTTTGTATAAGAGAGCATTCCCTTCTCGGCTTGCTCGATACAGTCCTCTATCCTCGCCAAAAGCTCTTTATATTCCTGCCCGAATTTTACCATAATCAGAGCAGAGTCGTCTCAATAACGGTTTCGAGAATGAAAAGGATAAGAAACGTCGCGGAAAACGACAGATCTATCGGCATATTCTGAAACCAATTCATTTTAACGAACAGCTTTCGTACGGGCTGAACCACAGGCTCGGTAACCACGAACAAAAACTTAATAAGTGGGTTATTCATATTCACGTCAAACCAGCTGAGTATCGCGCGGATAAACATACACGCCGAGATAAGCTTAACCAAATATAACGCGAAATAAACTATTATTTGTATAGGCTCAGGCAAAATAAACCTCCAAAAAGATTACTCCTCGGATTCCGCGCCGTCTTCCTCGTCAGTGTAATAATCCTCGGGCTCGTCTTCAATTTCATCAATAACAATATCGGTATCAACGTCTGCGGGGAAAAGCGCAACAACGCTTCTGTCAATTCTTACAAGCTCGCCGTCAAGAGCCTGAACTGCACCCATAACGTAGTCAAGCATACGGAGGAAGTCCTCACGGGGAAGATCAACCGTGTCGATAACGCAAACTCTGCCAAGCTTGAAGGAATCAACGATCTCGGCGCTGTCGCGGTATGTATCGGGAGCGAAAACCACCTTGTACAAGGGCTCCTCGATCTCTTCTACCTCTTCGGTCTCCTCCTCGTCATCCACTACCTTAACGTCAGTGTCTACGCCGTACGCGGAATTATAGCTGTCCTCAAAAGCGGGGCTGCTCTCAGTAACGGTAGCTACGGTGTCATCAGTCGTCTTCGTTGCGGGACGCTCATCGTAATAAATGTTGTCGTATTCGGTGTCAAAATCCTCAGCGGGCTCATCCTGCTTACCGAACAACCAAAACTTACCAATCTTGCTCATTTAAAACCTCCCGACCTTTCGGTCTTTTATTTGTACTTATTTTTTAAACTAAATCAATTCTTGCGGAAAAGTCCGCCACCCACTCTTACACAGGTGGATCCGCACTCAACCGCGATCTCAAAGCTGTCCGACATACCCATTGAATATATCGGCTCGCCTGTATTTTGAAGCGTCTCGCTCCATATTCTCTTACCAAGCTCTCGCGTCTCGGTAAAATATTTTATATACTCCTCACGCGTGCTTCCCTTTGGCGCCATCGTCATAAAGCCGCGAAGCCTTATATTCGAAAGCTTTACAAGCTCAAGGCACAACGCCTCGGCATCGTGCGGAAATACACCGCTCTTGCTTTCCTCCATTGCGGAGTTGATCTCAAGAAGAATGTCCATAACAATACCGCGCCTTGCCGCCTGCTTATTTATCTCACAGGCAAGCCTTAAGGAGTCTACGGAATGGATAAGAGACACCTTATCGATTATATACTTGACCTTGTTCGTTTGAAGCGTACCGATGAAATGTATATTCAAGCCGCGGCGGTCAAGCGCATCGTATCTTTCAAGGAGCTGCTGAACTCGGTTTTCACCGACGTCAGAAATTCCAAGAGTATTGTGTATATAATTTATCTCGTCGGCATCGGCACTTTTTATCGCCGCCAAAAGCAGAATTTCATCGGGGTCTCTTCCCGACTCCAACGCGCTCTTACGGATCCGTTCCTTTACCTCTGAAACATTTTTATCAAGATAAGAAAAGTCCATTTTCGTACCCTTCGTGTTTTATTTTATAAGCTTACCGTCGTAGAGATTACCGCCCGACACGATTATAAGCTCGCTTTGAAGCAAATAAGGATATTTTTCCTCTGTTCCCTCGGGGATATAATCGCTGTCCTTGGCAATAACGTAACCGCTCGCGTAGCTTAATACCTTGATTCGTCTGAATTTCGCGTAATTTCCGCTCATAACGTATACGCCCGTGTAATCGGGATAGCCGTCACCGTCCGCATCAAGCTCAAGCACCGCGCTCTCGGGAACACGGAAGCCGCTGACGCTGGACTTCAAAAATTTAATGCTGGTGTATCTTGAAACCTCGAAGCTCTTATCGATCTCACCGCTTGAAAACACGATAAATCCGGAGCCCGCATCCTCGGGCATCTCAATTCTCTCGACCGTCATAAGGGTCGGAGTATCGTCAACCTCGGAAAGAATAAGCCCGTAAATTCCTCCAACCTCAAAAAGCTGGGAGTTCGTATAGGTTATCGGCACCGCGAGATACCACTTGGAGCTATATACACGCTTCGCAGCCACGTTCTTGTGCTCAGTAAGCTGAACGTTCTTGATGCTCTCGCGGAACTGCTCCGCCGTCATCGTCATAACGTCGGTATACCTGAACGCATCCTCGTATCCGTCCGCATATCTGTACACGTGACATGACACGTCGTTTCTTACAGTCCTTGAGCCCGTGGAATATCCGTCGATAAGCGCATTCTTTTCGGCGATAAGCTCTGAGAGTGTATCGCGAAGGGATGCAAGCTTGCCCGTGATCATCTGCTGCTGATTCATAAAATCAAGCATCTGCTCGCCGTTTACCGTCGCGGCGGGATAATTGTTACCCGACACCGAGGAGATAAACGCGTAATACGAGCTGCTTATCGAAGAATTCACTCTGTCAATATCCTGAACACGAAGCTCACTGTCAAAGCTATCCGTCAAGGTGTCTATCCTGTCCATAATACCGTTAAGCTCGCCCTGCGCGTTCGCCTTCATTACCTCACCCGAAATATTCGTCCTGTGAAGCCTCAGATATTCCTTGCCGACGGGAATTTTCTCACCGCTTAAAACCAAAAGCTCAGCGATCTCGTTGTCCGAGGAATAAACAAGCTCCTCGTCTCGGTAAACGTAACCGTGAAGGTTGAGATAGTTCTCATCCGTTACGAGCTGCGTCTTGATAAGAGAAACCTTCGTTCCCGCCTCTCCAAAAATTTGAAATACAAAATACACAAGCAAAATTATGAGAAGAACCGTGGTGACGATACCAAGACGGGCTTTATATTTCTGTCTTTTGCTCTCCCCCATTTTTGCCTCCGTAAAATTTGTCATCCTGATTTTTGTACAAATTATATTATAACATATTATTCTTAATTATTAAAGTATTTTTCCGAAATGTTTACAATATTTTCAAATGTTTTAGCGCCAAAATCGTCATCCATTAAGATTTTCTCGCAATACGGTCTTTGTGAGAACCACGTATTCTGTCTTTTCGCATATTTTCTGGTCGCGGTCTTGAGCCTTTCAATGCAATTTTCAAGAGAATCGTTGCCCTCAATGTACGGCAAAAGCTCCTTGTAGCCTATCGCCTGCGCCGCGGTAGAATTCTTCTCGAACACTCCCGCCTCGTAAAGCCGTCTCGTTTCCTCAACGAGCCCCTGCTCTACCATAATATCCACACGGCGCTCAATACGTCCGTAAAGAATATCTCGGTTTTGGTAATAGGTGTATATTATTTTGCTCTCGTACTTGTCCGAGAACGCGGAATTTTCAAGATCGACCTCGCTCTTTTTTCTTCCCGTTGCCTTGATTATCTCAAGCGCGCGGATAACTCGCTTGACGTTATTTTTGTGGATCGCGTCTGCGCTCTCGGGATCAAGTTCGCGAAGCATATCGTGTAATTTATCAATACCGCCCTCTTCCTTTGAGATCTCCGTAAGAGATGCGCGATAATCCATATCGCAGGAGGCTTCGTCGCTGTTTCCGCCACGAAGAAATCTGTCAAGATAAAGTCCCGTTCCGCCGCAAAAGATGGGCTTTTTCCCGCGAGATACGATATCATTTACGACCGCATCGGCATCCTTTACGTAATCCGCGCAGGAGTACGCAACGTAAGGAGACAAAAAGTCAGTCATATGATGGGGCGCCGCCGCCCTTTCCTCGTCAGTGGGCTTGGCGGTTCCGATATTCATTTCCTTGTAGATCTGCATTGAATCGCAGCAAACTATCTCGCCGCCGATCCTTTTTGCAAGCTCGATCGCAAGCGCGGTCTTTCCGCTCGCCGTAGGACCTACGACACCGTAAATTTTTATTTTTTCACTCATATTCTTATCACTCTGCACTTAAAAAATTAACATTATCTCCGCTATGCTCGCGGAACGCGTGATATGGGTGCTGGTCAGGAGAAATTTCGCAAGACAAGGCGTAAAGGCGCAAGGAAGGCAAAGGTGTAGTTACCTACTCCGAGCCGACCGCGTCGCCCGACAACGCAGTATTGCGGAATTTATACGATCAGCATTGCATCGCCGAAAGAAAAGAATCTATACTCCTCTTCAACCGCCGTTTTGTATGCCTCCATAACCTTTTCCTGATCGTAAAAGGCGGAAACAAGCATAATAAGTGTGCTCTCGGGCAGGTGGAAGTTGGTTATTAACGCGTCAACCGCCTTGAACTTGTAGCCGGGATAAATGAAAATTCCCGTATCTCCGCTCATAGCCTGAACTCTGCCGTCGGGAGTGGAAACACTCTCGATTGTACGGCAGGAGGTCGTGCCTACACATATTACTCTACCGCCGTTTGCACGGCACTCGTTGATAATTCTTGCGCTCTCCTCGGATACCGAAATGTACTCGGTATGCATTACGTGAGCATCGATCCTGTCCTCCTTAACGGGACGGAACGTGCCAAGTCCAACGTGGAGCATAACGGGTGCTATCTTGATTCCCTTCTCTCGAATTTTCTCTAAAAGCTCGGGAGTAAAATGCAAGCCCGCCGTGGGAGCCGCAGCGCTTCCTTCTGTCTTGGCGTAAACTGTCTGGTAACGGCTGTTATCGGAAAGTCTCTCCGTAATATAGGGCGGCAGGGGCATAAGTCCGATAAGATTGAGAATATTGTAAATGTTCTCGTATCTTTCTCTGTCATAATCAAACTTTATGTATCTGTTGCCCTCTTCGGTAATTTCCGCAACCTCGCCACGAAGAAGTCCCTCGCCAAAAACAAGCTTCATTCCAACCTTTGCTCTCTTACCGGGCTTAACCAAGCATTCCCAGGTATCAAGCTCCTTCTGGCGAAGAAGCAAAAGCTCAATATTCGCTTCTTCTCTGCCCTCAACGTGACCGTAAATTCTCGCGGGAATAACCTTTGAATTGTTGATAACGAGCACGTCTCCCTCGCGAAGATAATCGATAACGTCGTAAAAATGCTTATGGTCAATACTGCCAGCCGCTCTGTCGAGCACCATAAGACGGCTTGTATCTCTCTCCGCCATAGGATGCTGCGCGATAAGTCTCTCGGGCAGATCGTAATAAAAGTCCGAGCGCAAAAGATCGGTCGGAGCCTTTTCGTTGATAATAACCTTATTTTCCATGCTTTTCTCTCTATTTCCTGTTTTTTATTTTCTCATAAATTTTGTGTAAGGTAGCGCAAATGCGACACAAGGCTATTGACAAACCGTAAAAAATGTGGTATTGTAAATATACAGTAATTTTGCATATACTGTTTGATAGAGGCGCGTATCATAACCCCCAAGGATCAAGGCAGCCGAAGCCGATTGAGATCTTTATGCGGAGTATGGAACGCCGAGGTGTAGCCCCGTACGGCACGGGCTATATCGGTCGCCCGGTTAATAGCCTGTCGACTGTCATCTTTTTAAGATGGAGCGCTATCCGTTTGCTTTGTTTATTATAGCACAAAGAAGAATTTTTTTCAAGTACTATTATATATAAAAACAAATGGGATTCCGGCGCTTTTGCCGGTTTTTTTATTTATTTTTCTCACTTGAAGGAGACTTTACCATGAGCAAGCTTAAGAAAAGCATTTTTACAGGCGCGGCAACTGCAATCGTTACACCGTTCAAGGATAATCAGGTGGACTACGAGGCGTTTGGCGAGCTTATTGAATTTCAGATAAACGGCGGAATCGACGCCCTCGTTGTCGCAGGCACGACGGGCGAGGCAAGCACGCTTACACACGAGGAACACTGCGGAGTTATCGCCTATGCGGTCGAGAAGGTAGATGGACGCGTTCCCGTTATCGCGGGTACGGGCTCAAACGATACCGCGTACGGAATCGAGCTTTCAAAATTCGCGTGTGATGCGGGCTGCGACGGACTTCTCGTCGTTACCCCCTACTACAACAAGGCAACGCCTAAGGGACTTATAAAGAACTTCCTTATGACCGCCGACGCGGTAGATAAGCCCATAATTCTTTACAACGTACCCTCAAGAACGGGCTGTAATATCACTATGCCCGTTTACCGCGAGCTTGCAAAGCACGAAAATATCGTCGCGACCAAGGAGGCCTCGGGCAACCTCTCGCTTATAGCGCAGATCGCTGACGAATGCGGTGATTCTCTTGACATATACTCCGGCAACGACGACCAGGTGCTCCCCATCCTCTCTCTCGGAGGAAAGGGCGTTATCTCGGTATTCTCGAATCTCCTCCCCCGCGAAATGCATAACCTCTGCAAGTCCTTCTTCGACGGAGATATCGCAACGAGCCGTAAATTGCAGCTCGACTACTTAAAGCTTATGAATTCCCTCTTTATTGAGGTCAACCCCGTACCCGTCAAGACTGCGTGCGGAATCATGGGACTTTGCTCGGATGAAATGCGACTTCCCCTGTGCGAAATGGAGGATGCAAACCGTGAAAAGCTCATTTCCGTAATGAAGGAATATTCCCTTATAAAATAAGACAAAATCCTAAACGAAAGGACCTTTGAAAATGACAAAGATTTTGCTCTCGGGCTGCTTTGGAAGAATGGGTGGCGCGATCATTGACTCCGCCCGCGAAAACAATAGAATAGAAATAATTTCAGGCGTCGATATAGCCGACGGAGAAAGCTCCTTCCCCGTATATAAAAGCATTTTTGATAACGTCGAGCGCCCCGACGTAATAGTTGATTTTTCGCATCACACCTCCCTTCCCGCAATTATGGAATATGCCGCGAAAAACGGCATCCCCGCGGTTATCGCAACTACGGGACACACCGACGAAGAGCTCGAAACTATGAGAGAGGCGGCAGAAAAAACCCCCGTATTTTTCTCGAGAAACATGTCGATCGGCGTAAATCTCCTGATCGCCCTCTCCCGCAAGGCGTCCGAATTTTTAGGCGTTGATTATGATATTGAGATCATTGAAAAGCATCACAGAAACAAGCTCGATGCTCCCTCGGGCACGGCTCTTATGATAGCCGATGCGATTGCCGAAACACGCGAATCGACAAATTACGTGTACGACAGACACGAAAAGCGCGAGAAGCGTTCCGCCGAGGAGATCGGCATCCACGCGGTACGCGGTGGCTCGATTATCGGTGAGCACGAGGTCATCTTCGCAGGTCGCGACGAGGTAATTACCATCTCCCACTCCGCCGCATCCCGTACCCTCTTTGCCGCAGGCGCAATCAAAGCGGCAGAATTTATCATAGGCAAAGAGCCCGGACTTTACAGCATGGATGATATGCTGAATGGGGTGATATAAAGCAAAATTGAGCGCGGAGTCAAACAAACTCCGCGCCGATTTTACCACTTTTATGTGATTAAAAATTTTCAAAACCCTATTGACTAATTAAAATTTGTATGATATAATCATTAAGTCGCAAAAATGCGACGATGCCGGAATGATGGAATTGGCAGACGTGCCGGACTCAAAATCCGGTGGTAGCGATACCGTGCGGGTTCGACCCCCGCTTCCGGCACCAAAACAAAAAAGAACACCCTCTTGGGTGTTCTTTTTTGTTTTCGGCAGCGGTTGCGAGAACCCGCAGAAAAATCAACCGTCGACGTTAGACGGTTGGTTTTTGTTGCGAAGAAACAAAGTTTCTTGCTTTGCGACATTTGATGTCGCGGAAGCGACGGCGCAAAGCTCGGTTCGACCTCCCGCGCTATCGGTGTTCTTTTTTGTTTTCGGCAGCGGACGGGAGAACCCACAGAAAAACCAACCGTCGACGTTAGGCGGTTGGTTTTTGTTGCGAAGAAACAAAGTTTCTTGCTTTGCGACATTTGATGTCACGGAAGCGACGGCGCAAAGCTCGGTTCGACCCCCGCACCTATCGGTGTTCTTTTTTGTTTTCGGCAGCGGACGGGAGAACCCGCAGAAAAATCAAATAGAAAAACCCGCCTACCAAGGCGGGTTTCAATATTAGAAGTCCACATACTTTATATTTTTAAAAGCTAAATATGTTTCTCGGTGTGGCTTTTGTTCTGCACAAAAGGCACCGCTTTTTTATTCGCAAATGTCGTAAGACATCTTATAAAGTCTCTCTATCTTCGCGTGTCTGTTTGCGCAAATAGTCTTCATTTCCTCAATTTCCTCTGCGCTGAAGCTATCAAGGTCGCCGTCCTTGAGTGTTCCCTTATACATACGGTCAAGCACCAACGCGTAATTGATATCGATAGAAGTGATCTTACCGTTCTGGAAGCCGATAACCACGTTGCTCTTACCTTCAAGCAAGCAATCTACCGCGCGAGCGCCCATCTGAGTTGCTGTAAATCTGTCTCTAAGAGAGGGAGAACCGCCGCGCACCACGTGACCGAGTCGAGCAAATCTCGTATCGATTCCCGTTTCAGCGTTGAGCTTCTCAACGAATGCCTCGCTATAGCCCTCGCCAAGCTTCTTCGGGATACCCTCACTGAATACGCAAATAAGTCCGCGCTTGCCGTTATTTCTCGCTCTTTGAAGCACGGAAATAGCGTAATCCTCATCAAAATCCATTTCGGGAACCGCAATGATAACCGCCCCCGACGCGATACCCGCGTAAAGCGCAATGTTACCGCAATCGCGTCCCATTACCTCAACCACGTTACATCTTGCATGGGACTCACATGTCTCGCGCAAGCTGTCCACAAGAGAAACGACCGTGTTCATCGCAGTATCGAATCCGATAGTGTACTCGGATGCCGTAATGTCGTTGTCGATCGTACAGGGGATGCCGACCGAGGGAATTCCGTGGTTCGTAAGATCCGTCGCGCCTCTGAAGGTACCGTCACCACCAAGAACAACAACCGCATCAATGCCGTGCTCCTTACACGTAGCAACCGCCTTCTGCATGCCCTCCTCGGTCTTGAATTCGGGACAGCGGGAGGAATAAAGGATCGTTCCACCGTGAGTGATAATATTAGATACCGCATGAGTATCGAGAGGAATAATATTTCCGTTAATAAGTCCGTTATATCCTTCGCGTATTCCTACAACCTCGATGCCCTCGCTCATAGCCTTTCTTGCCGCAGCTCTTATAGCCGCGTTCATACCGGGAGCGTCGCCACCCGAGGTAAGAATACCGATCTTCTTAAATTTTGCCATACTAAAAATGCCTCCTTATGACGAAAATGTATATTTTACGTCGAAAACACGAATATTATATATTTTAATACATTTTTACAAATAAATCAAGTATTAACTTAAATTTTCAGTTAAGCATATTTACCAAAAAATCAAGCCGCCTATTGACAAATATAACAAAAGCCTTATTTCTCAACAGCGTTCAAAAGCTCGCAAAGCATAAAATACACAGCATACGAGCGTATATCCTCCCTGCTTGCTCCCTCAGGGAAGGATATCCTGATCACTTTTGATGCTTCAGCCGACGATATGCCGACAAATACCGTTCCGACGGGATTTATCTCATCGCCGCCCGTAGGCCCCGCATATCCCGTAACGCTCACTCCGAAATCCGAGCCGAGCCTTGTCATTACACCCTGCGCCATCTCAAGAGCAGTATATTCACTTACCGCCGTAAAGCGTTCAAGTGTGTCCTCTCTCACGCCGAGAAGCTCTCTTTTTACGTCGTTCGTATAAGAGATAACGCCGCCGAGATAGACCACCGAAGCACCCGAGACCGAGGTCACCGCGTCGCCAAATTTGCCGCCCGTGCAGGACTCCGCACTCGCAAGTGTTTTTCCCTTTTCCGTAAAGGACAAAACCAATCTTTGCGCCACTGCCGCGACGTCTGCCTTTTCCATATCGCCAAAGGATATATTTACCTTCTCAAGCGTCATTTCAATCTTCCTTCTTGCCGTCGTTATTCTCGATCTTAACGGTCATTTTATTGTAAGGAATAACTATTCCCTCATCCTTGAATGCCTGCGTGATCTCTTCAAGCAAATTGAATTTAAGAGTCCAAAAATCATTACTGTGACACCATACTCTTACCGTAATGCAAAGTGAGGAATCGCGCAGCTCAGTAAGGCGGATAAAGGGCGCTACATCAGGAAGGATCTCACTATGACGGACAATCACTCCATTGATGATTCTCTTGACATTTTCTATATCACTTCCGTATTCAACGTTGAACTGAAGATCAAGTCGTCTTGTATCCTTTGTGGAATAGTTTACAAGCGTTGAACCTGTAAGCGAGCTGTTCGGAATGACAATGGTCTTATTATCGGGAGACGTAAGCGTCGTGTAGAAAACTCCGAGATCGGTAACCGTTCCGCTGTAATCGCCCGATTCAATATAATCGTCAAGCTTATATGGCTTGAACACAAGAAGCATAATTCCCGACGCGAGATTAGAAAGAGTACCCTGCACCGCAAGAGAGATCGCCACACCGATACTGCCTATAACGGCAACGATTGATGCCATAGGCACGCCCATAATTGCAACGACAAGCACCGCCAAAGAAACGTTTAACGCAATCTTTGTAAACGCCTCGAAAAACTTCTTTGCTGTAGGCTCGCTCTTATTTAAAAGCTTGCTTTTTCTTATTTTTTTCACTATTGCCTTGATAATGATCCTGCCGACAATAAGCACAAGCACGCTGACAACGATCTTAATAGCAAGATCAATGCAAATATTAATGAGAGAATCCCATATAAGCTGCCAGTTAAGCTCAGTATTTTCAATTCCCATAATTTATCTCCTTACGAAATTTAAAAATCTATCTTATCAATTATATCACAAAGAAAAATAAGTGTAAATACAAATAAACAAAAAATATTGCTTTTTTTGTTTTTTTAGTGTATAATAAGTAATAGTAAAGTGGAAACGAGGTGCTTTTACGTGGAAAAATGCAATATTTGTCCTAAAAATTGCAATATCGACAGAAAATCATCTCGCGGATTTTGCAAAATGCCCGAGCGCATTTTCGTAGCAAAGCATATGCTACACAAATGGGAGGAGCCCTGCATTTCAGGTAAGAACGGCGCGGGAACAATCTTCTTTTCGGGCTGTAATCTCAAATGCGTTTACTGTCAGAACAAGGCGATAAGTCGCGGAGTCGCAGGCAAGGAATACAACGCTAGCGAGCTTCTCGATCTCATTATCTCTCTTGCCGACGAGGGCGCGGAATGTATAGAATTCGTAACACCCACGCATTATACAAGGGCACTTATCCCTATTATCAAAGAGGCGAGAAAGAGCATAAGTCTCCCCTTCGTATGGAATTCGGGAGGATATGAAAGCGTAGAATCCCTTCGCGCACTTGACGGTCTTATTGACATTTATATGCCCGACATCAAGTATTTTTCGGGCGAAATTTCAAAGGCATATTCAAATGCCGAGGACTACTTTCCAAGGGCTGCCGACGCGCTATGTGAAATGCTCCGTCAGGTCGGCACGCCGAAATACAATGATATCGGAATGCTTGAGCGCGGGGTAATCATGCGCCATCTCGTCCTGCCCGGCTGCAGGGATGATTCTATATGCATGCTTACCGAAGTCAGCAAAAGAATTTCTCCAAAAAGCGTAATATTGAGCCTTATGAGCCAATATACGCCCGACTTTTACGATATATCCGACGGCGGATACAAAAATCTTACGCGAAGGCTTACCACGTACGAATATTCAAGCGTACTGAAGACGGCGGAATCACTCGGATTTGACGGATATTTCCAGAGCCGCGAATCCGCATCAGCCGCATATACACCGAATTTCAATACATAAAGGAGTATGGTATGAAGCAGAAAAAAAGCAACAGAAGACCTCTTACCAAAAAAGAAATTTATAACGAAATCAAAAATATACTTTTAGTTATCGCAGGCTCAGCCGTGCTCGGCATCGGAACAGGTATATTCCTCGTTCCCTTCGATATTATCGCCGGTGGCGTTACGGGTATAGGAATTGCCTTGGACCATTTTCTCGGCAACCTTCTCCCCGAACAGATAGAGCTGTTCGGAATAGCGCAGATAACTATGATGGACGTATACGTAACGGGACTTACCTGGATCATGTTCTTTGCCGGTCTCATTATTCTCGGCAAGAATTTTGCAATTAAGACCCTCGTTTCCTCTATCTTTTATCCCGCTTTCTTTACGATATCCAATAATCTTGTAAGACACGGCGCATTCAACGGATTCTTTGATCTGTCGAAGCACGTTCCCTCCTATGCATACGATCTTACTCCCATAGCTCCCCTGCTCGCGGCAGTTTTCGGCGGCGCGCTCGTTGGTGCGGGATGCGCTATCACCTTTATGGGCGGTGGCTCAACCGGTGGCGTTGACATCATCGCACTTTCGATCTGTAAATTCTTCAAGAGAGCCAAGAGCTCGGTCGTAATATTCTTAGTAGATGCATCCGTAGTCGTTATGGGTATGTTCGCAGTTCAAAACCTCGCTCTTTCACTTTTGGGTATAGCATCCGCTATCGTTTGCGCGGTTATGATCGACCACCTCTTCGTAGGAAGCTCCAAGGCATACAAGGCGGAAATCATTTCCGAAAAGGCGGATATTATCAACACAGAGGTAAGACACAGACTCAACAGAACTACGACCTTTATCAGCGCGGTCGGCGGTTATTCGGGAGAGCCTAAAAAGATGATTATGCTCACGTTCACTATCCGTGAATACAGCGAGGTGCTCAATATTATCAACACAGTCGACAAGGACGCGTTCGTTACTATCACAAGCGCGCACGAAATAAACGGCGAGGGCTGGACCTTCAATACCAAGAAGGACGGCAAGAGCCGCGGTGAGCTCGAAAAAGAAAAAAAGCAGAGCTCGGAAAACCCTAACGAATAAAACAAAAGGCAGTTCAACGAACTGCCTTTTTTATTTCTTATTTTTTAGCCGCAACGATTTTTTCGAGCAGCGCTCTGAACTCTTCTCTCTCGGGATGTCCCTCAAAATTCATCTCTCGAAGATCCGCGAGAACGTCATTTACCGTCAGCTTTCCGATATGCTCACTCTTCTGGAGGATCATAACCGTCTTGATAACCGCCGACATAAATACCGTATCGTCATCAGGATCGTCAAAGGCAAGCCCTGTGGATACCGACAGGCTTTGCGAATAATCGTCTTCGTCTGCCTTGTAATTCTTATAAGTAAGGCGTGCGGATGCAAATTCACGGCTTTTCTCGTATGCCTCCTCGGTAAGCTTTACCTCATAGCACAGAGTTATGCTATCGCCCGAATATATCTTTCCTACGGGAACTACCTGAGAATTTTCCTCATCTATCTCGCCCTGATAAACGTAACCGATAAGTCTGTATTCGGAAACGTAGTCGCTGTTGAAATTAACGTCTATCTTCACGTCGTCGGCAAGCACCGTAGCGGGCACAAAAAGCTCCTTACCTAAAACGTACTCGCCTCGGCTCACGCCGTCAATATAGAAATATCTGCCCGAGCCCGCATCTGCAAGCTTTTCGAGCTTCGCATTTTTATGATTGCTGTCTCCAAAGCCCAGAACCGAAGTGTAAATACCGTCCTCGGCATTTTCCTTAACCTCAGAGCAAAGCTTCTCGGACACGTCTCCATCGGACACCATAACGACGAGGTTGTTTCCTCCCTCAATATAGTGCTTCTTAGCTACCGAGAATGCCACACCGAGCGATGCGCCTGTGTTAGTTCCCTGCCCGATCTCAATAGAATTTATCGCCAAGACAAGCTCGTCGGATTTGTCCTTGCTATATCCGTCTACAATTATTTCTTCGTTTGCCGAGCAAAGCACCACCGACACCACGTCATCGGAATCAAGCGCCGATGCGAAGCTATCGAACACCTGCTTGAACAAGGGAAGAACGTCCTCTCTTGCCATTGACTCGGTAACGTCAATGTGGAAAACGAAATTGTTTGGAGCATCACTCGTAAGATCGCGCGTTTTAAAGGTAAATCTCAAAAGCGCGGAATCCTCGTTCCAAGGGCACGCCATCATATCCGAACCGAAGCCGAAAACGGCTGAGCTTACGGGATTTGGCGCCTTGAATCCGAAGTAATTCAAAAACTCCTCTATCTTGAAGTCGTAGCTGCATTTCTGAAGCTGGGACAACGTATAATCCTTATTTACAAGATTTCTGAAATAGTAATAAGTCGCGCGGCTCGCGTTGAGTGAAACCGTAGACAAGGGATGCTTATCCGCGCTGACGAAGGGATTCTCCACTCTGTCCGTCGCATTCGCTCCCGTATTCTTTTCGGGATTTTTGTTCTCTTCCCCGTTGCCCCCGTCATCCACGGGAGGAATGTAGGTGGGTGGCGTTGTTTCAGTCGTCTCATCGCCCGTAAACACACCCATAAGACCGCCCGAGCAGGCAACCGCCGAACCGAGCACGGATACAAGAAGAAGTCCGCATATTATTCTTTTTAACATAAAAAGCAGGCGCTCCTCCTTTCTCCGAGTCACACCGTAAAAGATGTCAATTGTTATGTGAATTATATCATATTTCACGTAGAATGTCAAGAGTTTCTTAATTTTCGATTAAGAAACCGAACGAAAAACATTCAATTTTATAATGTTTTATACAAATTATTGGTATATATAAAAAATTTTGGTATTTCCTATTGTAAAAATCCCGATCTTTTGATATAATAATATATTAGCAAACAAATATTGCCAATTCATTTATAGAAAGGCATACTGCCCATTCGCAGTATGTAAGGGTAAAGAAATGGAAAACAAGGGTAAGTATTATATAACTACCGCAATCGCTTACGCGTCAAGAAAGCCTCACTTCGGCAACACATACGAGGTTATCGCAACCGACGCGATGGCAAGATACAAGAGAGCGCAGGGCTACGACGTATTCTTCTGCACGGGTACTGACGAGCACGGACAGAAGATCGAAAATCTCGCAGCAGACGCGGGCATCACACCCAAGGCGTACGTTGACAATGTAGCAGGCGAGATCAAAACGGTTTGGGACGGAATGAACACAAGCTACGACTATTTCATCCGTACGACAGACGATTATCACGAGACCGCCGTAGCAAAGATCTTCAAGAAATTCTACGAGCAGGGCGACATATACAAGGGCAAATACGAGGGCTGGTACTGTACCCCCTGCGAATCCTTCTTCACGGAAACACAGGCAGATGGCGGCAAGTGCCCCGACTGCGGCCGCGAGGTGCAGCGCGCAAGCGAGGAAGCATACTTCTTCAAGATGACAAAGTATGCGGACAAGCTTATTGAACATATTGAAGCAAACCCCGACTTCATTCAGCCCGAGTCCAGAAAGAAGGAAATGGTAAACAACTTCTTAAAGGCAGGTCTTCAGGATCTTTGCGTTTCCCGTACCTCCTTCACATGGGGTATCCCCGTAAGCTTCGACCCCAAGCACGTAACCTACGTTTGGCTTGACGCGCTTACAAACTATATCACGGCTATCGGCTACGATCCCGATAAGTCATACGAGGAACAGAGGGAGCAGTTCAGAAAGTACTGGCCCTGCGACGTTCACGTTATCGGTAAGGATATTCTCCGTTTCCACACTATCTACTGGCCTATCTTCCTTATGGCTCTCGATATTCCCCTCCCGAAGCAGATCTTCGGTCATCCCTGGTTCAACTTCGGTACTGACAAGATGTCCAAGTCCCGCGGAAACGTTATTTACGCGGACGAGCTTGCGACTCGCTTCGGTGTTGACGGCGTAAGATACTACGCCCTCTCCGAAATGCCCTTCGGCAGCGACGGAAGCATCACCTACGAGAGCGTTATCAAGAGATACAACACAGACCTTGTAAACAACCTCGGCAACCTCGTAAAGCGTACTCTCGATATGCAGAAGAAGTACTTTGACAAGGTTATTATGGCTCCCACCGCAAAGGAAGAGCTCGACAACGAGCTTATTACAAAGTGCGAAGAAACATTCAAGAAGTTCTGCTCTCTTATGGACACGTTCCATATCGCAGACGCGCTTGAGGAAGTATTCGATATGCTCTCCCGCGCTAACAAGTATATAGATGAGACGACTCCTTGGGTTCTTGCAAAGGACGAAACAAAGAGAGAGCGCCTCGGAACAGTTCTCTACAATCTTCTTGAAGCGATCCGTTGGGGCGCTGTAATGCTCACCCCCTTCATTCCCGCAACCTGCGAGGAGATTCTCGCAGAGCTTGGCACAGATGCATGCGGCTTTGACACGATCGGCACGGCAGACAAATTCTGCGGTATGATCGCAGGCAACACGGTTTGCGACTCCAAGGTAATGTTCGCAAGAATTGACGAGGCAAAGATGCTCGCAGAGCTTGAAGCAGAAATGGAAGCCAAGAGAATTGCGGCTGAGAAGGCTGAAAAGGCAAAGGAAAAGCCCGAAGGCTGCGCTATTATCGGCATTCAGGACTTTATGAACGTAGAGCTTCGCACCGCGCAGATCATTGAATGCGAAAAGGTGCCGAAGGCAAAGAAGCTTTTGAAGCTTCAGATAGATCTCGGCTACGAAAAGAGACAGGTGGTTTCGGGTATCGCCAAGTACTATACTCCCGAGGAGCTTATCGGTAAGAAGGTTATCGTAGTAGCTAACCTCTCCCCCGCAACTCTTTGCGGAATTGAATCCAACGGCATGATCCTCGCCTCGGGCGAAGAGGACGTTCGCGTTGTATTCCTCCACCCTGACACAGGACTCGGTGAGCGCGTACGCTAAGCCCAAACCCTTATACAAACAAAAAGAGCAAACACGTAAGACAAAGATCTTGTGTGTCTGCTCTTTTTCTATTAGTGAAGTTTTCGCTAACGCGAAAGTGAAGTTGCGCTATGCGCAGTGAAGTTGCTCGCCAAGGCACGCAGTGAAGTTAAGTTTGCCACTTTGCCAAAGGCAAAACTTCACTATCCGCAGGATAACTTCACTTACGAAGTAAACTTCACTTGACCGTAAGGGCAAACTAAGTTAGCGTGATACTCCGTTAAGAGTATCACGCTATTCTCCGTCTTTTTTATTTTAAAAAATTCCCCCTTCCCCCGCAAAAAAAGTATTGACTTTGCGCTCGCCGTGTGATAGAATATTGTTAACTTGTTAATTATTAACCTGTTAATCTTTTTACTGAGGTATAAAAATGGCAGAAACGAAATATAAAGACCTTGTAATGCTCTTTTTGCAGACGGGCAGACTTCACAAAAAGCTCGCGGAACGACGCGCGGCAACGACCGACATACAGCCGTCCCAGCACAGGATGCTTATGTATCTTTCAAAAACCGAGGTTGCTCCCTCGCAGTGCGAAATAGCAAAGAAATTCGGGATAAGCCCCGCGGCAGTAACGGTAACGCTCAAAAAGCTTGAAAAGCTCGGATACGTCGAAAGAATGCGTCCCTCAGACGACGGCGACGGCAGAGTAAACGAGATCAAGATCACCGAAAAGGGACTTTCAGAGGCGGAAGCCACCCGCGAATACTTTTCTTGTATAGACAAGGCTATGTTTGAGAATTTTACCGAGACGGAAACAGAGGAATTCACAAGACTTCTCCGCAAGGTATATACAAATCTTCAATCTACCGAAGAAAAAATCGAGGAGGACAGTAAGACGTGAAAAAATGGTTTAAATATATAAAGCCCTATCTCGCATATTTCATATTGGGACCCCTCTGTATGATAATAGAGGTCGTAGGCGAGATCTTGATGCCGATATTCCTCGGCGCGATAATTGACTCAGGACTTGACGGCACACTTACCGAGGGAACGTCCCTCGGCATTATGGGACTTATGATACTGACCGCGATAGTTATGATGCTCGGCGGTATCGGCGGCTCGTATTTCGGCGCAAAGGCGAGTGTAAACTTCGCATCCGACATCCGTCGCGACCTTTTTGCCAAGGTTCAGGGCTTCAGCTTTGCGAATATCGACAAGTACTCCACAGGCTCGCTTGTAACAAGACTTACAAATGACGTCTCCCAGATACAAATGATGGTAAATATGGCTCTCCGTATGATGCTCCGCTCCCCCGGTATGCTTATCGGCGCCATCATAATGGCAATTCAGAAGAGCCCCGATCTGTCCACAGTGCTTCTTATCACTCTCCCTCTGCTCATTCTTACAATAGTTATTATAATTATGCGCGGTATGCCCCTCTTTGCAAAGAGACAGGAGAAGGTTGACGCGATCAACTCCACAGTTCAGGAAAACATCACGAACGTGCGCGTGGTAAAATCCTTCGTTCGCGAGAGCTTCGAGGAAGAAAAGTTCAACCGCGCCAACCGAAACCTCAAGGATTCGGGTATGGCGGCTATGAAGAACATGATCCTTATGAGCCCCTTCCAGACCTTCTTTATGTATCTTACGACAATCCTCGTTATCTGGTTCGGTAGCGTGCTCGTAATAAAGAATCTCGGTGTCGAGGGCGGCTTCTCCGCAGGCGACCTCTCCGCGTTTACTATGTACGTGTCGCAGATACTTCATTCTCTTATGATGGTAACTATGATGCTTATGTTCTCCTCCCGCGCGCTTGCATCGGCAAGACGAATCTCCGAGGTGCTTGAGGAGGATATCGACATCAAGGATACCGAAAGCGCAGACTCCTCCGCTATAGTTGAGCGCGGCGAGATAGAATTCAAAAACGTAACCTTCCGTTATTATAAAAACAGCGCGGAGCCCGTGCTTGACAATATAAGCCTCAAGATAGAGGCGGGCTCGACCGTCGGCATTATCGGATCAACGGGATGCGGTAAAACGACTCTCGTTTCTCTCATTCCAAGACTCTACGACACCGACGAGGGCGAAATTCTCGTCGACGGCAAGGATATCAAGGACTACACTCTCTACAATCTCCGCGAGGGCGTTGGCATGGTGCACCAGAAGAACGTGCTTTTCTCGGGCACGATAAAGGAAAATCTCCTCTGGGGCAAGGAGGACGCGACAAATGAGGAAATATATGCCGTTGCCGAAAGCGCGCAGGCGCACAAATTCGTCGAGGGCTTTACCGATCGATACGAAACCGTGCTCGGTCAGGGCGGTGTAAACGTTTCGGGCGGACAAAAGCAGCGTCTCTGTATCGCGCGAGCTCTCCTTAAAAAGCCCAAGATCCTCATTCTTGACGACTCCACAAGTGCGGTCGACACCGCAACCGAGGCACATATCCGAGAGGCGTTCAAAAATGAGCTTGCCGACACGACGAAGATCATTATTGCGCAGAGAATCTCCTCCGTTCGCAATGCAGATATGATCGTAGTTATGGACGAGGGCAGAATCACGGGTATCGGCGACCACGAAACCTTAATGCGAGAAAATATCGAATATCAGGAGATTTACAACTCCCAGAACGACAGAAAGGAGGGATAAGGCATGGCAAGATCACTTGAAGCACTTCAAAAGCAGTATAACAGCCACGCCAAGCACCGCGGACCCGCAGGCAGACCTATGGGCGGCCCCGGCGGACGAGGCGGACACATGCGCGGTCCGAGCGGCAAGCCGAAGAACGTAAGAAAGACCGTAAGCCGTATTCTCTCCTATATCGGCAACTACAAATATCTTCTTATCGTCGTATTCTTCTTTATGATTTTAAATACGGTAACCTCCCTTGTCGGCGGCTACCTTACAAGACCGATTATCAACCGTCTCTCGTCCCTTATCCCCGGCTACGTGGTGGATGAGGCATCCATCTCCTCCCCCATATATAAGTTTACCGACGGACTTATAGAATGGTTCAAGGATTACGCGACGGGATTTCTCTCAAAGATCGTAGGCAACTCCTACAGCGAGGTAGCGACCGAGGCGCTCTTATATATCGCGTCCGCGCTCACAATATTGGCGGCAGTTTATATCACCACTATTCTCACGACCTATCTTCAGTCGAGAATAATGCTCACGATCTCCCAGAATTCTCTTGAAAAGATCCGTGTTGACCTTTTCAAAAAACTCCAGAAGCTTCCCGTAAAATACTTTGACACTCATCCTACGGGCGAGGTTATGTCGAGATTTACAAACGACGTTGACAGTATCGATATGATGCTCAACAACTCGCTTACGAGCATCGTTTCGGGTGTAATTACCCTTATCGGTACGTTCATCTTTATGATAACGACAAATCCCTGGCTCACACTTATCACAGTTTGCTTTATCCCGATATTCTTCTTCGGCGGTATGGTAATAACCAAGAAATCCAGAAAGTACTATTCGGGTCAGCAGGCGGCTCTCGGCGCGGCTAACGGCTATATTGAAGAAACCATCACAGGTCAGAAGGTCGTAAAGGTATTCAATCATGAGGATGTCTGTGTCGACGAATTCTCCTTGCTCAACGAGGACCTTCGCGACAAGCAGTTCAAGTCGCAGTTCATCGGCGGTCTTATGGGCCCCATTCTCGGCAACACAAGCCAGATAAGCTATGCGGTTACGATCGGCGTAGGCGGTGTGCTTATGTGTATGGGCAAAATCGACCCCGGCGCGCTTTCCCTCTTTGCTACGTACTCCCGTCAGTTCAGTATGCCCATGAATAACCTCGCACAGCAGACGACGGCTATCTTCTCTGCCTTAGCGGGCGCTGAGAGAGTTTTTGCCGTTATGGACGAAGCTCCCGAGATACCCGACGCGGAGAACGCAAACGAAATGCCCGATATGCGCGGCGACGTTATATTTGATAACGTAACCTTTGGCTACAATCCCGATAAGATCATTCTCAAAAATCTCACTTTATACGCTCATCCCGGTCAGAAGATCGCCTTCGTAGGCTCGACGGGTGCGGGTAAAACCACCGTAACTAACCTTCTCTCCCGATTCTACGACATTGAATCAGGCACGATCACGATCGACGGTGTAAACATCAAGGATATCAAGCGCGATGCACTCCGCTCGCATATCGCAATGGTGCTTCAGGACACTCACCTGTTCACGGGCACGGTTATGGAAAACATCCGCTACGGCCGTCTTGACGCGACCGACGAAGAAGTAATCGAGGCGGCAAAGACCGCGTCGGCTCACAGCTTCATTATGAGACTTTCCGACGGCTATAACACAATGCTTGAGGGCGACGGAGCAAACCTCTCACAGGGTCAGCGCCAGCTTCTCAATATCGCCAGAGCCGCACTTTCCAAGGCTCCTATTCTCGTTCTTGACGAGGCGACAAGCTCGGTCGACACACGTAC
>JAZRDO010000030.1:0-31708 GCA_045660325.1 Eubacteriales bacterium
CTCCAAGAATTCTGCTACCGCCAATGGTGGTTCTGTAAGTTTCAATGTAAGCTCACTTGCTACAGGCACGTACAATGTTGCAGTTATACACAATTCTACAGGTCAGTGGGTTGATGCAAGACAGTTCAATGTTGTTGATCCTGGGATAAATATTATGTGGACTGCTACAGATCTCGATAATAATGCAAGCACTGTATTTGATCTATTGCATAGCAATGGTACTGTAAGTACAACAGTTACAGCTACAAAAGAAAAGATCGGTTCTTTTGTACGATTCACTTGTACAAACCTTTCTCCTGAAGGTCAGATGAGAATTATTGTTGATCCCAAGGGCGGCAATACTTGGAGTGTAAACAACGCTTATCTTGTAATTAAGTACAAAAAGAACACATCCCTTGATGGCATCGAGGTATATTTTGGACTTAACGGAGTTTACACCTCCTCTGATATCAAGTGGATAGGTGATAGCAGTGATAGTTCAATACAGATATCACGCTGGGGAGAAAAATATACAACGTCTAATAAGAATGAGCTAATTTTAGACTTTTTCACGAATGGTACGATTGCATCTGGAAACTGCATCGAAATTGAATATATTGCTTTTGTTACAGATCCAGCTTACATCGGCTAATACAAAATCAATTCAATTTAATTAAATAAACACAAAAGCGGGAGCTTCGGCTCCTGCTTTTTTATACGGTAAAAGGGAACGGTGATTTTCTCAAAATAATTGTCGTAGCAAACAATGTTTTTTTGCTGAAGGTATTGTATAACTATTTTAATTATGATATAATAATTATATATGTCTAAAAACAAGGGGGACACTATGCAATTTTTGTCTGAAAACTTCCTTTTAACGAATAAAACGGCGGAAAAGCTATATTTTGAGTACGCAAAGGATATGCCGATTATCGACTATCACTGCCACATTGATCCTCGCGAAATATATGAGGACAGAAGATTTAAAAACATTACTCAGCTCTGGCTTGGCGGCGACCACTACAAGTGGAGAATCATGCGCTCAAACGGAGTAGAAGAAAGATATATTACGGGAGACGCTCCCGACAGAGAAAAGTTTCAGGCGTTTGCCGAAGCACTCCCCAGAGCTATCGGAAACCCTATGTACCATTGGTGTCATCTTGAGCTTAAGAACTACTTTGAATACAACGGAGTCTTAAACGGGAAGACCGCCGAGGAGGTATGGCAGCTTGCAGAAGAAAAGCTTGCCGAAGCCGATTTCTCCGCCAAGAATCTTATTCGTCGCAGCAACGTCGCTATGATCGGAACGACCGACGATCCTACGAGTGATCTTCGCTATCACAAGCTTCTCGCCGACGAGGACTTTGAGGTAAAGGTTTTGCCAAGCTTCCGCCCCGACCCTGCGCTCAACTGTCACAAAGCGGGATTTTCGGAATATATTGCAAAGCTTTCTGATGCATCAGGCGTTGAGATAAAATCCGCCGAGGACGTAGCGCGCGCGCTGACACAGAGAATTGAATTTTTCAACGAGCGCGGATGCCGAGCATCCGACCACGGACTCGACTACGTAATGTACCGAGAGGGCTCGCTTGACGAGATAAATTCCACGTTTATCAAGGCGATGAACGGCGAGGACGTAACGGTCGAGGAAAGGGAAGCATATCAAACCTACCTTCTTCTCCATTGCGCGAAAGAATACAGTCGACTCGGTTGGATTATGCAGCTTCATTTCAGCTGTATGAGAAATCCCAACACACGCGCATTTGCCACTCTTGGAGCAGACTCGGGCTTTGACTGTATTGCTTCGACTGACAACTGCTTTGCATTAAGAAACATTCTTGACGCGCTTGAGCGCGAGGACAAGCTTCCTAAGACCATTCTTTACAGCTTAAATCCCGCCGACGACGCGTGGATCGACACGCTTATGGGCGCTTTTCAGGGCGCAGGGATAAGAGGCAAGATCCAACACGGCTCGGCTTGGTGGTTTAAGGACAACAAGGTGGGTATGGAAAATCAGATGACCTCACTTGCAAACCTCGGACTTCTCGGCAATTTCGTTGGTATGCTTACCGACTCGAGAAGCTTTCTTTCCTACGCGAGACACGAATATTTCAGAAGAATTCTTTGCAATCTTATCGGTAAATGGGTAGAGAACGGAGAATATCCCGAGGATTTCGAAATACTTAGCGAAATCGTACGAGACATCTGCTACAACAACGCAAAAAACTATTTCAACATATAAAGGAGAAGACTTATGGGAATGAAGATGGGCTTTCGCTGGTACGGCGAAGGAAACGACAACATAACTCTCGCTCACATCAAGCAGATCCCCGGTGTAGAGAGCATCGTATGGGCGCTTCATCACAAGATGCCCGGCGAGGTCTGGGAGGAGCACGAGATCGCAGAGGTTAAGCGTCAGCTTGACGAATACGGCTTTCTTATCGACGTGGTTGAATCGGTTAACGTTCACGACGATATCAAGATCGGTCTCCCCACGCGCGATATGTATATTGAAAACTACAAGACAACTATCAAAAACCTTAGTAAATTCGGCGTAAAGGTTATTTGTTATAACTTTATGCCTATATTCGACTGGACTCGCTCCAACCTCTTCCACGAGGTAGGAGACGGCTCTACGGCGCTCTTCTATGAAAAAAATATGATTCAGGACGATTACAACGCTATGGCGAAGTACATCCTTGATTTTACAGAGAAGTACAATATGTCTTTCCCCGGCTGGGAGCCCGAGAGAATGGCAAAGCTCGACGAATTGTTCAAGGCTTATGCCGACGTAGACCACGAAAAGCTCTGGGCAAATCTCAAGTACTTCCTCGAGGCAATTATGCCCACATGTGAGGAATGCGATATCAAAATGGCGATCCACATGGATGACCCACCGTGGGATATCTTCGGTCTTCCGAGACTCCTTATTAACGAGGCAAACATTGACCGCTTCTTAAAGATGGTTGACAACCCCTACAACTGTCTTACACTTTGCTCGGGAAGTCTTAACGCTGATCCCGAAAACAACGTGGCGGATATCGTTCGTAAGCACTGCGACCGAATCGCATTCGCGCACATCAGAAACGTAAAGCACTTCGAAAACGGCGACTTCTCCGAGGCTTCGCACCGCGACTGCGACGGCGACACGGGAATTCTCGATATTCTCAAGGCATACCACGATTGCGGCTACGAGGGCTACATCCGTCCCGACCACGGTCGTCATCTTTGGGGCGAAGGCGCGGGCACAGTACGTCCCGGCTACGGCCTTTACGACAGAGCACTCGGAATTATGTATATGCTCGGCGTATGGGATATGCTTGATAAATTAGAAAATAAAAATTGATATATTTCAAGAGGTAGTTAAAATGAAAAATCTTCCCTTAAACATTGACTATTCAGGCAAGGTGGTAGTCGTAACGGGCGCAGGAGGTCTTATCTGCGGCGCTATGGCTCGCGCATTCGCGCAGAGTGGCGCTAAGGTTGCGGCTCTCGACCTCAACGAAGATGCAGTAAAAAAGCTTGCGGACGAGCTCAAGGCAGAGGGCTTCATCTGTGAGGGCTATAAGGCAAACGTACTTGATCCCGAGGCTCTCGAGGAGGTACACAGTGCCGTTCTTTCCGATCTCGGTCCTTGCGACATTCTTGTAAACGGTGCAGGAGGTAACAATCCCCGCGCTACGACTGACAACGAATATCAGCACGAGGCAAAGGAGGGCGGCAAGTCCTTCTTCGATCTTGACGCGGCCGGCGTTGACTTCGTATTCAAGCTCAATTTCCAGGGCACACTTCTTCCCACACAGGCATTTGCAAAGGATATGGTGGAGAAAAAGGGTGGCTGCATTCTCAATATCTCTTCTATGAATGCCTACACACCCTTAACAAAGATCCCCGCATACTCTGCTGCAAAGGCAGGTATCTCCAACTTTACACAGTGGCTCGCAACTCATTTTGCGGGAACGGGCATCAGATGTAATGCTATCGCGCCCGGATTCCTTGTATCCGCGCAAAATTACAAGCTCCTCTTCAACGAGGACGGCACTCCCACGGCGCGCTCGGCGAAGATATTGAACGGTACTCCTACGGGCAGATTTGTTGACGCGGACGAGCTTCTCGGCGCAACACTCTTCCTTTGCGACGACAGATCCGCTTCCGCAATTACAGGCGTAGTTCTTCCTGTTGACGCGGGCTTTGCGGCTTATTCAGGCGTATAATCGGAGGGAAGTAATATGACAGTTTTAGAAAGACTCGCAAACTCGGGCGTAGTTCCCGTAGTTGTGCTTGATAAGGCAGAGGATGCTATCCCTACCGCCAAGGCTTTGCTTGCGGGCGGTGTTGACGTAATGGAAATCACATTCCGTACAGCTTGCGCTCCCGAATGCATCAGACTCGTATCGGAAAATTGCCCCGATATGCTCGTTGGTGCGGGTACTGTTCTTAACCTTGAGCAGTGCAAGCTCGCTCTTGAAATGGGCGCAAAGTTCATCGTTTCTCCCGGATTTGACGCTGAGGTGGTTTCCTACTGTGTTGAAAACGGCATCGCGGTAACTCCCGGTTGTGTAACACCTACCGAAATTATGGCGGCAATCAAGCTTGGTCTTAACGTAGTTAAGTTTTTCCCCGCAAACATTTACGGCGGCCTTAACGCGATGAAGAATCTCGCCGCTCCCTTCGGTCAGATCAAATTTATGCCCACAGGCGGAGTAAACACTGCAAACATCCGCGAATATATTGACGCACCCTTCATTCACGCGGTTGGCGGCTCCTGGGTTTGTCCTAAGGCTGACATCGCGGCGGGCAATTTCGATAAAATAACAAACCTTTGTCTTGAAGCGAGAGCTGCGGCATTCGGAAAGTGAGGAAAATCATGGCAAGAATTATAACATTCGGCGAGCTTATGCTCCGCCTTCAGCCCTACAACTATGAAAGATTCGTTCAGTGCGACCACGTTGAATTCACGTTCGGCGGCGGCGAGGCTAACGTTGCGGTTTCTCTTGCAAACTACGGTATGGATGCCGCTTACGTTACAAAGCTCCCCACACACGCGATCGGTCAGTCCGCAATTAACAGTCTCCGCAGATACGGCGTTGACACATCCCTTATCGTTCGCGGCGGCGATAGAGTAGGTATCTACTTTAACGAAAAGGGCGCTTCTCAGCGCGGCTCCGTATGTATTTACGACAGAGCAAATTCCGCAATTGCAAAATCCACAAAGTCCGACTTTGACTGGAACAAGATATTTGATGGCGCCGATTGGTTCCACTTTACAGGCATTACTCCCGCTCTTGGCGGCGAGCTTGTTGAAATTTGCCGTGAGGCTTGTATTGCTGCAAAGGAACGCGGACTTACAATTTCCTGCGACCTTAACTACCGTGGTAAGCTTTGGACAAGAGCACAGGCAAGGGAAGCAATGACCGAGCTTTGCCGTTACGTTGACGTTTGCATTTCCAACGAGGAGGATGCCAAGGACGTATTCGGTATTGAAGCCGAGGCTACAGACATTTACGCGGGCGAGATCAACCGCGAGGGCTACAAGTCCGTAGCAAAGCAGCTTGCGGACAAGTTTGACTTTAAAAAGGTTGCTATCACTCTCCGCGAGAGCCATTCTGCATTTGACAACGGCTGGAGCGCTATGCTCTACGACGTAGAGAGTGGCGAATACTGCTTCTCCAAGAAGTACGAGCTTCACATTATTGACCGTGTAGGCGGCGGAGATTCCTTCGGCGGCGGGCTTATTTACAGTATCCTTACAGGCAAGTCCACTCAGGCTGCCGTTGAATTCGCAGTTGCCGCATCCGCTCTCAAGCATTCCATCGAGGGTGACTACAATATGGTAACCGTTGCCGAGGTTGAAAAGCTCGCAGGTGGCGACGGCTCAGGTAGAATCCAGAGATAATTTTTCGCGTATACACTTTTTCGCATTCCCCCTAACCCCATTTTATTCAGCGCAATTTTTAAAAGATAAATAAACACATTAGGAGGATTTTTTTCGAAATGAAAAAAACAAACGAACCACGAAAATTCGGCATACGCGATAAGCTCGCTTATGCTGCCGGAGACCTTGGCTGTAATATGAGCTTCTCTCTCAAATCTACAGTTCAGACCTTCTGGCTTGTATTTATGTTGATGGAAACGGGTCTTCTCTCCATCCTTCTCGTTATCGTGCAGATTTGGGACGCTATCAACGACCCGCTTATCGGATCTATTATCGACAACGACAGACGCAAATACAAAAACGGCAAATTCAAAACCTACATTTTTATCGGAGCTTGCGGCCTTTTAGTAGGCGGCGCGGCAGTATTCCTGCCTTTCCCCGGTGCTCCCAAGCTCGTTAAGGCGATCCTTTTCGTTCTCGGATACATCGTATGGGATGCGTTCTACACTATCGCAAACGTTCCTTACGGCTCCATGCTCTCTCTTATCACTCCCGACAAGATTCAGCAGGCAGAGCTTTCTACTTGGAGAGGTCTCGGATCTGCTATCGGTAACCTTCTCCCCGGTGTAATTCTTCCGTTCCTTATTTGGAACAAAATTACCTACGACGGTTCTACAAGCTTCCTTAATAAGATAGTTATCCCCGAGGGCGCAGAAAGTCAGTTTGCTCCCGAAAAGTTCCATTCAAATCCCTTGACAGGCGAGGCTTATAAGATCGGTGACAAGGTGCTTAGCCCTCTTACAGGTAAGCAGATCGAGGTTCTTCTCGGCGACAGAGTTTTCTGGGCAGCGCTCATTATGGGTGTTTTCGGATTCCTTTGCTTTATCTTCATGCTCAAAAACACAACTATCCGTGTTGACGAAAACTCTGTAAAGACAACAGAAAATGCCGGCAAGATTAATATCTTCAAGGCTTTCGGTAAGTTTATAAAGAACCGCGCTGCTATCGGCGCAACGGTTGCAGCTATGGGTATGTTCCTCGGTATGCAGTCTGCCGCAACCGCAAGCACAATTATGTTTGCAACATATTTCGGTCAGGCTTCTCTCTCGGGCGTTATTCAGATCATCGGCTTTGCTCCTATGTTCATCTTTATACCTTTCATCAAGAAGATTGTTGCAAAGGTAGGTAAAAAGGAAGCTTCCGTTATCGGTACTGTAGTTGCCTTAATCGGCGGCGTTATTATGCTTATATTCCCCTTGGTTCCTTTCAAGCTCGCGCTTCCCGTATATATGATCGGTCTCGTGCTCTTTGGCATAGGTCTTGGCGTATATAACTGTGTATCTTGGGCTCTTATGGGCGACGCTATCGACTACAACGAATGGAGATTCGGCACTCGCGAAGAGGGAACAGTTTACTCACTCCACTCCTTCTTCCGTAAACTCGCGCAGGGCGTAGGTCCCTCCGTAGTTCTTCTTATTATGGGTGCGCTCGGTTACGTTGAAAGCCTCGGTACAATCGGTCAGTCCGCAGAAACTGCATATAATATGTGCTGGCTCGTAGCAGGACTTTATATGTTCAGCGCAGTATTGATGTTCGTAGGCCTTGCTCTCATCTACAACCTTGACAAGAAGACACTTGATAAGATGAATGCAGAGCTCACAGAACGCAGAGCAGCGGCAGTTGAGGCTTCCACAGAGGTTCAGGAATAATTTAAATTAAAATATAACCTGCCTTGAACAAAGCAGGGCAGGTTATTTAAGAAAGGATTATAATGAGAAAAATCATTAATATAAATGCGGGCTGGCAGTTTGCTAAAAACACGCCTGATTTTCCCGCAACAAGACCTGAGGCATTCGAGGCAGTTAATCTTCCTCACTCATGGAATGCAACAGATGGCCAGGACGGCGGAAACGACTATTTCCGCGGCACTTGTGTATATACAAGAACAATCAACGCAGACGAGCTTGTAGAGGGTAACAGACACTACCTTGAAATTCAGGGCGCAAACTCATCCGCGGCAGTTTACGTAAACGGCGAAAAGCTCGCAGTACACCACGGCGGATACTCCACATGGAGAGTTGATCTTACAGGTAAGGTAAACGCAGGCGCCGAGCTTGCAATTACAGTTGACAACACCGCAAACGATACAGTTTATCCTCAGATGGCTGACTTTACGTTCTACGGCGGTCTTTACAGAAACGTAAGTATTATCTCCGTTCCCGAAACTCACTTTGACCTTGAGTATTATGGCGCGCCCGGTATCAAGATCACTCCTGCGGTTGAGGGCAAGGACGCAAAGGTTGAGGTTGAGGTTTATTCTACTGACCTTGCAGAAGGACAGACTTATATCTACACTCTTTACGATAGAGAAGAAAATGAGCTTGACAAAATCGTATCTACTGAAAAGAAGGTTGTTTTTGAAATCAAGGACGTACGCCTTTGGAACGGTAAGAAGGATCCTTACCTCTATTGCTGCGAGGCTGAAATCGCTTGCGGCGAGGAGATTCTCGATAACGTATGCTCAAGATTCGGTTGCCGTACCTTCAAGATCGATCCCGAAAACGGCTTTATCTTAAACGGCGAGGAATATCCTCTCCGCGGCGTATCCCGTCATCAGGACAGACTCGGTATCGGTAACGCGCTTCTTCCCGAGCATCACGACGAGGATATGGCTCTCATCCTTGAAATGGGCGCTACAACAATCCGTCTTGCTCACTATCAGCACGACCAGTATTTCTATGATCTTTGCGACGAAAAGGGTCTTGTGATCTGGGCTGAAATTCCTTACATTTCAAAGCATATGCCCACCGCTCGCGAGAATACGATAACACAGATGAAGGAGCTTGTAGCTCAGAATTACAACCATCCTTCTATCGTTGTATGGGGACTTTCCAACGAAATTTCTATCGGCGGCTCTAACGAGGATCTTCTTGAAAACCACAGAATCCTCAATGATCTTTGCCACGAAATGGACAAGACAAGACTTACGACCATCGCAGCAGTTTCAATGTGTAAGATGGACGACCCTTATCTCCTTATCCCCGACGTTGTTTCCTATAACCACTATTTCGGCTGGTACGGTGGAGACACAAGCATGAACGGTCCCTGGTTTGACAGATTCCATGCAACTCATCCGACTATCCCGATCGGATGCTCCGAATACGGTTGCGAGGCTCTTAACTGGCATACATCCGATCCCCGTCAGGGCGACTACACCGAGGAATATCAGGCATACTACCACGAGGAGCTTATAAAGCAGCTCTTCTCACGTAAGTATCTCTGGGCTACTCACGTATGGAATATGTTTGACTTCGGCGCAGACGCGAGAGCTGAAGGCGGCGAAAACGGACAGAACCACAAGGGTCTTATAACAATGGACAGAAAGTACAAGAAGGACTCCTTCTACGCTTACAAGGCTTGGCTCGTTTCTCCCGAGGAGGATCCCTTCGTTCACGTATGCTCCAAGAGATACGTTGACAGAGTTGAGGACGTAACAAAGGTTACAGTTTACTCCAATCTTCCCGAGGTTGAGCTTTTCGTTAACGGCGAGTCCATCGGAAAGAAGACATCAGCTGACCACTTCTTCTACTTTGACGTAAAGAACGTAGGCGAGACAACTATCGTTGCTAAGGCGGGCAACTGCACGGACGAGGCTAAAATCCGCAAGGTTGATACCTTTAACGAAGAGTATAGACTTGTAGAGCAGGGTGTTATCCTCAATTGGTTCGACGTTGAAGAAAAGCCCGGTCGCCTCTCCTTGAACTCCAAGATGGGCGACGTTATAAGCACGTTCCGTGGCAAGCTTATCTTTATGAAGCTTATGGGCAAGATGCTCGGCGGCAAGAAGAAGGGCGAAAAGAAGGCAAAGCCTATGGGATTTGAGATCAATGACGATATGATAGCAATGATGAACGGCTTTACCGTTCTTCGCTTGCTCACAATGGCAGGCGGTATGATGAATGCCAAGTTTACAAAAGAAGATTTCTTAAAGCTCAATAAAAAGCTTAACAAGATCAAGGCTCCTAAGAAAAAGGAACCCAAAGAAAAGAATAAATAAATAAGAAGCACCTCCTCAAATTGAGGAGGTGCTTTCTTTATGCAAAATAGAATATAAGATACGATATTATATAAAGCACACCGATATGTAACGGATAGAATATATAAAAGAAATACTTAGTATTGAGCTTGCCTCGGCGGCCTGAATAAAAGAGAAGGGGAATTAGCGCAATTACGGCGTAATATTTCAAGGGGTTTATGGATTCTATAAACAGAAATACAAGTCCTACCGCAAGACAAATAACGTGAATAATATTCTTATCAAGCTTTTTCTTTACGATATGCTCACTCTTCGGATCAAACATAAAAGCACTTGCAAATACAGGAAGCATCGCACCCGTAAAGCCGTAGTCGAGCTCAATTACGGCATTGAAAGCATACGTGCTTACAACCGCTCCGACAAACAAAACCGCCGCGCCAATAATAGGCAAAGCCCTTGCTTTTTTGGAGAAGATCTGCGCCTTCAAAAGCTGCAAGGCATATATCACGCCTATGGAAAATGAGAACGTAATAAGAACGTTCATATATGATATGCCGCTCCTGTAATCGCTTACGATGTACACGAGCTGACAAAGTATACCGAGTCCGAAAATCATAAGAAAATGCTTTAATTTGTTTTTCGTATATCTGCACCCCTCAGCGATCATAAAAGCGAAGAGAGGGAAGGCAATTCTGCCGAGTATGCGGAAAATAGAATATTCGGGAAAAAGTATCAGTCCCATATGATCTATGAGCATTGATATGCACGCGATCAATTTCAACGCGTTTCCGTTTAAAAATCTTAATTTATTATTCGTTTCAGTCATAAATGATCCTTATATTTTAAGTATAGTACAATTATATCATTTACGACAAAAAATGTCAATATTTTATAAAATGAACAGTATTCACATTTTATTGACAAAATGTTTTAAAAAACCTCAAAATAGGGTATTGCATCTTGACAAGTAATGATTTATAATATATACGTACAAAAATTTTTAAAAATAAGGAGTACGAAAATGAAGCATTTAAGAAACGTGTCTATCATCCTTCTTATTGCCTTTATCATTTCATGCTTTGCGGCATGTAACACAGGCAACGGCACCACAGAGGATGATACAACAACAGCTCCCAAATTCGAAGCGCCCACAGACGACAACGGCGACGAAGAGGACACAACGACCGGCGGTAACGGTAACGAAGAAGATACAACGACCGGCGGCAACGGTAATGAGGAAGACACAACAACCGGCGGTAACGGTGACGTTACGGAAGACGACTACGTTGATCACGAGGTTTGGACGGATTATAACATAATCTCTCTCGAAAAGGCTATTGAGATCGCATCCAAGAACTCCCAGCCCACAACCGAGCGTTACTACATCGCAGCTACAATCAAGACTATCTCCAATGCAGCATTCGGCGAAATGACTATCACCGACGGCACAAACGAGCTTTACGTTTACGGTACGTACGGCGCGGACGGTGTTGACAGATACCCCGATCTTGAAGAAAAGCCTTATAAGGGCGACCAGGTTCTTCTTTACTGCACACTTCAGAACTACAACGGAACAATGCAGGTAAAGAGTGGTTGGATCATTGACTTCATTCCCACTGAGATCGTTATTGACGAATCCCAGTACACACCCTCTACTATTGCTGATGCAAGAGAGGCTGCTATCGGATCCAAGCTTTCCGTAACAGGTGTTGTTGCTGCTATCACGTACGCTAACGGTAGAATTCCTTCGGGCGTATATCTTGTTGACGGCACACAGTCCATTTACGTCTACTCCTCCGATATAGCTCAGAGAGTTTCCGTAGGTAACACTGTAAAGATCCTCGGTACAAGAGAAAACTGGATCCTCGCAACTGAGGTAAATAACGCTAACAAGTTCGGTTACACAGGCTGCTGCCAGCTTACCGACGCTTACCTCGTTTCCAACGACGAAGGCAACACAGCATTCGACAAGTCTTGGATCACCGAGACTACAGTTAAGGATATCATCGATACTCCCGTAACTGAAAACATCACAACAACTATCTACAAGGTTAACGCTCTTGTAAAGAAGGTTCCCGGTAACGGCTTTGTAAACTACTATTTCTTTGATCTCGACGGCACAACAGGTACGTACACATATACACAGTGCAACGGCTCTGACTTTGCTTGGCTCGATAAGTTCGACGGTAAGATCTGCACAGTATATATCTCCGCTCTCAACGCGAAGTCCACGTCTACTGACTGCTACTTCAGATTCCTTCCCGTACACGTTGAAGACAACAACTTCAAGTTCGATACAACAAAGGCTCCCGAGTACGTTGTTAAGTATCACGGTATCGGTCAGTTCATGCCTTCCTACACAGGTGACCCCGCGCTTGAGCTTATCACAAGCGTTGACTCCGAGCTTCTCGGATTTAGCGGTGCAACACTTTCTTACTCCTCCAGCAATACTAACGTAATTTACTTCACAACTGACAACGGCAAGACCGTTATGCACTGCACAGGTGAGGGAACCGTAACAGTTACTATCACAGGTAGCTACAACGGTACGATTGCAACTGATACAGTTACAATTACCGTTTCCAAGCCCGATGAAATTGAAGCAGGCACGGTTAAGGATGCAATTGACGCTGAGCTTAACGAGATCGTTTACGTAAAGGGTATCGTTGGTCCTTCCGTAGTTAACAAGAGTGGCTTCTACATTATTGACGAAACAGGCGTTATCGCAGTTATTTGCGACGCTGACCAGTTCAACGGTCTTCAGATCGGTCACGAGGTAATCCTCAAGGGTAGAAGAGAAAATCACATTGACGCTACAAAGGACGGCAGATTCGGTCAGTCTTGCCTTATGGATGCCGAAATCGTTGCTAATATGTACGGTAACCACGAATATTCTACCGCTACATTCAAGAACGCTACTGTTGCGGACTTCTTGGCACTTGATATTATGGAAGACCATTCAACCGAGGTATTCGTAATTCAGGTTGATATCCTCCTCGTTGAAACACAGTATTATTCTAACCTTTACATCACGGCTCCCGGCGATGAAAACACCAAGATCATGCTTTACTCCTCCGGCGCAAGCCAGTACAGCTGGCTCCAGCAGTTCGCAGGACAGACAATCACAATTGAGGTTGCCGCTTGTAACTGGAACGACAAGAGAGACAACTACCGCGGTTGTGTGCTCTCCGTAATTACAGCTGAAGGTAAGGTTTACAACCAGCTCAACTTCACATCCAAATAATCATATGGATAATTATCCCCCCGAACCATCGGGGGGATTTTTTACAGTCAAATATTTTTTACAATTTTTTATCCTCAAAGTATTTGAAAAAAACTATTTTTTATGATATAATATTTTGATATATTAAATAAAAAGGCAAAAGGAGGTAAAAATGCCCAATTATAACGTATTATCAAGTGACGTTACAAATAAAATAGATCAGCTACAAAAAGAGGGAGCACTCTCTCCTTACGCATTCAAAAATGAAGACGTTATAAGACGCGTGAGCGACGACCGTGACCGCGCGAGCATATGGCGTCCTACCTTCACGCGCGATATTGACAAGATATTACACTGTCCTTATTACAACAGATATACCGACAAGACTCAAGTATTTTCTCTTTATAAAAACGACGACTTAACAAGACGAAGCCTTCACGTGCAGTTGGTTTCCCGAATTTCAAGAATGATCGGCCGCGCGCTCGGCCTTAATCTTGACCTTATTGAAGCGATCGCGCTCGGACATGATATGGGACACCCTCCGTTTGCTCATTCGGGAGAGAAATATCTCGACGAAATATACTTCAACCACACAGGGCGCCGCTTTGTACACAATCTCCACTCCGTACGCGTGCTTGACGGCATTTTCCCGTACAACATAAGTCTTCAGGTGCTTGACGGAATACTTTGCCATAACGGCGAATTTGAGCTTGAGGAGTATCATCCTTCAAATCTCTCATCATTCGAAGAATTCGACGAAACAGTTGAAAAATGCTATCTTGACCGTGCATACGCGGACAAGCTGATGCCGTCCACTCTTGAAGGCGCGGTGGTAAGAATTTCCGATATTATCGCATATCTTGGAAAGGACCGTCAGGATGCAGTCCGAGCAAATATGGCAACTGAGGACGAATTCACCCCTTATGAAATAGGATCTATCAACGCGGAGATCATAAACAACCTCGTTGTAAACATAATTGAAAACAGCTTCGGCAAGCCGTATATCAAGCTTGATACCGCACATTTCAATGCGCTCAAAAAAGCAAAGGCGGAAAATTATACGAAAATATACAACAATGCCGCTTCAAGCTCGGGACTCAGTACTACAGTGAAGCCTATGATGGCGCAAATGTACGACAAGCTTCTTTCAGACGTGATCAATAAAAATACCGATTCACCGATATTCACGCATCACGTTGCCTATATAAATAACATCTATTACAAGAGAAGCGCACCCTACGAGGAAACGGATCCGAATCAGATGGTCGTTGACTATATCGCGAGTATGACCGACGATTACTTTATCGAGCTTTATCACTATCTTTTCCCCGAAAGCGAGCTTTCGGTCAACTACCGTGGTTACTTTGATTAAAATTTAAAAAGGAATATAAATATGTTTGAACAGGTACTTGAACAAATAAAAAAGTATAATACTATCATTATACACAGACACACGAATCCCGACGGCGATGCGCTCGGCTCACAGATCGGTCTTAAGAATATCATTCTTAATAATTTCCCTGAAAAAACCGTTTACGTAGTAGGCGACGCGTCAAAGAGATACGGCTTTATTGAGGGATCCGCAATGGACGAGATAGACGACAGCGTTTATAACGGCGCGCTCGCGATCATTCTCGACTTGTCCGCAAAGCACTTGATCTCCGACGAGAGATACACTCTCGCAGACATGAGAGTAAGAATCGACCATCATATTTTCGTTGAAAATATCGCGGAGGTAGAGGTTGTAAATACGTCGTACGAAAGCTGCTGCGGTCTTATTGCCGAGCTTGCAATCGAGTGCGGTCTTAAGCTCAATCCCATCGCCGCAAAGGCTCTCTATACGGGTATGATCACAGACTCCGGTAGATTCAGATACGATTCCACCACCGCGCAAACCTTCCGTCTCGCTTCTTTTATTATGGAGCAGGGCTTCAGCACTAACGACATATTCAAAAATCTTTACTGCGACGAGCTTAAGAACGTTCAGCTCCGCGCGAGATTCACACTTAAGATAAACAAGTGCGAAAACAACGTAGCGTACATTTACACAACTCTTGACGAACTTAAAACATACGATGCGGACATCTTCTCGATCTCTCGCGGTATGGTAAATACTATGAGCGATATCAAAGGCATCGACACTTGGGTTAACTTCACAGAGACTGAAAACGGTGTGCTTTGCGAGATACGTTCCAGCAAGCATAATATAAATAAGATCGCCGTTAAATACGGCGGTGGCGGTCATATGAAGGCAAGCGGCGCAACACTTAAGGACAGGGAAGAGGCTATGGCGCTTCTCAACGATCTCATCAATATTTCGGAGGGATAAAATGAGCAGAGAAATAATGCAGTCTATTTTAGACAAAATAAAGGAATATAACAGAATAATCATTTTCCGCCACAAGCGTCCCGACGGCGACGCTGTAGGCTCTACAAAGGGCTTAGCGGAAATACTTCGCGCATCGTTCCCCGAAAAAGAAATTCATCTTATAAACCATGATTTCGCGGACTACGTAAGCTTCCTTGACGACGAAAAGAAAGATATTGACGACGCGCTCTATTCTGAGGCTCTTGGCATCGTTATTGACACTGGTACACCCGACAGAATTTCGAACAAGAAGTACGAGCTTTGCCGTGAGCTTATCAAAATCGACCACCATATCGACCGCACTCCTTACGGAGATATTTCCTGGGTTGAGGAGGAGAGATCCTCGGCTTGCGAGATGATCGTTCATTTCTACGACACCTTCCGCGACGAGCTCAAGATCACTCCCGTAGCCGCTAAGGCTCTCTATACGGGTATGGTTACCGACTCCGGCAGATTCCGATTCAGTAGTGTTTCTGGCAACACTATGAGACTTGCAGGCGTGCTTCTCGACGTTGGTATTGATACGGATACACTTTTCGCTCAGCTCAATTTAAAGGAATTCAACGCGCTTAAATTCCAGTCTTACGTTTATAAAAAGATGAAGATGACAAGCGAAGGCGTTGTATATCTCCACGTTACAAAGGCTATGAAGAAGAAATTCAACCTTACAAACGAGGAAGCAAGCACAGCGATATCCTTTATGGATTCCATCAAGGGATCGCCTATTTGGATAGCGTTTATCGACGGAGATAATGAGATAAGAGTCAGACTCCGCTCAAGATTCGTAAAGATCAGCGACGTAGCTGAAAAGTACCGCGGCGGCGGACACGCTATGGCGGCAGGCGCGACTGTGTATAACAAGAAAGAAATGAAGGCGCTCATAGCAGATGCGGATGCAACTCTCAAGGCATTCAAGGCGTCGGGAGAGGCTTACTTATGAGAATTCTTATAACTAATGACGACGGAATAAGATCTCCGAGTCTTCACAAGCTCGCCCTCTGGGCTAATACCTTTGCCGAGGTAACCGTTGTTGCTCCCAAGGTTGAGCAAAGCGGAAAGAGTCAGGCAATTGATATTATAAACGCCATCGAGGTCATACGCGTTGATTTTGAGGAAAATATTGAGGCTTACTCGGTTGATTCAACTCCTGCCGATTGCGTTCGCTTTGGCATCGTCGGACTCCACCGCGAATACGATCTCGTAATTTCGGGTATCAACCGCGGATATAATATGGGCAAGGACATTATCTATTCGGGCACTGTGGGCGCAATTTTTGAGGCTTACGGTATGGGTGTCAAGGCTATGGCTATATCAACCGATTTTACATCATTTAATACTGCTGTGGCTAATCTTGACCGCGTGTATAACTATATCATGGATAATAATTTGTTTGACTATTGTAAGCTTTACAACGTAAATATCCCCACCGAAATCAAGGGAGATATAAGAATTACCCGCCAGGGTAAGGCTTGCTACTCGGACGAGTTCGTGCTTGTGGGCGAGAATATGTATAAGCAGCGCGGCGAGTTTATCCCCGAATGCTGCGATGACCTTTGCTTTGATACGAATGCGATCAAGGAAGGATATATCTCAATCTGTCCTATGACGACGGAGAGAACGGAGCTTTCGGTATTCGAGCAGCTTATAAACAAATAAAACAGAGCAGGGGAGTAATACCCCTGTTTTGTTTTCTATTAAAAATTATCTTTAAAAATATTCAAAAAGGGTATTGACAAACAAAACAAAGTATAGTATAATAATCAAGTCGTCAAGACATGCGGAAGTGGCGGAACTGGCAGACGCGCACGTTTGAGGGGCGTGTGGTTCACACCGTACGGGTTCAAGTCCCGTTTTCCGCACCAAAAAAGCAGGTAGGCAATCGCCTACCTGCTTTTTTGCTTTGTGAAACGGTCCTTTTACCCGTAGAAAATTCAAATGGCGGCGTTAGCCATTTGAATTTTGATGCGAAGAGAATGCTTGCATTCTCTTGATTTGGCGCATTTGATGTTGCGGAAGCAACGCGACAAATCTCGGTTCTAAGTCCCGTTCGAGCAAAGCGAGGCAAGTTCGGTCATTGATGCGAAGCATCAATGATTAGTGAGCGCAGCGAACGTTGTTCAACATCCCGTTTTCCGCCTAAGCCCCCCTCTATTTTTTTGCGCTACAAACGGTCCTTTCACCCGTAGAAAATTCAAATGGCGGCGTTAGCCATTTGAATTTTGATGCGAAGAGAATGCTTGCATTCTCTTGATTTGGCGCATTTGTTGTTGCGGAAGCAACGCGACAAATCTCGGTTCTAAGTCCCACTCGAGCAAAGCGAGGCAAGTACGGTCATTGATGCGAAGCATCAATGATTAGTGAGCGAAGCGAACGTTGTTCAAAGTCCCGCTTTCACATACAATAATATATAAAACATAGTATATGAACAAATAAAAAGTCTTGAAAATTCAAGAAAAATATGATATAATATATTTTATCAATAAGGGAGGGGAACTATATGAAACGCAAATCTTATTCAATAGATGCTGCCATGGTGTTCAATAAGTTTTACTGCCACCAATGCGGAAATAAACTTACAAAAAGCCCCTACACACGTACTATTAAACGCGGAGATCCCGAATACAAAGAACATTCTCATATAGGATTTAAACGTGTCTTTGGCGACGTAGATTTAATAGAGTACGACTTCAAATGTTGTAATTGCAACAAAATCATTTCTCCAGACGAACAGTATGTAATCAATAAAGTGCAAAAAATACAAGGAAAACATATTTTAAGTGAGGAAGAGTTATTGGAAAATAAAGAAAAAGCATATTCAGCGATCCAAAGGAAACGAAAGATCACGGACATAATCGTAAAGGCGCTATTTATTGTTGCAATCATAGTATCCATCTATTATGCAATTAAAACGAACAACTTTTCGCTCAAATTTCATTTGATTTGAAATTTTATATATGTTATAATTATTTATAATATAAAAAACTCCCCACAAAAACCCACGTTTTTTCAAAAATCTCCAAAACAACATAAAACAGGGGAGTCGCATTTTCCTATATATAAAATTATACAAAATCAAAATTTTGTATAATTTAGGGGATAAAAAACGGCAAAAAGGGCTGATTTTCGGCTTTGGCGCTCATTCTGACCAGTTTTGCCTATATCAACCCTATATCCACTCTTTTTATATTTTTACGTATTTTTATCAACTTATTTCTTTTTCGTGGCAATATTTATTTTTCGTTGCAAGTCCGCCGCGTATGTGCCGTTCCTCTTTATTTTTTTCAAGCACCTTTTTCACATCCTCATATAAGGACAAATTTATCCCTCGCAGCTTTTCGGTTACGTCCTTATGTACTGTGCTTTTACTGATTCCAAATCTCGCGGCAACCGACCGTACCGTAGAATTATTTTCAACGAGATACGTGCCAAGTATCACGCACCTTTCTTTGCCCGTTGATAAATACGCCATTATCATAACCTCAATTCGTATATTAGTTTCAAATTAAATATATGTATTTATTTGTCTTAATATAACCTAATTTGCGCCGAAAATTACAGCAAAATCGGCAGATCGGAGCCTTATATGGATACCCAGAATTATCATATTTTTGAAGGTATGACGTCAATTTCAGCCCTTATTGGTGCTATAATCGACGGCAAAAACGACCGTAAAATCATCAAAATTTTATATGATGCAGACATCAAGTCCAAAAAGATCCGCGAAATCGGATTTTTGACTCACAAGGCTCGCGAGCTCGGTTTCGCACTTATCGAGTCGGATTCTGCTACCATTGACGGCCTTGCAAACGGCAAAACACACGGCGGCATCATAGCTCTTTGTAGTGACCGTACCTACTCCTCCGTTAATTGTGAAAATATTAACAAATGCGGATTTTACGCCCTGATCGACGGTGTTGAGGATCCTTATAACTTCGGTTACTGTGTACGTTCACTTTATGCCGCAGGCGCCGACGGACTCATTCTTCCGGAGCGCAATTGGATGTCAGCCTCGGGTGTCGTTGCCAAATCCGCCGCAGGAACCAGCGAGCTTTTCGATATCTTTGTTGACGATCTTGAATCTGCAGTTGACAAATTCAAAGCCCTCGGATTTAAGGTTATTTGCGCTGAAATCCGCGATTCAGTTTCCCTTTACGAAGCCGATCTTACAGGCCCTATCCTCTTTATTATCGGCGGTGAAAAGCGCGGTATTTCAAGTAAGCTTATGTCAAAGGCTGATATGAATATAAGAATTGACTACGCGCGATCCTTCCGTGGCTCGTTACCGACCGCATCTGCAGTATCGATTATTGCTTTCCACGCGGCAAATTCAAGAAAATCTAAATAAATTCAACATTTTTCGCAATTGTTCATTGTTTGTTGACAATATTGTGATACAATTAAATATTGATGATATTATTTAAGGACGGTCTTATAAATTGACTAAAAAAGATAAAAAACCAAGATTACGCCTTCTTGACATAAACCGCGACGGCAAGGGCGTCGAAAAAGGCGAGGACAAAACTCCGAATTTGAAATATTTCTTTAAGCTGTACGCGAGAAAATTCACCAAACTTCTTTCCGCTACAATGATAATGAATTTTCAGATATTCCCTCTTTTAATTTCCCTTTATCTTTACTTTTTTGCAAATCCCACAACTCCCACTGCATACTATACGGAATTCCCTGCTCTTTACGGCATCTCACAGCTTGGCGGAGATATGGTAAACACAGTAAACTCCAACGCGTTTTTGACACAGTTCGGCCTTCCCGCATATAACACATACGTTTACTGGGTTATCGGCGCGCTCGCGCTCATACATATCGCGACCTTCGGTTTGCAGATGGTAGGCGCGACCTACATTATGCGCGGACTCGTACGCGGAGATAGCGTATTTATGGTTTCCGACTATTTCTATGCAATCAAGAAAAATTGGAAGCAAGGTCTTATTATGGGCTTTATCGACACCGCCTGCATCGGACTTCTCGCATTCAATTTCATTTACTTCTACAATCTCGCTCCCACGGGCTTTACGAACTTTATGTACGCGATGACGGTAGCGCTTATATGCCTTTACCTCGTATTCAGATATTATATCTACCTTATACTCATCACGTTCAACATCAAGCTCTTCAAGGCAATAAAGAACTCCTTAATTTTCGTGGTTCTCGGTCTTAAGCGCAATTTCCTCGCATTTATAGGAATCGCGCTCATTACAGCCTTCGCAGTAGGACTTATAATGCTTCTTATGCCCATTGGAGCAGGCGTGGTACTCGTTCTCCCGCTTATCTACTATCTCGGCACCTGCGGCTTTATTTCAACCTATGCGGCATATCCCGTAATTCAGAAATATATGATAGATCCCCCGACACCAAAGAAGTCCAAGGATAATGCGGACTCCATAGAGTCGGAGGACGAAAGCACAGTTGAAGCTGAAAGCTAATCATTTTCAATAAGCTCGCTTACAACCACGAATTTATAACCCATATCCAATAATTTAGGAATAAACAGTCTTAACGCTTCGACGGTAGGGCTGTTTTTTCCTATATAGTCGTGCATAAGGATAATATCTCCCGATTGCACCTTGCCCGTTACGTGCTTACATATATCTTTGGGGCTCGTATGCGCCCAATCACGCGTATCAATATCCCAAAGTATCACCTTATAATCAAGCTCTCTCGCGATACGTGTGACCGAAGTGTCTATCATTCCCTCGGGCGGCCGCATAAGGTGTGTTTTTATTCCTATCTTCTCGTGAATTTTATTTTCACACGCCTCGATTTCCCTTTTAAGTGAATCATAATCAAGCTGATGCACGGTCTTATGAGAATAGGTATGATTGGCTATTTCGTGCCCCCGTGAAACCACCTCGTCGAGCGCCCCGCTGTAATTCTCGGCATTGACACCAACCACAAAGAAGGTAGCTTTGATTCCGTATTCGTCAAGAACGTCAAGTATCTGGCGCGTTTGTCTTGGATGAGGTCCGTCGTCAAAGGTAAGTGCGATCTTGTTTTCACTGTTTTTACTGTTATAAATAACTATATCTCCATCGTCGGCCTCCGCGGCGCTTACGACCTGCATAACGCCCCTGATTCCCGAGAGAAGCATCAGAGCCACGATCAAAAATATCAATATTCTTTTCATTTTTTCTTATTTCGGTATCTCATCAAGAGAGCCGAATCTATATCCCATATTCTTTAAATCTATAATAACGTCCTCAAGTATAACTGCATTCGTTTTGGACGTTGGATGAAGCAAAATTATCGCTCCATTATGAATATTGGACATAATTTTCTCCTTTGCTGCGGATTCGCTCATTTGCTTTCCATTATCCCAATCGGCATACGCTATACTCCAAAATACCGTCCTGTATCCCATCTCCTCAGCATATCCGAGCGAGGTCGTATCAAACTTGCCCTCGGGCGGGCGGTAATATTTTGAAAGCTCCTTACCCGTATATTCCAAGCAAACGTCCTCAAGCTTTTTTATTTCCCTTGTGAAATCGTCAAGGCTTATATTTACCATGCTCTTATGGGAATAGGTGTGATTACAAACAAGATGCCCCTCGTCAAACATACGGTTTACAAGATTTGTGTTGCGGGTAATAAGATTTCCAAGCACGAAAAACGCGCCGCGCACGTCCTGTCTTTTCATAATGTCAAGTATTTTTTCAACGTTACCGTTCTCATATCCCGCATCAAAGGTAAGATATACGACCTTGTCCCGATCCTTATCTCCGTGTGATCTGTCAAAGCCTATTGCACCGTACTCATCAACGATTTTAAGCGTACTGTCAAGGACGGGCTGCTTGTGACTTTTATTCCTTATGCAATACCAATTAATAACGCCCGTGGGTTCCTTTGCAAAAGCCGTAAAGGTACAAAGGCACACAGCTATCAATACAAACAATGCAAAAATACCGATCAAATTCTTTTTCATTTTTCATCCTCCTTTCTATATTTAGTTTATCATTTACGTGGCAAAATAACAAAGTCAAAAATCATAAAAAATGTTATTTAATTACACAAAAAAGCACCGCCACATGCGGTGCTTTTTTTATTTGTTATTGCTTTCGGTAATACTGTCTATAAGATAATTTCCGCCGATCAGCTTAACCGTAAAATACTGTGTTTTCGCCATATCGCTTCCGATATCAGTCCTGAATGAGCCGTTATTCTCGCGTATCTTATATTCGACCTTGAAATAGTAAGAATTCGCCTCTACGTCAAGCGTATTTATCTGCGTCACAAAAATAGCGTAGACCTGCTGCTGCGTAAACGACTTTTTCTTTTCAATTTTGCTTGACAAAAGCGAATTATAGGTCTTCTCGTCTCCGCGCTTGATAGCATCTATGAGCTTATACATAACCTGAACACCTGGATTTTTATCCTTAACAGTCTCGTCGGTAAGCTCCTCCTCAAGATTATTATTGCAATAAATAAATCCTCGGTCGCCTCTCTTCATATATTCATCATATTTGAAGATGTCAAAATCCTCAGGGTATGGATCGTAGAAAATATACTGCTTGGGTGTATCTGAATTTTGCTTTCCGTCAAGGCCCGATCTTTCGATAAGCATGGGAACGGTAAAGCACAATATCATTATCAGTACCATTACGGCAAATACTGAAATAATTATGATTTTCGTTCTCTTTACTCTCTTTTGAGCATCGGCAGCCGCAACATCTGCAACGTCCGAATTTATATTTGTTTCGTTTGTGTATTGTTCGTTATTCATTCAAATTCTCCTGCGAAAATTTATCTTGAATAATTATATCATACAATTTATCTTTTTTCAAGTAATATGCAATAAATACAAAGAAAAAACGGCAAATTTTAATAAACTTTTTTACGCTTTGGTGTTGTCATTCCGACAATTTTATGATATAATGTAAAATGAATAATTTTATTCTCTTAAAATTGTTTTCAGAGGTAAGTATATTATGAAATATCTTGTGCTTATACCCGACGGTATGGCTGACGAGGCTATACCCGAGCTTAATAATAGAACTCCTATGGAGGTGGCACAAAAGCCCACTACGGATGCTTTAGCTAAAAGATCTTTTGTCGGTACGGTTTCAAACGTACCCTCAGGTATGGTACCCGAAAGCGATACTGCAAATATGGCTATTCTTTCGTTTGATCCCAAGATATATTCAAAGGGGCGTTCTCCCCTTGAAGCTATGAGTCTCGGAATTTCTATGTCGGACGACGAGGTGGCTATAAGATGCAATCTCGTTTCCATATCCGACGAAGAAGAAAATTACGAGGATAAAGTAATGCTCGACCACAGCTCCGACGAGATTGCGACCGAGGAAGCTGACGTGCTTGTAAAGTATCTTGAGGAGAAGCTTGGCAACGAATACCGCAAGCTTCACACAGGCATAAGCTACCGCCATTGCCTTATCTGGAAAAATTGCTCCGATTCGTATAATTTTGCGCGTCCTCACGATATTCTCGGTAAGCGTATAGGAGAATATCTTCCTTCGGGCGAGGAAGGCAAAGAATTTCTTCGCTTTATGAAGGAAAGCTATGCGCTGTTAAAGGATCATCCCATAAACGTTGAGAGACGAAAGCGCGGTCTTCGTCCCGCAAACTCCGCTTGGCTCTGGAGTCCGGGAAGAAAGCCCTCTCTTCCCTCCTTTGCAGATAAATACTCAATGGATGCGGCAATAGTTTGCGCGGTCGATCTTATAAAGGGTATCGGCATTTGCGCCGATATGAAAGTTATAAACGTGCCGGGCGCTACGGGCAATTTCCACACAAACTATAAAGGAAAAGCCGACGGTGCTATCAAGGCATTTAACGAGGGCGCAAAATTCGTTTACGTACACGTAGAAGCCCCCGACGAATGCGGTCATCAGGGGGATGCAAAATCCAAGGTGAGATCCATTGAGCTTATCGATAGCGAGATCCTCTCCCCCGTTTACGAATATCTCAAATCCACGGGCGAGGAATTCAAGATTATGATCCTCCCCGATCATCCCACACCCGTAAAGCTTCGCACACACACGATCGACCCCGTCCCCTTTATGATATATTCTTCGGACGAAGTGACGGACGGTGTTTCATCCTTTACGGAAAAGGCTTGTGAGGACACAGGATATTATCTTTCCGAAGGACATAAGCTCCTCACTCTTCTTATAAAGTAACACACGGAGTAAAAAATGGACAATCAAAACAATAATTTCGATGAAAATATAATATCAAACGAGATGACTGATTCTCCTGCGCCAAAGAACGAAGACTCAAAGCAAGGACTCGGACACACGGTGCTTGAATACGCGGAAATGTTCGTTTTCGCCGTTGTTGCGGTGCTTTTGGTGTTCACGTTTGCATTCCGTCTTTGTCAGGTTCAGGGAGGCTCGATGAACAACACACTTGAGCACGGAGAAATGGTTATTACAACTAATCTCTTCTACACACCCAAGCAGGACGACATCATCGTATTCCATCAGACCGAGGATCACAATGGCACGTCAACTCCTACACTCAGCGGAAAGGCTCTCAACGAGCCCGTTATCAAGCGAGTGATCGCGACCGAGGGTCAAACCGTTAAGATAACCTATATTTCTGATAACGAAATGGTAATTGAAGTTGACGGTGTAAAATACGATGATATACACGCGTACCTTGATCCTATAAGACACCACATCTATCCTCAACACGGAGAAACCGAGATCGCCAACGAGTTTATCTTTGAGGTGCCCGAAAATCACGTGTTCGTGCTTGGAGACAACAGAGACAACTCAAACGATTCCCGCTCCGTCGAGATAGGCTTCGTTGACACCCGCCGTATTCTCGGCAAAGCACTTTTCAGAATAAAGCCATTCACATGGCTCGCATAAAAAATAAATTTTAAAGGAGAATTTTTGTGCCTTCACAAACAATTCAGTGGTTCCCGGGACACATGGCGAAAACCCGCCGATTGATCTCCGAAAACCTTAAAAACGTAGATATAGTAATTGAAATTCTTGACGCGCGTATTCCCTACTCGTCAAGAAATCCCGAAATAAAGAAGCTTATTGAAAATAAGCCCTCGCTTATTATTTTAAATAAAGCATCGTTAGCTGACCCTGCGGCAAACCGTCGTTGGTGCGAGCATTACAGCTCGGAAAACTCCATTTGCATAACAGTTGACTGTCTTACGGGAGAGGGGCTTCAGTCCATTCTCCCCGCTATCAAGACTATCCTCAAGGACAAGCTTGAGAGATATGAAGCGAAGGGTATGCACGGCAGACGTCTTTTCGCAATGGTTCTCGGCATTCCCAACGTAGGTAAGTCCACTTTAATAAACAAGCTCTCGGGCGCAAACAAGGCAAAGGCTGAGGACCGCCCCGGTGTTACCCGCGATAAGCAGTGGTTCTCGACGGGCATCGGCGTCGACATTCTCGATATGCCCGGTATTCTCTGGCCTAAATTTGAGGATGAGAAGGTTGGCGACAATCTCGCGTTTACGGGCGCTATCAAGGACGATATTCTTGATATTGAGCTTTTGGCTATGAAACTCTGCCGCAGACTCCGCGACAATTATCCGAAGCTTATAAGCGAAAGATATAAGCTTGGCGACTTGTCCGCATATGCGGAGCTTGATGACTACGACTTCCTTTGCGCTATCGGTAAAAAGCGTGGATTTCTCATTTCGGGCGGCGAGGTTAATACCGAACGCACCGCCAATATGATCCTCGACGAGTTCCGTGGCTGCAAGATCGGTCGCATCACACTTGACAATATTGAAGATATAAAGGAATAAAGCTATGCCTGATTATTCAAAGGAACAGGAATTTTACGCGCAGGGATACAAGGTGATTTGCGGTATCGACGAAGCGGGACGAGGTCCTCTTTGCGGTCCTGTAGTTGCTGCCGCGTGTATTCTTCCCGACGGCCTTTACATTGAAGGTCTTAACGACTCTAAAAAGCTTACCGAAAAGAAACGCGAAAAGCTTTTTGATATTATAAAGGAATCCGCTCTCGCTTACTGTATAGCAGAGGCAAGCGTTGAAGAAATTGACACTCTCAATATTCTCGAGGCAGATCTTCTTGCTATGCGCAGAGCAATTGACGGACTTGCTATCAAGCCCGATCTTGCACTTATCGACGGCAATATCGCAAGGGATTTCCAGATACCCGCAGTTCCCGTTATCAAGGGCGACGCGATCTCTATGAATATTGCGGCCGCATCGATCTTGGCAAAGGTTACGCGAGACAGAATGTGCATAGAGCTCGATCGCGAATTCCCCGAATACGGAATCGCAAAGCACAAGGGCTACGGCACTAAGGCGCATATGGATGCGCTTCGTCAATACGGCCCATCCAAGATACACAGAAAGCAATTTGTAAGATTTCTTGAAAAATAAAATTTGTCGGAGGTAAGCTATGGCAGAAGCAAAGCACCTGACACTCGGTGTTCTCGGCGAGAAGCTTGCCGCGGATTACCTTGAAAAAAACGGATACAAAATTCTTGACAGGAACGTTCGCATCTCAAGAAATGAAATTGATATTATTGCGGAGGATGACAGCTTTATCGTGTTCGTCGAGGTAAAGACGCGCTCGGTCAAGCACGAGGGCTCAAGTCTTTACGGCTCCCCCGCTCGCGCTGTAGATTCAAAAAAAAGATCAAATACGGTCGCTGCTGCGGCATCGTATCTTCGCACTCACTACGTAGAAAAGCAACCGCGTATTGACGTAATTGAGATATATATGAAGGAGCGCGGAGAAAAGTCCGTTTCCCCGCAGATATTAAGTATAAACCACATAAGAAATGCCTTTGATTCAAAAGGCAGAAAGCAATAAAGAGGTTACCCATTATGAAGCTTATTGACACACATTGTGATACCGCGATTGAAATATTGCGCAGAGGCGAGAGCATCGTTGAAAACTCACGTCATATTTCTCTTAACAAAGCAAAAATTTACGATAATTACGCTCAGTTCTTTGCTTGTTGGGCATGCGAGGATCGCTCCGACGAGGAGGGCTATCAGGAATTTCTCGCTATGACCGACAATATGGCAAAGGAAATCGAGCTTAACTCCGATAAATTGGTCCGCGTTGACACCTTCGCCGAAATGAAAAAGGCGTGGGACGAGGGCAAGACTGCCGCTTTCTTCGCAGTTGAGGATGCAAGACTTCTTTGCGGTGACATCAACCGACTTTACGAGCTGAAGCGCCGCGGTGTAAAGTATCTCACTATAATGTGGGGCGGACACACACATATCGGCGCATCCCACGACGTTCTTGGCGGTCTTACGGATTTCGGTCGCGAAGTAGTTGAAAAATGCTTTGAGCTTGGCATCTGCCCCGACGTTTCCCACTCCAACGAGCAGGTAACAAGCGAGATCATTGAGCTTGCATACAAGGCAGGCAAGCCCGTTATCGCATCACACTCCAACTCGCATTCGGTTTGGGGACACACAAGAAACCTCCGAGACGAGCATTTCAAGGCGATCAAGGAGCTTGGCGGTATAGTTGGCATAAGCCTTTGCTGTGCTCATCTCCGCGACGGCTCTACAGGTGTTCCCTGCACGGTCGATCATATCGTCCAGCACATTGAGCGATACATTGAGCTTGGCGGAGAGGATATTATCGGTCTCGGCTGCGACCTCGACGGCACACGACTCCCCGTTGGTATCACGGGATTGCAGGATCTTCCCGTAATCGCCGACGCACTGAGAGCAAAGGGATATTCCGAAGAGCTTATTGACAAGATTTTCTACAAGAATTACTACAATTTCATTGAACGCAATTTCAAGTAATGCGGAGGAAATTAAAATGATCTACAAAAGCACGAGAGATATAAATTCCACGCCCAAGTCCGCGGCGGAAATAATCAAGCAGGGACTTTCATCCGACGGAGGTCTTTTCGTCCCCATGACTGTTCCCACCTTAAGCGAAGACGAAATACTTGAAATGTGCTCCGACTCCTACCCCGTAAGAGCGGCAAAAATACTTTCCAAATATCTTTCCGACTACACGTACGACGAGCTTCTTGAGGATTGCACGAAAGCATACTGCGAAAAATCCTTCCCAGGCGGTGCAGCTCAGCTCGTTCATACATACGACAATATTTATTCTCTTGAGTTGTGGCACGGTCCTACTGCGGCATTCAAGGATATGGCACTTCAAATAATGCCCAGACTTCTCTCCCGCGCGCTCAAGAAGACAGGTGAGACGAGAGAGGCTCTCATTCTCGTTGCGACCTCGGGCGACACAGGTAAAGCGGCTCTTGAAGGATACCGCGATATTGACCAAATAAAAATGATGGTATTCTATCCCGCGCACGGTGTAAGCCAGGTGCAGAAGCTCCAAATGGCAACACAGGAGGGCTCAAACGTAAACGTAATCGCAATCGAAGGCAACTTTGACAACGCGCAGAGCGGTGTAAAGGAGATCTTCTCCAATCCCGAAAGCGCAGAAAAGCTTAATGAAAACGGCTATTTCTTCTCCAGCGCAAACTCTATAAATTGGGGCAGACTTGCTCCCCAGATAGTTTACTATATCTCCGCTTACTGCGGTCTTTTGAATGCGGAAAAGATCGAGATGGGCGACAAGATAAACGTATGCGTTCCTACGGGTAACTTCGGTAATATTTTCGCGGCGTACTTGGCAAAGCTTATGGGACTCCCGATCGGCAAGCTCATCTGCGCATCCAACAAGAATAATATCCTGACCGACTTCCTCCGCACAGGAACGTATGACAGAAACCGCAGCTTCCACCTCACGATGTCCCCCTCTATGGATATTCTTATTTCCTCAAATCTTGAACGCCTTCTCTACTTTACCGCGGGCGACAAGAAGACTGCGGAATACATGGAATCACTGAAGACTGCGGGCGCATATACAGTTGATGCCGATACAATGGCAAAAATCAATGAAAACTTCGTAGGCTACTTTGCCGACGAGGAAACAACTGCGGCAACTATTAAGGATTATTACGAAAATCACAGCTATCTCTCCGATACTCATACCGCGGTTGCTTTAAGCTCTGCCGAGCAGTACATCAATGAAAGCGGCGACAGCACACCTATCGTTGTTGCATCCACAGCATCTCCCTATAAGTTCGCAATTGACGTTTACAAGTCTCTTACGGATAGCTTTGACGGAAGCGATCTCGATGCGCTTGAGGCACTCTCAAAGCTTACAAATACTGAAATCACATATCCCTTGCGCGACCTTGATAAGAGAGACGTAAGATTTACAAAGATCATTGATTACAAGAATATGACAGACGAGGTTTATTCTTACATTACAAAGTAATCAAAAGAAAATTGCCGCCTCGCAAAAGGCGGCAATTATAAAAAATTATTTTACTTCGTGCTTATAAGTCTTGCACTTTGTATCAGTTGATTCCGTAACGTTACCACAAGCGGGCTCAACCGAGATCATTTCGGCTGTACAGTATCTTTCACCGTCATGATAAGCGCAGTTCGTAACTGAACAGGTAATTCCCTTGTTATGCTCACGACAGCTATTGCCGTGGCAGCTGTTCTTTGTTGATTCGTTCATTTCCTATAGCCTCCGTTAATGCTATTTTAATTCAGATTTCTCTGACAAAATTATTATTGCCCAAATTTTCAGCTTTTATTTATATTTTTTGAGGTGAACCATGTCTATATTCGTAATAGCCGACCTTCATCTTTCAACCGATTCAGCCACAAATAAGTCGATGGAGGTTTTCGGTTCAAGATGGACTGACTATATGTCAAAAATTCAAAAAAACTGGAACAGTATCGTAAGTGAAAACGATACCGTCATCGTCCCCGGAGACATTTCCTGGGCGCTCCGACTTGAGGACGCGACGTCGGATCTTGAATATATCCACAAGCTGAACGGAAAGAAATTTCTTGGTAAGGGCAACCACGATTTCTGGTGGAGCACGAACAAAAAAATGAATGAATTCTTCAAGAAAAACGGCTTTGATTCGCTTGAAATACTTCACAATAACGCGTTTATCGTTGAAGGAGCTATCATTTGCGGAACACGAGGCTGGTTTCCCGATGAATCTCAGCAAACCGCGGTAAACAATGCGGATTACGGAAAAATAATAAACCGAGAGGTCGGAAGACTTAAATTGAGTCTTGAAGCGGCTAAAAAGCTTCAGAGAGAGCACAAGGAGAACACGGGCGAGGAGCTTCCTATCTTGGTGTTCTTACACTTCCCTCCCGTACGCGGCGATTACTCAATCAAGGAGCTTATCAACGTGCTTTGTGAGTATAACATCAAGAACGTATATTACGGTCATATCCACAATAGCTACGACACGCCGAAATCCTTTACTTACGAAAACATAAGATTTAATATCATATCGTCCGACTTTTTGAACTTTTATCCTTTAAAAATACAATAAATTCGTAAAAGCTATTGACAAAACTCAAAAAAAATTATACAATATAATGTATGCTTTTTTATAAAGTTTAAAAATATTTTCACATAAATTTTCGGAGGAAATTAAAAATGAAATTGATCAAAGCTGAAAAGGCAGAAAAGAGCACAGTAAAGATTGAATTTTCTGTTGACAAGGAAGTTTTTGATGCAGCGGTTGAAAAGGTATACCGCAAGCAGGTAAAGAAGATCACAGTTCCCGGCTTCAGAGCTGGCAAGGCACCCAAGTCTGTAATCGAAAAGATGTACGGCAATGGAGTTTTCTATGAGGATGCTATCAACGACCTCATTCCCGAAAACTACGAGGCTGCTCTTAAGGAAGCTGATATTACACCCGTTGGTCAGCCCGAAATCGACATCGTTTCTATCGACGACAACGGTCTCGTTCTTTCCGCTATCGTTCCCGTAAAGCCTGAGTGCAAGCTCGAGGGCTACCGCGGTATCGAGGTTGAAAAGGCAGTAGTTGTTGCAACTGAAGAAGAGGTTGACAACGAAATTAAGACAATCAGAGAAAGAAACTCCAGAGAAGTTGAAGACAGCGAAGAGGCTGCGCAGAACGGCGACATCGCAAAGATCGACTTTGAAGGCTTCATCGACGGCGTTGCATTCGAGGGCGGCAAGGGCGAAAACTACTCCCTCAAGCTCGGCTCCGGCTCCTTCATCCCCGGCTTTGAAGAGCAGGTTGAAGGCCACAAGAAGGGCGACGAATTCGACGTAAACGTACCCTTCCCCTCTGACTACCACGCAGAAGAGCTCGCAGGCAAGGCTGCTGTATTCGAGGTTAAGGTTAACTCCGTAACTAAGGTTGAGCTTCCTGAGCTTGACGACGATTTCGCGAAGGACGTTTCCGAA
>JAZRDO010000031.1:0-10412 GCA_045660325.1 Eubacteriales bacterium
ACTGTTAAGATACGTGAGGCATCATGCTAATACGGAGCTCGAGTTGTTTGAACTCTACTCCAATGTGGCGCAAGTCTGCTTCGCATCCTTGGTGCTTCGCACTACGCTCTGCGCTTGCAAGCCGCCACGGGAGCAACCTTCGCCGCCTCGCCGGAAAGCGAGCTCTCCGACTCGGTTTTGCTTGGTTATCTGCGCCGCCGCTCTCTGCGAGAGCTGCGGCGCAAGGCGAAAATCTCTCTTTCTCCGCACAAAAGAAAAATGATACAAAAATCAACCAAAAATATTTTCTTTAATTTCCGCTAAAATCGACTTTTCAACGTTGATAACTTTTTTAAAAAGTCCCTTGACCGTAAAAGGGGTATAAAAAGATACTTCCAACCCCTCTTGCGTGAAAATATATGTTTTCAAAGCATCGGTTTCTTCGCCCGTCGCCAAACCAATTCGTGTGCTATAAGAAAACAAAGCATATGTAAAGGCTTCATTTTTCAATTTCGCAACGACAGCAGCATATGCCTTATCAACATCAACAGAGCCATCTCTTGATTGCAGGCTGACAAGTTGATTTGTATCAGGAATCACAAGCATAGGAATTAAGCAGCGATCTTGCTTCAAAATATCAGCAGTTGACGCAATATGGTTGTTAAGTAAATCAACAATTTTATCTTGGGTAGTAGTATCAAGTTCTGCAAATTTCATAAGTGTTCTCCTTTGCGATTTTTTTGGTAATTTCATTATACCATAAAAAAACAAAAACCGCAACTCTTTTGTATCAGAATTGCGGTTTATGTTTGGCGGAGCGTGTTGGACGTAAATTGAACGTAGCTTCTCACGCCCTGATTGAGTTGAAGTTGGGAGCGTTTAACCCACCCGAAATTAAACCGCTCGACAAATTGGAATTTGTTTGTTATGCGTGGAAGGGACATCTTTTTCCGATACACTGATTATTTTGCTTTGAATGGACACACTTGATGTCACCAAGTTCCATTTCAACGCCAAGGTGTTCCTTTGAAAACTCCACGGCTTTGATGATGGATATGTAGGAATCGCGCTTACAGCAACGGGGGCCGCCGACTTCACCGATTGCACCAAGTGCGGAAGATGTCATCTTATTTGTTAATCCCCACGCTTCGTTTGCAAGAGGTGTCGAGCCTGTCACAATAGACACGAACATTCCGGCACTCACGCCTGCACCGCAAGCTCCCCAAAATCCGCAAGCACCGCCGGGAACTTTTCTTCCACGCACCTGCATCTCGGAGAGTGCTTTTACAAGATCAATATCACCGCCTACGTTCTTATATGCAGTAAGCAATGCCGAACCTACCATCACGTGATGTTCGGGGCCGTGCATATGGCAGAACGGCAGAGCCATCAGCTTTTGAATGATCTCGATGGGATTCTTCGCACTTTCCGCAAGGCATACTCCTATAATGCTGTCCATTCCCTGCGTGTGGCACTCGTTGCATACGTAATGACCTTTCTCGCAAGCAGTTTTACTGTTTTCTTTTTTATGGCAGATGGCGCATTCCATCAGCTCGTCGTTTTCCAAATACTTCAGCGATGCACCGCAAATCAGACATTCATTTTTCATATTCATTCTCCTTATAGCAACTTGAATTGATTTTTTTCAAACTCCAGCATTCCTTCGTCTCTCATTTTGCAAAGCTCATTGGACATCGCGCTTCTGTCCACCGACAGAAAATCCGCAAGCTGCTGACGGTTGAATGGTATTGTGAAGCTTGCGCTCTTATGCCTTTTCGCTTCCTCGGAAAGATAGGAGATCAGCTTTTCTCTCGTGGTACGCTTGGATATATGTCCGATCTTTTGCACGAGCGTTTTGTTTTTCTGCGAAATAGAGAAGAACAGATTTTGTACCACCATTGAGTGAAAACGGCAAGCCGAGGAGCAGACAGTAATAATTCTTCTCACGTCGAAAAAGATAACTGCACTATCTTCAACAGCAACAACGTCATTCAGCAAAGCACCACTTTCGGGGGCGATGTAGGCTTCTCCGAACATCTCTCCAACGGCAATTCGATTAACAATGGCACGATTGCCCCAATAATCATCTCGCTGAATGTGAAGCTCACCCGAGACAAGCACCGTGATGTGATTCAGATGCTCGCCCTCATGAAGCACATATTCGCCTTTTTTATATGTGTTCAATTTCGCGTCAAGGCAGGACAGCATGGCATCGATCTCGTCCTCGGCAACGCCGGCAAACAGCTTTGTTCTTTTGAGAATTGGAATAAATTTCTTCATAAAAATCTCTTTTCTGTTGTAAATACAACCGACTTATTGCTTTTATTGTACTATAATATCGGTGTAAAGTCAAGAAGCTCGAAAGGAGATTTACAAATGATTCGCAAAATTATTAAGATTAACGAAGAAAAATGCAATGGTTGTGGCGCTTGTGCCAATGCCTGTCACGAGGGTGCGATTGAGATGATCAACGGCAAGGCACATCTGACCCGTGAGGATTACTGTGACGGGCTTGGCGATTGCCTGCCTGCGTGTCCTACGGGAGCTATCACCTTTGAAGAGCGTGAAGCCCCTGCCTACGATGAGGCTGCGGTTCTCGCATCCAAAGCCAAGAAGGAGAACACACTCCCTTGCGGTTGTCCGGGAACACAATCAAAAGCAATTAAGCGTGATGACTGCTCGTGCAGTACCAATGCAAGCGTACCTGCTGTCAGTCAGCTTTCGCAATGGCCTGTTCAGATCAAGCTCGTACCCGTAAACGCTCCCTATTTTGACGGAGCAAACCTGCTCGTTGCGGCAGATTGTACCGCCTATGCCTACGGCAACTTCCATAAAGAGTTTATTTGCAATCGAATCACGCTCATCGGATGCCCCAAGCTCGACAGCGTGGATTACGCCGACAAGCTCACGGCGATTCTTGCGAATAACGATATTAGGAGCGTGACCGTGGTGCGTATGGAAGTACCTTGCTGCGGCGGTATAGAGAATGCTGTCAAGCGTGCTTTAATGGCAAGCGGTAAATTTATTCCGTGGAGAGTCATTACAATCACTACGGACGGAAAAATATTAGATTAACGGAGGATATAAATATGGGAAATCAGATGTTTTGTTTTCAGTGTGAACAGACTGCAGGTTGCAAGGCTTGCACGGGTGCTTCGGGTGTGTGCGGCAAGAAAGCGGACACCGCCGAACTTCAAGATAAGCTGACGGGTGCGCTCATCGGTCTTTCCAGAGCCACCGAGGGCAACGAGGAGCTTGTAACCTCAGAAACACACAAACTTGTATTGGAGGCTCTTTTTACAACGATCACCACTGTGAATTTCAATAACGAAACTATAGCGGCACTCATAGATCGAGTCAAAGCAGAAAAAGAACGTCTTGTTCCAAGATGCTTCGGCTGTTCCTCTGCCTGCGGTAGAAATGATGATTATGATATGCAGAGGCTATGGAATGCCGATGAAGATATTCGTTCTCTGAAATCCTTGATTTTGTTTGGGATTCGTGGTGTAGCGGCTTACGCATACCACGCCGCCGTTCTCGGCTATAGCGATGAAAGCATCAATAATTTCTTCTTCAAGGCGCTCTTTGCCATTGGTATGGATGATTGGGGAATGGATGAGCTTCTTCCGATTGTGCTTGAAGTAGGAGAGGTTAACCTCAAATGTATGGCACTGCTTGACAAAGCCAACACCGAAACCTACGGCAATCCCGTTCCTACCGAGGTTAGTATCACTGTTGAAAAGGGACCATTCATCGTTATATCGGGACACGACCTGTATGACCTCAAGCAGCTTCTTGAACAGTCCGAAGGTAAAGGTATCAATATCTATACTCACGGAGAGATGCTGCCTGCTCACGCATATCCTGAGCTAAAGAAATATATGCATCTGAAGGGCAATTTCGGTACGGCTTGGCAGAATCAGCAAAAGGAATTTGCAAATATCCCTGCGCCAATCCTCTTTACCACAAACTGCCTGATGCCACCCAAGGCGAGCTATGCCGACAGAGTATTTACTACAGAAGTAGTATCCTATCCCGAAATCGTCCATATTGACGAAGATAAGGATTTCACGCCTGTTATCGAAAAGGCTCTCGCTCTCGGTGGTTATCCCACGGATATGCGCTTCACGGGAATCAACGGAGGCGAAAAGGTTTTGACAGGCTTCGGACGCAACACCGTGCTTTCGGTTGCCGATACAGTCATTGAAGCCGTCAAGTCGGGAGCGATCAAGCACTTCTTCCTTGTCGGCGGTTGTGACGGAGCAAAGCCGGGGCGTAATTATTATACAGAGTTCGTAAAGCAAACACCGCCGGACAGCATCGTTCTAACGCTTGCTTGCGGTAAATATCGCTTTAACGATCTCGATCTTGGTACGATAGGCCGACTCCCACGATTGATGGATATGGGACAGTGCAACGATGCGTACAGTGCCATCAAGGTTGCCGTAGCTCTCTCCGAAGCGTTCGGCTGCGGAGTCAACGATCTCCCGCTTTCGATGGTGCTTTCGTGGTACGAGCAGAAGGCTGTTTGTATTCTTCTGACTCTCCTGCACCTCGGTATCAAAAACATCCTTCTTGGACCATCGCTTCCTGCATTTATATCTCCTAACGTGCTGAACTTCCTTGTTGAGAGATTCAATATCGCACCTATTTCAACGCCTGAGGAAGATCTGAAGATGATTTATGGATGATAATATTTTTGTAACTCATAATTTGAGGGCTGACGATTATTTTTCGTCAGCCCTTTGGCATATTGCTCTCCCCGACAAATTCTTATTTATCGGTGTGTTTATTATATCATATTTTTCATATAAAGTCAACCATTTGGCACCGTGGCGTGTGCTTGTCTTGATACAAGTCGGCGTCGCTCGAGAAGCGAATCTCTGCTGCTCCAAAAAACAGAAAAAGACAGCCACGAATGTGACTGTTAAGATACGTGAGGCATCATGCTAATACGGAGCTCGAGTTGTTTGAACTCTACTCCAATGTGGCGCAAGTCTGCTTCGCATCCTTGGTGCTTCGCACTACGCTCTGCGCTTGCAGAGCCGCCACGGAGCAACCTTCGCCGTCTCGCTGGAGAGCGAGCTCTCCGACTCGGCTTTGCTCGGTTATCTGCGCCGCCGCTCTCTGCGAGAGCTGCGTCGCAAGGCGAAAATCTCTCTTTCTCCGCACAAAAGAAAAATACGGCACACTCGAATGAGTATGCCGTATTTTTGGCGGAGAAAGAGAGATTTGAACTCTCGCGCCGGTAAACCCGACCTACACCCTTAGCAGGGGCGCCTCTTCACCACTTGAGTATTTCTCCATATAAACAGATCGTGGTTCATCAATCTGCCCGACTATTATACCAACTTTTTTTCTTTTTGTCAAGTGTTTTAACGGAAAATCTTCATAAAAATATTAAAGTTTTTATTGACACTTAGCTTATGATTCCTTTTTGTGTTATATCCAACAATCAAAACGCGCTTCGTTTGTGTAAATTTTACAAATTTATGCTGCATTTCTTTTTTTGCATTGAATTCATGAATCCAAAGTATTATAATAGATTTAATAAATATTATAAAGTATTATAATAGATTCAATAAATATTATTTAGGTGCATTTATGAAGAAAAACAACATATTAAAAATATCACTCTCGCTACTGTTTTTCGCCCTGCTATTCGGATTTACTTCATGCGACAAGGAAGAAGAAACTAAGGATTATATAGAAAACAAGCGCGTGGAAATTATTGAAGCCGAAGTTGAATATACCGAAGCTGATATTGCCGAGGCTAAAGATAAATTCACAAGCACCGCAATAGCTTTAGCGGAGTCGTATTTAGACGTCAATCTCAATAACAAGCAAAAGCAATCCATTGAGAGTCGATTTGACACAACGGTTTTGCCTTTGCTTTACGATATAAAAATTTACAAGGATGAGTTTTATGAAATTCTGACCGAGCTTGACGGCTACGCAAATTCAGAAAGCACGAAGAACGATGCAACACCGTTGCTTCTTTCGGTTTATGAAATTTCTTTATACGTTTTAGGAATGGATAGGTCGGGCAAGCTGGCGTATAATATTGCCTTAGAGATTCTCAAAGACAAAATCGACACCGCGAACGAGAGATTTGAGAATTACGGATACGAGTTTTACAAAATTGATTCCGCGCGCTGCTCTTTAATTCGAAGTGACCTTGAGCTGCTTGGTGAAAAAAATTTTTCCGACGCTCTTTCGATGACATCAATAGTTATATCGACGTTATCCGCGCTTCTGAGGGATGGTGGCGAAAATGCGTTTTTACTTACCGATTCGGAGCTTTTGTTTATACTCAACAAGCAAGCTGAGAGTATTAAATCACACTGCCTTTCGAACGAAGAATGGCAGATATTCGGCGGTTTGATTTCAGAGCTGATTCCGGCGAAAAGTTCCGACTTGAATTCCGCTGCTCTTTACGCGCTTAAAAACTATGCTTACGAAATACCGAGCGATGCGGAAATCCCCAACGGATTCTATAAAAACTCTTATTTTGCAAGCGCAATGCAGGCAATGCCGAAAATTATAACTTTATTTACAGACGTATCAAACGCTCTTTATAGCGACGGGCTATTCTCTATAAATTCCACAGTAAAAGAAAAGCAAACAGCCTTATCAAAGGCGCTCGCTAAATGCAAAGAAAGCATCGTTGAGCTTGACCTCGCTTTGATGAGCTTCGCAAAGCTTGGCGAAAGCGATCTTAAAATACCCGTTAGCACGCGTTCCGATCCTGAAGTTCTTGCAAAATTTATGGATACTTATTCAAAGGTAGAATGCGCTGACATAATAGAAACCGTAAACAAAATCGAAGCGGGCGAAGATATATCGGGTGCTACGCTCACAAATCTTCTTATCTCATACGCATTCGGGCTTTCTCCGTATTTATCCTTCGTTTTATGGAGCAACGTTAACTAAATCACACTTCTTACAAAATTCACTTACACAAGGACATATTTATGCTTATAGCTAAAAACATAGTGAAAAACTATAAAACACAACAGGTTCTCCGAGGTGTTTCTCTCAAGGTCAACGATGGAGAATTCGTATCCATAATGGGCGAAAGCGGAAGCGGAAAAAGCACGCTTTTATCAATTTTGGCAGGAAATATGAAGGCTGACAGCGGTAGTATTATGCTCGATGGAGAGGATATTTCAGCACTCGATGACAAGGGCTTGGCTCGTCTTCGCCGCGAAAAGCTTGGATTCGTTTATCAAAGTCTTAATCTTATCCCCACTCTCGACGCTACGGACAATATTATGCTACCCGTACATTTCGCAAAGCGTTCCGCTTCTTATGGAAAAGAGCGTCTTGCCTTCCTTGCGGAAAGACTCGAAATAACCAAGCTTCTTTCGAAGTTTCCCGACAGTATGTCCGGCGGAGAAAGACAACGCGTTGCGATAGCGCGAGCATTGATAAACGAGCCTAAAATTATTATGCTTGACGAGCCCACCGGAAGTCTTGACAGCCGAACAACAAACGAGGTATTAAAGCTTCTTTTGGATATAAACAAGGAATTTGGAATCAGCGTAATTCAAGTAACACACAGTATCGATGCCGCGCAGGTTTCTGACAGAATAATCCGTATTTGCGACGGGCAGGTGGTTTAATGTTATTTTTAAAACATATATATAGAAGTATTAAAAAATCACCGCTTCAACCTATTATTATTCTCATAACTCTCATTCTTTCGGTAGCTACGTTTCTGACTGCAGTGAAAATAGCAATCAACGTCGCAGAAGAAACCGCGCTTTATAAAAACGTTGACAACTATATCTGCGATATAACCGTCAAGCCATCAAAAAAAGATGACGTGCGTATGCTCTTTACGGAGGATGCCGAGGATATAATCGGTGATGCGGGTGTTGTTCTCGGAGAATTTAATCTTTCTGCGCTTTTTTCAAGAGATGATTACAACGAGCTCGTTGACATTTCCGCCGCAGATCTTTTAAAATCCGATGAGTTTTATCAATTCAAATTCTATGAATACGGCAAGTTCACTAACCAAAATATTAAAAATTCAATAATTCTTTCTTCGGATTTGGCAGGAAAATTCGGTATCCGAGTCGGTGACACTATTTCCTTCAGCTTGCTTAACAAGCGTATGGAATTTAAAGTTCAAGCCATTGGTGTTGGTGACGGTATTTTAGACCATTTTGAAGGAATTATTGATATAAGCGCCGTTTCGGAGGCTATAGCCGAAGCAAATCCCGCAATCGCTTCGTTTGCGGGAAGCATAGTTCCCTACAACGTTTTAAAAATACGTATCAACGATCCTTCAAGAATAGACGAATTCATCGATAAGCTTAATTTCGACGAACGCTTTGCGGGAAAAACGATAATAAAGGAAGAAAGCAATATCGGAAGCGCGGATTTCGTGCATATGCTCTCCTTGATGGTAATTATCGTATGCACGTCTATAATAGTTATCATATCGGGTATAGTTATTTCTACCTCGCTCGATATGCTAAATAAGAAAAGGTTAAAAGACTCGGCATTGTTTATGCTCTCAGGAGCAAGCACCGCTCAGCTTAACCGAATTTTGTATTTGGAATGCTTTATTTACGGCATAATTTCTGCCGTTTTCGGACTGCTCTTATCGATGGGTATATACAAAAAAATCAATACGATATTTGACTGGAATACCGACGATATAGCGTTTAAGCTTTACGATATTCCGATAGTATTCTTTGCCGCGCCTGCGATAGTTTTGATAACCACGTTTTTGCACACGCTTCGCGCTAAAAAGCTATCCATAAGCGAACGTCTTGCCGAAAACAGCGAGAATAAAGCTTCGGAAATAAGACTTAAGCCCTCTTTGATTTTGCTTGCATCGACTTTATTGTTCGTCATTCCGTCAATATTTGTCGAGCCTAAACACCGATATATTTTCGCAATACCGACTATCATTTGCTTCTTATCGTTTATTTTTATTTTCATTCCATACCTTATTGATATTATTTCCCGTTATCTTATAAAAGTTTTGGAAAAAAAGGAAATGGCTTCACCTAACAGTATGTTAACGTTAAAGAATGCATGCGTTTCCTATCCTCTTAAGCATAGCGGTCGCTTAATAACGCTTCTACTTACACTCATTATCACTATTCTGATATGCCTAAACTCTTTGGTAAATGAAACCGCAACTATTGACTCTATCGTTGACGCGAACTACGCGGCGGTAGGCGCAAACGAAAAATCGGATAAGCTCATTGAAGATTTGGACGCGGTTGACGGCGCTTTTCGTTTATCTCTTGTTAAAGGTATTATGACTCTTGAAAACACGGCAGTTATCGGAATTTCCGTAGACGATAACGCGATGAATTTTATCAATCCCGATATGGCTCCGAGCGCGATACCCAAAAATGATGAAGTTATTATTACAAGCGGAATCGCAAACCTCGAAAACAAGAAAGCCGGTGACTCCATAACGTTAGTATATGAAACCGTCGAACGCACGTTTAAGATAATAGACGTTGTGAAATCAAGCAGTAATATCATATATTTAGATATTTCTTACATAGGAGAGAAAAATCAATTTCTTTGCATCAAGACGGATGCCGAAAAAAACAGCGAAGAATATCGTCAAATCGCCAATTTGCTCGAAACAAGGGGTGCGATGATGATGGACCTTGGTGTGATTTTCGCTTCTGTCACAACAAGACTCATTTCATATTCCGAGCTACTCACTTACGTTGTTTCAATCGCATTTTTCACTACGCTTTTGGGAATAATAAATATTCTCGTATCTTCGTATTTCGCCAGAAAACAAGAAAGAAGCGTATATTATACCATTGGTATGTCTAAAAATCAAATACGAAAGGTTCAGCTTTTGGAAATACTATATATATTCCTAATAGCTCTAATATCAATACCAATTCTCACCTTTGCGTTGGTTCTGGTTTTAGACGTTGGAATAAGCTCGTTTGGAGTCGATTTGTTTTACATATAAAAAAGACTATCGCTAATGCATATTATATGAGCGTTGGCGATAGTTTTTATATATATACTAATAAAGATAGGTATTTTAAAATAGAGCGTTTCTCCGCAAAATAAGCAGAGAAAAAGATCGTGTTATTAAAAGCAAAGGTTTATGCACACTGTAAAAACCGGAGTAAGGTTCGTGCTGATTGTTCCGCTTTAGTTTTCATGATGCTTTTCGCTCCGCATTACGCAAGATACCAACGCGAGCGTTGGTATGCGGCACAGCGTCGGCTTCGCCACGCGGTGCCAACAGCTTCGCTCATCAAACAAAAATACCGACCACATGGGTCGGGGGGAAGCTGGGTATTGCTATGCGGGGTGTAGGTTGTTCTTACTGTTCCGCTTGACTTTTAGGGGAGCTTTTTGCTCCGCATTACGCAAGATACCAACGCGAGCGTTGGTATGCGGCACAGCGTCGGCTTCGCCACGCGGTGCCA
>JAZRDO010000032.1:0-110363 GCA_045660325.1 Eubacteriales bacterium
ACTGGTAAATAATTGAAAGGAGTGGAGTAAAATGGTATCAAGAAAAGACAGCAACAAGGCTCGCCTTAAGAGACATAAGAGAGTCAGAGCAAAGATTTCCGGTACTGCAGCTCGTCCCCGTCTTTGCGTATATCGCTCTAACGCGAATATTTCCGCACAGATCATCGACGACGTAGCAGGCAAGACATTGGTTTCCGCTTCTACTTACGGCGCTTCCTTCGAGGGCAACGGCGGCAACAAGGCTGCAGCTCGCGAGGTTGGTAAGGCACTTGCGGAAAAGGCAGTTGCAATGGGCATCACAGAAGTCGTTTTCGACAGAGGCGGCTATGTATATCACGGACGTGTATCGGAATTGGCTGACGGCGCTCGCGAGGGCGGCTTGAAGTTCTAATCCATTTCGGATTAGTAACCGGTTTGTACACTGTTCAAACACATTTATTTGAACATTTTTCAGGAGGAAACCAGAAATGGCACAGAGATTTAATCCGGCAGAAGTAGAGCTTACAGAAAAGCTCGTTTCGCTGAACCGTGTTTCCAAGACTGTTAAGGGTGGTCGTATCGCTCGCTTCGCTGCACTCATGGTAGTAGGCGACGGCAACGGTCACGTAGGCGTAGGTCTTGGTAAGGCAGCTGAAGTACCCGAAGCAATCCGCAAGGGTATCGAAGACGCAAAGAAGAATATGATCACAGTTTCCCTTAAGGGAACAACAATCCCCCACGAAGTTACAGGCGTATTCGGCGCAGGTAAGGTGCTTCTTAAGCCCGCTGCACTCGGTACAGGTATCATCGCAGGTGGTAAGGTAAGAGCTGTACTTGAGGCAGCTGGTATTTCCAATATCAGAGCTAAGTCCCTTCGCTCCAGCAACCCCACAAACGTTGTTAAGGCAACAATGGAGGGTCTCCGTGAGCTTCGTACAGCTGAAGAAGTTGCTAAGATCCGCGATATTAGCGTTGAACAGGTTAAGGGTTAAGGAGGAGAATGACGATGAAAAAGGTAACACTTGTAAAGAGTCTTATTTGCTCCAAGCCCAACCAGAAGGCAACTGCACAGTCCCTCGGTCTTAAGAAGATCGGTGACAGCATTGTACACGCAGATGACGCAGTTCTTGCAGGCAAGATTAAAGTCATCGCTCACCTCGTTACAGTTGAGACTGTAGAAGGCTAATAGGAGGTACAGAGTAATGAAACTTAATGAACTCAGACCCGCTGAGGGTTCCGCAAAGTCCGCTTACAGAAAGGGCAGAGGCCCCGGTTCCGGTAACGGTAAGACTGCAGGTAAGGGACACAAGGGTCAGAACGCTCGCTCCGGCGGTGGTGTAAGACCCGGTTTTGAAGGCGGTCAGATCCCGCTTTACAGAAAGCATCCTAAGAGAGGCTTTAACAATAAGTTTGCTACAAACTATGCTATCGTAAACGTTCAGACAATCAACGACAAGTTCGATAACGGCGCAGTTGTTGATATGGAAGCACTCCTCGCTGCTAAGATCATCCGCAAGCCCATGGATGGCCTCAAGGTTCTTGGTAACGGTGAGCTTACAAAGAACGTAACGGTTAAGGCAAACATCTTCTCCGCAACAGCAAAGGAAAAGATCACAGCAGCAGGTGGACAGGCAGAGGAGGTATAAAAGGATGTTTCAGACGTTAAAAAATGCATGGAAGACTCCCGAGCTTCGTACAAAGCTCCTCTTCACATTAGTTATCGTTATCCTTTACCGTCTCGGCGCAAGCATCGTTGTTCCGTGGGTTGACCCCACAATGGTTGAGCTTGCTACAACCTCTTACAACGGAACAATTCTTGAGTACTTGAACATCCTCTCGGGTGGCGCATTGTCTCAGGCAACATTGTTTGCTTTGTCGGTATCTCCCTATATTACAGCATCCATCGTTATGCAGCTTCTTACAATCGCTATCCCGAAGCTCGAAGAGCTCTCCAAGGACGGCGAAGAGGGCAGAAAGAAGATTTCTGCTATCACAAGAATCGTAACAGTAGTATTGGCACTCGTAACAGCATTTGGCTACTCTATGATGATCATCAGCCAGGGTATGACAAAGCTCTACGTTCCCAACTCCACATTCACATCCTTCACATGGATCAACGGAGATGCATCCACAGGCTTCAGCCTCGGTGAAATCTTCAAGCATGGCGCAGGCTTGCAGTTCATTGCAATTATTGCTTGTTACTGCGCAGGTGCGGCTCTCGTTATGTGGCTCGCTGAAAAGATCAATGAAAAGGGTATCGGTAACGGTATCTCCATCATCCTTTTCGCAAACATCCTTGCAGGTGTTCCCGCAACGGCTGTAAGCCTCTGGAGCCTCGCTTCTACACCCTTCAAGATGGCAGGCGGCAAGTTCCACTATTCTATGATAGTTGGTCCTATTCTCGCTCTCGTAATTCTTGCAATCGTTGTAGCTGCTGTTTACTACGTAGTTTGGTTTACAAACTCCGAGAGAAGAATTCCCGTTCAGTATGCAAAGAGAGTTGTTGGTAGAAAGATGTACGGCGGTCAGGCATCCAATCTTCCTTTGAAGCTTAACATGTCCGGCGTTATGCCTATCATCTTTGCGAACGCAATCGTAACAATTCCCGGCACTATCGTTATGTTCACACAGAACGTTAAGTGGATGGGCAAGGTTAACGGATTCCTCGCTAACTTCAACCAGACAAACCCCGTATACATCGTATTGTTCGCGATCTTGCTCGTTGCATTCGCATTCTTCTATATTATGATTTCCTTCAACCCTGTTGAAGTTGCTAATAATATCAGAAATAACGGTGGCGCGATCCCCGGTATCAGACCCGGTAAGCCCACAAAGGATTACATTCAGAAGATCCTTAACAGAATCACCTTTATTGGTGCAATCTTCCTTGCAGTAATTGCAGTACTTCCTATGATCGTATTCGCAATTCTTGCAATTCAGCCCGTTTCCAATGCGCTTGTTCAGGCTCGCCTTGACATGAGCGTAATTTCCGGTATCGCATTTGCAGGTTCCTCTCTCCTTATCGTTGCAGGCGTAGCGCTTGAAACAATCAGAGAGCTTGAGGCACAGCTTACAATGCGTAACTATAAGGGCTTCCTTGATTAATTAAGACACAACGTATAATATAAAATCCATTGGAGGTTAAACCATGAATTTGATATTAATGGGTGCTCCCGGCGCGGGTAAAGGCACACAGTCAGCTAAGATTTCTGAAAAGTACAACATCCCCGCGATCGCGACAGGCGACATTCTTCGCGGTGCGATCAAGGCCGGTACAGAGCTCGGCTTGTCCGCAAAGAGCTACATCGATGCAGGTAAGCTTGTTCCCGATGACGTTGTAATCGGAATTATTAAGGAATATCTTTCGACAGAAGCTTGTAAGAACGGCTTCATACTTGACGGTTTCCCCCGTTCAATTCCTCAGGCAGAAGCGCTTGACACTCTCGGTGTTAAGATCGACGTAGTTCTCAGCATTGAGGTTGCTGATGAGAAGATCATTCAGAGAATGAGCGGAAGAAGAGTTTGCTCTTGCGGAGCTTCCTACCACGTTGATCACAATCCCCCCAAGACGGAGGGCGTATGTGATAAGTGCGGTGGCGAGCTTTACATCAGAAATGATGACGCGGCTGAAACCGTTGCAAACAGACTCAAAACTTACCACGCACAGACCGAACCGCTTAAGGACTTTTATGCGGAAAAGGGAATTCTTGTTGCAGTTGACGGACACTGCGGTGTTGAAGAAACGACAGCTCTTGTGTTCGCAGCTCTTGACAAGGTAGAGGCGTAAAATAAACTCGGGGTAGACGAATGATTCAGCTTAAGAATCCTGCGCAGATCGAATTGATGAAGGTCGCAGGCAGAATTACGGGAGAGGCATTGCTCCTTGCTCGTGATAGCATTCGTGAGGGCATGAGCACCTATGAGCTTGACACGATCATAAGAAATTATATCGAGTCGCAGGGTGCCAAGCCTTCCTTCCTCGGATACGGCGGATTTCCCGGCAGCGCTTGTATAAGTATAAACGACGAGGTAATTCACGGAATTCCTTCAAAGAAGAGAATTCTCCGAAACGGAGACATCGTGAAGGTTGACGTCGGAGCATGCTACAAGGGCTATCACGGAGACGCCGCAAGAACTATTCCTGTAGGTACTGTAAGCGATGAAGCGAAGAAGCTTATCGAGGTAACTCGCGAGAGCTTTTTCCGTGGAATCGAGCAGTTAAAGGTTGGCAATCGAATCGGTGATATCGGACACGCGATAGATTCTTACGTTGTAGAAAATGGCTTTTCCACCGTGAAGAGATACATTGGACACGGAATCGGCACCGAGCTTCATCAGTCTCCCGACGTTCCCAATTACGGAACAGAGGGCAGGGGAACAAGATTGCTCGCAGGAATGACTCTGGCGATTGAGCCTATGGTCAACGTTGGAGGAGAAAATGTCAGAGATCTCTCTGACGGTTGGACGGTTAAGACCGCCGACGGAACACTTTCCGCGCATTACGAAAACACCGTTGCGTTAACGGCAGACGGCGTGATCGTTATGACGCTGATAGATAAAGATTTTTGAGTTTGAATTTGGTATGAACCAATTCTAAGGAGGATTATTTTGCCGAAGGATGATGTAATTGAATTTGAAGGCGAGGTAGTTGAGGCTCTTCCCAACGCGACCTTCAAGGTAAAGCTTCCCAACGGTCACATCGTGACTGCTCATATTTCGGGAAAGCTTAGAATTAACTATATCAGAGTTTTGCCCGGCGACCACGTAACAGTTGAGGTTTCGGTTTACGACCTCACAAAGGGTCGCATTACATGGCGCTCTAAATAATAAAGAAAAAACCGTGATGTGGCTTTGCCACGAAAAAATACTCTAAAGAAAGGTGGTTTACAGGAATGAAAGTTAAACCGTCCGTAAAGAAAATCTGCGAAAAGTGCAAGATTATTAAGAGAAAAGGTAAAGTCATGGTTATTTGCGAGAACCCCAAGCACAAGCAGAAGCAGGGTTAATCGCAAGCTTGACTTTAACAATCAACTCATTTTAACAGAGAGGTAAAAACAGATGGCACGTATAGCTGGTGTTGATATTCCCAATAACAAGCGCGTTGAAATCGCCCTTACCTACATTTATGGTATTGGTCGCAAGAGCGCAAATGATATCATAGCTCAGACAGGCATCAACCCTGATACAAGAGCTAAGGACCTCACAGAGGAAGAGATTGCAAAGCTTCGTGATGTTATCGAAAACTCTTACACAGTTGAAGGTGACCTTCGTAGAGAAGTTTCCCTCAATATGAAGAGGGTGGTAGACCTTAACTGCTACCGCGGTATCAGACACAGAAAGGGTCTCCCCGTAAGAGGTCAGAGAACAAAGACTAACGCGAGAACAAGAAAAGGTCCCGCTAAGACAATTGCTAACAAGAAGAAATAAAGGAGTGGCATAGAAATGGCAAAAGCAAACCCAAAGAAAGTGGACAAGAGACGCCGCGAAAGAAAGAATATTGAAAAGGGCGCAGTACACATTCAGTCCACATTCAATAACACTATCGTTACAATCACAGACGTTAACGGCAACGCAATTTCCTGGGCTTCCGCTGGTGAGCTTGGTTTCAAGGGTTCTAGAAAGTCTACTCCCTTCGCAGCTCAGTCGGCTTCTGAAACAGCAGCAAAGGCTGCAGTTGAGCACGGTCTCAAGTCTGTTGAAGTATATGTAAAGGGTCCCGGTTCAGGACGTGAATCCGCAATTCGCGCACTCGAAACATGTGGTCTTCAGATTACACTTATCAAAGACGTTACTCCCATCCCCCACAACGGATGCAGACCGCCTAAGCGCAGACGCGTATAATTTTAAGGAGGTAGTTTAAAATGGCTAGATACACAGGTCCCGCATGTAAGCTCTGCCGTAGAGAAGGTAAGAAGCTTTACCTCAAGGGCGAGAGATGCACAAGCGGTAAGTGCGCAATCGACCGCAGAAACACAGCTCCCGGTCAGCACGGCGCAGCAAAGAAGAAGATGGGCGAATACGGCCTTCAGCTTCGTGAAAAGCAGACAACAAAGAGATACTATGGTATTCTCGAAAAGCAGTTCAGAAACTATTATGATGAGGCAGCTCGCAAGGAAGGTATGACAGGTGAAAACCTCCTCGTTCTTCTCGAGAGACGTCTTGACAACACAATCTTCAGAATGGGTCTTGCAGAATCCCACAAGGAAGCTCGTCAGCTCGTTCTTCACGCTAACTTCACTCTTAACGGCAAGAAGGTTAACATTCCTTCCATCCTTGTTAAGCCCGGCGACGTAATCGCAGTTAAGGAAGCAGCTCGCGAAAACGGTAGAATCAAGGAGCTCGTTGAGGCTCTTGAATCTAAGGTTGCTCCTAAGTGGCTTGAGGTTAACAAGACAGACCTTACAGCTAAGGTTGTTGCAATGCCTGCAAGAGAAGATATTGACTTCGACTTCAACGAACAGCTTATCGTTGAACTTTACTCCAAGTAATACCGCTTTGGGTAATTGTGGTTTTACTTTGATTTTGCAAATCCGTTACCCGATTTTTAGCATATTGCTTATCTAAAAATATTTAAGGAGGTTTTATTTGGAATGATTGAGATAGAGAAGCCCAATATATCTACTGTAAATTTGAGCGAAGACGGTACACGTGGTACGTTCATTGTTGAGCCCCTTGAGAGAGGCTTCGGTCAGACTCTCGGTAACTCTCTTCGCAGAGTATTGCTTAGCTCGCTCCCCGGTTACGCAGTAACAAACATCAAGATTGACGGTGTGCTCCATGAATTCTCTACAGTTCCCGGTGTTTCCGAGGACGTTACAGAGATCATTCTTAACGTTAAGGGCATTATCGCTAAGCTTCATTGCACAGGTCCCAAGATCGTTGTCATCGACGTTGTTGGTGAACACAATGTAACAGCAGGCGACATCAAGGCAGATACTGACATTGAGATCCTTAACCCTGATCATCACATCGCAACAGTTGCTGAAAATGAAAGATTCTATATGGAACTTGCATTTAACTGCGATAGAGGATACGTATCTTCCGAGCGCAACAAGCAGCTTCATACAGATATGCTCGGTATGAACTCCGCGCTCCCCATCAATACGATCTTCACAGACTCAATTTACACCCCCGTTTACAATGTAAGCTTTGAGGTTGAAAATACTCGTTCCGGTAGCAACACTGATCTTGACAAGCTCACGATCAACGTTCTTACTAACGGTACAATCTCAGCAAAGGAAGCGATTTCGCTCGGAGCCAAGATTCTCAATGAGCATCTCAACTTGTTTGTCGGATTGTCAGACGAGCCCGATGTTGGTGGTATCATGGTTGAGAGAGAAGAAACTATAAAAGAAAAGGTTCTTGAGATGACCATTGAGGAACTTGACATGTCTGTAAGAAGCTTCAATTGCTTGAAGCGTGCAGGCATTGACACAGTGGAAGATTTGACAAACCGCACCGAAGAGGATATGATCAAGGTTCGTAACCTCGGTAAGAAGTCGCTTGACGAAGTTATTCAGAAGCTCCATTCGCTTGGTCTTGACCTTAAGCGCGAAGAAGAGTAAGAAATTTAGATTTATTAAGCAGAAGGAGGGAATACAGAAATGCCCGGAACCAGAAAACTTGGCAGACCTACCGCACACAGAAAAGCAATGCTTCGCGGCATGGTTACCCTGCTGCTTGAGAACGGACAGGTAGAGACAACTCTTACAAGAGCAAAGGAAGTTCGTTCCATCGCAGAAAAGATGATTACACTTGGCAAGAAGAACACACTTGCTAGCCGTAGAGCAGCTCTCGCATACATCACAAAGGAAGACGTTGTAACAAAGCTCTTCAACGAAATCGCTCCTAAGTATGCAGAACGCAACGGTGGTTATACACAGATTCTTAAGGTTGGTGCACGTCGCGGCGATGCAGCTGAGATGGCTATCGTTCGCCTTATTGAAGACTGATAATCTTGGCGTAGAACAAGCGCCACTCGAAATAATTAATTAAAGTTTTACTTAAACTTAAAGTTAATACATTCGAAGTTGAAACCCGCAGGCAAAAGCCTGCGGGTTTCTTCATTTTATGTGGCACACTAGCCGCGAGAGCTGCCTCTGCCGTACGCCTGTACGGCGACGAGCTTGCTCTCACGTCTTCTACATCCAAACTTATCAGTCTTTTTCTTTGATGATTTTGGCGCAGAAAATGTGTCGAATAAAAAAGCAGGTGGCAATAGCCACCTGCTTTTGCTTTAGTGCAATAATGTAAATAAAAGGCTCCGTTATAGTTAACGGAGCCTTTTGTATTAAAGATGCAATATGCTTGATGCGATTGCGAAGTAGATGATTAATACGACGGAGTCTACGATAGTTGTAATAAAGGGAGATGCCATAACTGCGGGGTCAAGCTTGATTTTCTTCGCAGCAATGGGAAGGAGTGTACCGATAATCTTTGCTACGATGACTGCGGCACATGTCGTGAGGCTGACAACCAATGCAATTCTAAGATTGTTGGGATTGAATTGACACTGTAAATCAAGGAGCATTGTCTTTAAAAAGCAGACAACTGCTAAGCAACCGCCGCAAAGAAGGGAAACACGGAATTCCTTGAAAAGTACACGGAAGAAATTCTTGGGCTGGATCTCGTCAAGCGACATCGCACGGATAATTGCAACGGAGGACTGGCTTCCTGCATTACCGCCCGTACTCATAAGCATAGGAATAAATGCGGTGAGTATAACGAGAGTGCCTAATGCTTCCTCGTAATGGCTAATGATCATACTTGTGAAGATACCCGAGATCATAAGGATCGCAAGCCATGGAACGCGCTTGAGCCACGTTTCAATAACGCCTGTTTTCATATACGACTTATCGGTAGGAGTAATACCTGCCATCATTTCGATATCGGCAGTTGCCTCTTCTTCGATAACGTCGAGCGCGTCGTCGACGGTTACGATACCAACGAGTCGGTTTTCCTTATCAACGATAGGGAGCGCCAAAAGGTCGTATTTTGAGATCGTTTGCGCTACGCTTTCTCTATCGTCAAGAGTGTGAGCAAAGATTATTTGCTCCTCCATTATATCGCGTATTCTTGTTTCGGATTGAGCGAAAAGCAGCTGCTTGAAGGATACTGTACCTATAAGCTCACGGGATTTATCCGTAACGTACGCGGTGTACACGGTTTCCTTTTCAATACCCGTTCTCTTGATGTAGGCGATCGCCTCTTCAACGGTCATACTCGCGCGAAGCTTAACAAATTCCGCGGTCATAACGCTTCCTGCTGAGCCGTCGGGGTATGCTAAAAGTCGATTGATCTGGGATCTTGTTTCTCTTGACGCGTTCTTCATTATTCTGTGGACCATATTTGCGGGAAGCTCCTCGAGCATATCAACCGCGTCGTCAAGGAAGAGGTCTTCAATAATGATGGAAATTTCCTTATCCGTCAGTGCCTCGATGATCCTTTCCTGCATATCGGAATCAAGCTCGGCAAATACGTCCGCCGAGATGTCCTTACGGAGCAGCTTGAATACTGCGGGAACCTGCTTGATCGATAGCTCCGAGAAGAAGTCCGCGATGTCGACGGGGTTCATCTCAAGCGTTGCGCGTCTGAACTGGGCGTATCTTTTGTTTTCGAGCATTTCTCCGAGGTCCTCAAAGAGCTCGTCCACAATTTCTTCGTACGTTTCCGAAGGGTCTTCTGCTAAGGCTTTCATTTCAGCCTCGATTCGCGCCTTATTGGCTTCGAGCTGACTTTCAAGCATTTCTTTGAGCTTTTCGTCTTCGTTAAGCTCAAGGTCTTTTTCTTTGTTTTCAGCCATATTAGCACCTCCCGTTCAATTATTCTACCCTTTAAGTATAGCAAAAAATCGCTAAATTGTCAATATTTTTACAAACAAAAAACGCTTGCTCATAAAAAATAATCGGCCACCGCGTTTGCGGCAGCCGAAATCATCAACATCTTGTTTTCTTGAAGATAGCGTCGGATCTACATTTATCAAAGCTGGGATTGAAAGCGTAGAAATTTTTGGAATTCAGCTTATCCTGAGTTACTCTTATTGCGTCGCAGAATCTCTGATAGTGTACGAGCTCGCGCTGGCGAAGGAATTTGATAGGATCTCTTACGTCGGGATCGTCAACTAAGCGGAGAATGTTGTCGTAGGTTACGCGAGCCTTCTGTTCAGCCGCGAGGTCCTCGTTAAGATCGGCGAGAATATCGCCCTTTACGCCAACGTATTTCATATCAAAGGGTGTGCCCGAAGCGGCAACGGGGTATACTCCAACCGTATGGTCAACGAAATAGGTTGCAAAGGGTGTCTTTGCAATTTCGTCGGGCTTGATATTAGCGGTGAGCTGGTGGATAATTGCCGATACCATCTCTATATGAGCGAGCTCCTCGGTGCCTACGTCGGTTAAAATGCCGATAACCTCGTCGTAGGGCATTGAAAATCTTTGGGAGAGATAGCGGGTTGAAGCGGCAAGCTCTCCATCGGGTCCGCCGACCTGACTGATTATGATTTGTGCAAGCTGGGGGTTGGGATTTTTGATTTTTACAGGGTATTGAAGCTTCTTATCATAGGTCCACATATATTTTCCTCCTTTGCCTTACAAATTTGCTTCGTATGTCCACGGCCACGGGGATTTTATCCAATCCCAGGAGTCGCGGGAGGTATTGCCGTATGCGGTAAGAGGGCCGCAGCTTGCTTCATATTCCGCAATCAAACGTGCCTTTTCGCCGAGGAGTGTGTGGTAGTGGCACAAAGCCTCGCGATCATAGGGGTAAACGTCAAGGTAGAGGATCGTCTCGTCTAGCGCAAAGCATACTGCCTGAAGCTCCTTCTTTAACGTATTGCAATTGCCGCGGCAGGTGTTTTCGCACGTGCTTTGCCGTCTGGCGCAGCCGCAGGCGGGACGTGTGTTGTGATTATTCATTTCCATAATTGCCTCCTTACTTACAGCCTTCAAAGGGAAGGTAGAGCTCGGAGAAGAGAGTACCGCGCTCGAGCGCTTCACAGCACTTATATATGCCTCGGAATTGCTGGTACGGTGCGTAAACCATAGCGAGAGGATATTCATACAGTCCCCAGCCGTTTCCTTGATGCTCTCCATCGGGATTGCAGGGCTTCTGCGCTATGCTTCTCATATTATTCTGCTGCTGTGTGCCGCATCTATTTGTGCCACAGGCGGAATTGTTCATTTCGTTCATTCTGCGCCGAAGCTCGGTATACTGCTCGGCACGATGATTTGTATTATGCATAGGCTCTCCTTTCTGTTTCTTACAAATTTATGATAAGTATTCTTATCATTATCCATTGTATGCAGATAAGGGGAATTTTGTCTTAATTTGTCGCGTAATTATTTTAAAGTTGGCTTAGTTATTTTTTTCCTTAAAATAAAGAGTGCCGAAAGGTTTATAATGGTCATAATGCCGATTGAAAAATCAGCCGTATCCCAGATAATATTCGAGGTGAAGAGCGTACCGACAATAATAAGCGCGGCGAAAACAATTATATATAGCGTTTTGATTGCTTTACTTTTCGTAAGGTAGAGCAGGGCAGACGTGCCGTATTTTGCCCAGCAGATAAGTGTGGCGTAGGCAAAAAGAAAGATAGATATACAAATGAAATAGTCTGCGCCGCGCCCGAGTATTGAGAAAAAGGAATTTACTACGAGTGTCATAGGATCCGAAAAATAAGAATCAGTACCCGAGAGAATGATTACAAGCGCCGTCAGCGTGCATAGAATTATAGTGTCGGCAAAAACCTCGAATACGCCCATAAGTCCCTGCTTTTCGGGAATTTGTGTGTCGGAGATGGCGTGAGCCGTGGGGGCAGTGCCTGCGCCTGCTTCGTTTGAAACAAGCCCTCGCATACTACCCGCGCGAAATGCTCGCGAGGCAAGAAAGCCCAGAATGCCGCCACTCATACTGCGAAAATCAAAGGCATTTTTGAATATAGCCGAAAAAGCGTAGGGGAGTCTTTCGCGACGCAAAAAAATCGCAATTAGTGAGACGATAATGAAAAGCAGGCTCATTACGGGAACTATTATGCTCGTGATCTTCTCGACTCTGCCCGATTTGTATAGGATAGCGAATATAAAAAGCGCTGAGGTGATGACACCCACGATTGCGGGATGTATCTTAAACACTTCTGAGAACGACGAGGAAATTGCATTTGATTGGAGCATACAGCCCATTGTAAGCGAGTTGAGGACGCAGAAGACGACGAATATATACGAGAGCGCCGAGCCGAATTTTTTTAGCTTTAACGAGGAAAATGCCGCATATATATAATATGCCGCGCCGCCCTCGTAGCCTTTTTCCGTCCTGCTTCGGTATTTCATAGAGATTACGATCTCTGCATATTTTAAGGACATAGCGAGGAGCGCCGACACCCACATCCAGAATACCGATCCGTAGCCGCCGAGAATTATTGCGGATGCGACGCCTACGATATTGCCGACGCCAAGAGTTCCCGCGAGTGCGAGGCAGAGAGCAGAGAAGGGGGACGTGTCGCCGCACCGTTCTTTTTTAAGCAGCAGCTTTACGGATTTGAGTGGATGAAAAACGTAGAAAAAGCGGAGCTTAAAGCTGAGGATCATTCCTGCGGATAAAAGCAGTATCGGTGTTATGACACTCAAAATGTATTTATTGAACAGGGACAGCGCCATAAAATTCCTCCGTATTTTTATAATATATAAAAATTTATGAGGTAGGAAAAGTATTTATACCGCAAGGGCTTTAAATATAATTTTATTTGTAAATAGATTGTGAATTCTATATAAAACCCCTTGATTTTTCTGGTATTTAGTGTAAAATATAAAAGTGGTTAGCAATCTAACCGCAAGAGTGCTAAAAAATAATTTAACATATAAGACTTCATTTTAAAGGAGGAAAATTTAAAATGACTATTAAGCCTTTACAGAACAGAGTAGTAATTAAATTCGTAGAAGCAGAGGAAAAGACCAAGGGCGGTATTATCCTTACTGCAAGCGCACAGGAAAAGCCCCAGGTAGCTGAGGTTATCGCTATCGGCCCCGGTAAGGTTGAGGACGGCAAGCTCGTTCCCGTTTCCGTTAAGATCGGCGACAAGGTAATCGCAAGCAAGTATGCAGGTACTATGGTTAAGTTCGACGGAGTTGAGTACACGATTCTCTCCGAGGACGATATTTTCGCAGTAGTAGAATAATCCTTTTTGGAGGTAAAGATAATGGCAAAGCAGATTATTTACGGAATTGAAGCAAGAAACGCGCTTATGAGAGGCGTTGATAAGCTTGCTGATACTGTTAAGATCACACTCGGTCCTAAGGGCAGAAACGTAGTGCTTGACAGAAAGTACGGCGCTCCCCTTATTACTAACGACGGTGTTACAATAGCAAAGGACATTGAGCTTGAGGATGCAGCAGAGAATATGGGCGCGCAGCTCGTAAAGGAAGTTGCTACAAAGACAAACGACGCGGCAGGTGACGGTACAACAACCGCAACTCTCTTGGCACAGGCATTTGTAAGAGAGGGTATGAAGAACGTAACCGCAGGAGCTAATCCTATGGTACTCCGCAAGGGTATGAAGAAGGCGGTTGACGCGGCAGTTGAAGCACTTGAGGTAAACTGCAAGAACGTAAACGGACGCGAGGATATCGCGCGTGTAGGTACTATCTCCGCAGGCGACGAGGTTATCGGTGAGCTTATCGCTGACGCTATGGAAAAGGTAACGGCTGACGGCGTTATCACAATTGAGGAATCCAAGAGCGCTGAAACATACTCCGAGGTTGTTGAGGGTATGCAGTTTGATCGTGGCTACCTCTCTCCCTATATGGTAACTGATACTGATAAGATGGAAGCGGTTATTGACGACGCTCTCGTTCTTATCACAGATAAGAAGATCTCTACAATGAACGACATTCTCCCCTTGCTTGAGCAGCTTGTTCAGTCGGGCAGAAAGCTCGTTATTATTGCAGAGGACGTTGAAGGCGAGGCTCTTACGTCCCTCGTTCTCAACAAGCTTCGTGGTGTATTTACTTGCGTAGCGGTTAAGGCTCCCGGCTTTGGCGACAGACGTAAGGATATGCTCCGTGATATCGCGATCCTTACAGGCGGTGAGGTTGTTTCCTCCGAGCTCGGCTATGAGCTTAAGGATGCAGGCATCGAGGTTCTCGGCCACGCGCGTCAGGTTAAGGTTACAAAGGAAAATACAATTATCGTTGGCGGCGCAGGCGACCCCGCGGAAATTCGCGCAAGAGTTGGTCAGATCCGCGCGGCAATTGAGAATACAACAAGCGACTTTGATCGCGAAAAGCTTCAGGAAAGACTTGCAAAGCTTGCAGGCGGTGTTGCGGTAATCAAGGTTGGCGCGGCTACTGAGGCTGAAATGAAGGAAAAGAAGCTCCGCATCGAGGATGCTCTCAACGCTACAAAGGCGGCTGTTGAGGAGGGTATCGTTGCAGGTGGCGGTACTGCTTACCTCAATGCTATTCCCGCAGTTGAAAAGCTTCTTAAGACTGTTGACGGCGACGAAAAGACAGGCGTTAAGATCGTTCTCAAGGGACTTGAAGCTCCCGTAAGACAGATCGCTGCTAACGCAGGCTTTGACGGCGCGGTTATCGTTGACAAGATCATGAGCTCCAAGAAGGTTGGCTACGGCTTTGACGCTTACAACGAAAAGTTCGTTGATATGCTCGCATGCGGTATCGTAGACCCCAAGAAGGTTACTCGCTCCGCACTTCAGAATGCGGCTTCTATCGCATCCGTAATTCTTACAACTGAATCCGTTGTTGCAGACATTAAGGAACCCGAAGCAGCGCAGGCTCCCGCAGGCGCAGGCATGGGCGGAATGTATTAAAAAATAAAAACAGACCCGACAGGGTCTGTTTTTTTATATTGCCATCATAAAGTAATCTGCCAAAAGCTCGGGGGATTCCTTTTTGCCGTTTTGGAGCCACCAGCGGACTGTCTCGACAAAGGTCGCGCAAATATGATTTATCCAAAAGTCAAGGGGTAGGGCAGAGGGCTTTTTATTTTCAAACAAGCGGAGCTGATGTGAAATCAAGGTCTTTAAATTTTCCTTGAAGTATTGAAGAAACAGCTCGTTGTTTTCACAGGAGAGAAGGTCGAGAATGTTATTGTCATTCTTCTGCAAATGCTGGAAAAGATGTAAAATAACCGAGGAAGGAGCATCACATTCGAAAATATGGGAGTGATGCTCATGACCGTCCTCGGTAGCATCAAAGACGTGGCAGAAAAGCCCCTCGCAAAGCTCCTTGAGCAAAAAATCCTTAGTTTCAAAGTGAGCGTAAAAGGTCGCTCTGCCGATATTTGCTTCCTCAATTATCTCTCCGACGGTTATCTGATTATAATTTTTCTTTGAGAGAAGTTTGCTGAATGCCAAAAAAATTGCTTCTCTTGTTTTTTTCTGTCGTCTATCCATAATATCTCCATACAAAAATTCGATTTTGTTCGGTATCGAACATAAATAAGAAAGTATAGGTTGATTTTTGTTTGTTGTTTTAATATAATTATATTGAACAAACAGTTCGGTAATGAATATATTGTATCATAATTTTCAACAGTTGTCAATGGAGGGGTTATGAAAGCTCAAAGAAACATTTTAATTGCCTTTATATTAAATCTGGCATTTTCAATTTTTGAATTCTTCGGCGGAATTTTTACGGGCAGCGTTGCAATTATTTCCGACGCGATCCACGATATAGGCGACGCGATGAGCATAGGACTCGCGTTTTTTCTTGAGAGAAAGAGCAAAAAGCAGCCCGATGAAAAATACACCTACGGTTACGTAAGATTCTCGGTTCTCGGCGGTGTGATAACCACAGTTATTCTTCTCGTTGGATCTGTTCTCGTTATCGTCAACGCGATAAAGCGCATAATTGATCCCGTTGATATCAATTACAACGGAATGATCATATTCGCGATCGTGGGCGTTATCGTCAATCTCTTGGCGGCATTCTTTACCCGTGAGGGAGATTCGCTTAATCAAAAGGCGGTAAATCTTCATATGCTTGAGGACGTGCTTGGCTGGATAGTCGTGCTTGTGGGCGCTATCGTTATGAGATTTACGGACTTTTATATTATCGACCCCTTGATGTCAATCGGCGTTGCGGTATTTATTTTGATAAATGCCATAAAGAATTTAAAGGTCGTGCTTGAGCTTTTCCTTGAAAAGAATCCTATGAGTGAGCATATCGACGAGATCAAGGAGCATATAAGCCACATTGACGGCGTGCTTGACGTTCATCACATACATATTCGTTCGACCGACGGACAGAAGATCTATGCGACTATGCACGTTGTTGTAAACGGAGATCACAGTGAGATAAAATCCAAGATCCGTGAGGAGCTTGCCGAGCATGGCATTTCCCATGCGACGCTCGAGCTTGAGGACGAGGGTGAGGAGTGCGGCGAGATCAACTGCCACGTTGAGCACGAGGAGCATTCGGGACATCATCACCACCACCATCACCACCACCACGGTCACCATCATCACGGTCATCATCATCATTAAATAATAAAGGACTGACTTTCGTCAGTCCTTTTTGTCAGCTTATAATATCCGCTTGCAGAGTAAACGATCTTTTGATCTCGTGCAAGAGGGGCGCGTGATGCTCAAGAGTGGGGTCTCTTTCTATGAATTCTTTCGCTGCGGAGAATGCCTCGGTCATAAGAGACGCGTCCGAACACATATCCGCGAGCTTAAAGTACATATCTCCGCTCTGACGTATCTCGCGGCTTGCGGAGAGGGCGAGGAAGTCGCCGGGTCCTCGCTGCTTTAAGTCCTCCTCGGCGATACTGAAGCCGTCGTAGGAGCGAGTCATTGTTTCAAGGCGCTCGCGGGAATTTTCGGAGAGCTGATTTTTATTCTTTGTTCCCGAAACGAGCACGCAGTAAGACTTTTTTGAGCCACGGCCTACGCGACCGCGAAGCTGATGAAGCTGGGAGAGACCGAATCGCTCGGCGTTCTCAACTATCATAAGCGTTGCGTTTGGCACGTTTACGCCGACCTCGATTACCGTGGTTGATACAAGAACGTCAATATTGCCTTCGGCAAAGTTATTCATAACCGTATCCTTTTCGGCTGCCTTGAGCTTGCCGTGAACGAAGCCTATGCGTATATCGGGAAGTCTTTCTGATAATTCATCGGCGTATTGAACTGCCGCTTTTAGCGGCGGAGCCTGCGGCTTGTCTATAAAATCAAACGCGGACATAGGAATTCCCGAGAGGTCGATCTCGTCGTCCTCAAGCGCCTTTTCTTCAACTGCGGGACACACGATATACACCTGTGAGCCCTCGGCTACCTGCTTTTTTATAAACGCATCGAGTCGCGCGCGATATCCCTCGTCGACGAGGAATGTGTCGACTCTTTGTCTGCCGCTTGGCATTTCCGTAATTTTTGAAACGTCAAGGTCGCCGTACATAACGAGCGCGAGAGAGCGGGGAATAGGTGTTGCGCTCATAACGAGCATGTGAGTGTGGCGGCTCTTTTTGGAGAGGGTCGCGCGCTGATTTACGCCGAAGCGGTGCTGCTCGTCAACAACAGTTAGTGCGGGGCGGGCAAATTCAACCTTGTCGGAGATAAGTGCCTGTGTGCCGATAACTATATCAATGCGCTCGTCGGGGTTATCCGTCGCAAGCGCGGCTTGAATTTTAGCTTTCTTCGCGGGTGTGAGCGAGCCTATAAGGAGCGCGCATTTAATTCCGAGCGAATCAAACATAGGAGAAAGATCGTCATAGTGCTGGGTGGCGAGAATTTCGGTTGGAGCCATAAGAGCCGCCTGGCCGCCGTTCCTTACTGCGATATACATCGCCGATGCGGCGACTACCGTTTTTCCGCATCCCACGTCGCCTATAACTATTCGGCTCATAGGAATGTCGGAGCTCATATCCTTTGAAATATCCTCTATCGCGCGTGCCTGCCCGTCGGTTAATTTATAGGGCAACAACGAGAGGAAGGGAGATATATCCGTGTTTTTGCACGCAAAGGCAGTATTTTCGCGCGTGGTGTTCTTTGAGGAGAGCGCCATTCCTGCGGCAAATTTGAAGAATTCGTCAAAGATGAGTCGTTTCTTTGCCTCTGCTAAATCCGCAATATCCGTCGGCTTATGTATCTGACGTACCGCAAAATCAATGTCGCAGAGGTTGTGCTCATCAAGTATCTCCTCGGGCATCGGATCGTAAAGTTTGTCCGAGAGTGAGAGCGCGGTCTCGACGTGCGAGGCGATCTGCTTTTGAGAAAGTCCGTCCGTTAAGGAATATATGGGAGCGAAGGGCGGAAGCGTCTTGCCCTCAAAATACGGCTCGGCAACGGGGGATGACATTTCATATTTTTTGCCGACTTTCTCGACCTTGCCGAAGAATCTGAAGGTCGAGCCTATGGGAAAGCTATCCTTTAAGTAGTCCTGATTAAAATACGTTATCTCACACACGCCCGATTCATCAAACGCGCGGAATTTGAGCAGCGACATACCTTTTCTTATAAGATGCTTGCGGGGGGCGGTCGCGACGGTCAGGACGGTTGCCGACTTGATGCCGTCGGGCGCTTCGCTGAGCAGATAAATATGCGAGCGGTTTTCGTAAGCTCTCGGGAAAAAGTAGATAAGATCGCGGACAGATTCAACGCCGAGGCGGTTATATGCCTGTGCCTTTACCTTGCCGACGCCGTGGATAGAGCCTATGGGATACTTTGAAAGATCGGTATATTTTTCCATAACTCCTCCTTAATTTTCGTCGGGCTTGTCCGCTTTGGTGTTTATGATGCCTGCGAGCGGATTTTGCGCCATAGCATTCATCATATTTTTGTCGTTAACGTGAGTGTAGATTTGCGTTGTGGAGAGCTGCTCGTGACCGAGAATATCCTTGAGCACGCGGATATCCACGTTTCCTGTCTGGTACATAAGGGTCGCGGCGGTGTGGCGGAGCTTATGCACGGAATAATTCTTTGAGCCGAGTCCCGACATATCGAGATATTTGTAGACCATCGCCTGCACCATCTTATCACTTATGCGCTTGTCGCGGTTGCTTAAAAAGAGTGCTTTGTCGTTTATCCCCTTGTATTTTTCAGTCATTCTTACGTTTTCAATATAGTCGCACAGTACGGTTTTGCAGGCATCGTTAAGGTAAATGATTCTTTCCTTCGCACCCTTGCCGACTACTCGCACGTGCTCATAGCTTTTCTCAACGTCCGTGAGATTTATTCCGACAAGCTCGTTGAGTCGCATTCCGCAGTTGAGAAAAAGCGTAATGATACACAGATCGCGCAAGCGCGTCTTTGAATTTACGTCGTTTCTTACGGTTTCAATAAGCGTGAGTGCCTCGTTAAGAGAAAGAAATTTCGGTAGCGTCTTCTTGGGCTTTGGCGCTTCAATATTCGCCGCGGGGTTTTCACTGAGATAGCCGCGCTTGACGGTCAAAAACTTGAAAAAGCCCTTGATAGCCGAGAGCTTTCTCGCTCTTGATGCCCACATATTATCGCGTACGTTACCTGCGTAAAGCAGGAAATCGTATATTTTATCCGTACTGATTCTTCTTATGTAGTTGAGGTCGACCGAGAGAATGGATATCTCCTCGAATTCCTTTGATTCGGGGGAGATGCCGTTATCCTTTGCCAAAAGATATCTGAAAAAGGTGCGAAGGTCAAGAAGATATTCGTCAACCGTCTTTTTTGAACAGTTTTGTATCGCGCTTTTATACGCCGCGAATTCCTTGATTATTGCGGGAAATTCTTCTATATTTACCGAATAAGGCATTGTGACCCCTCCTTGAATTATTATACAAAATTTTTACTGATTATATTATACTACAAAAAATTGATATTTGTCAATACGGAGCAGGGGATAATGAAAAAATAAAAGCAAATTTATGGAAAATCTCTTGCAAAGATAAATATATTATGCTATAATATAAGATAAGATAGTATGGGTTATTATGACCTATTTTGCCGATTTCGGCGTGAAAGGATTTTTAAAAATATGGAAACGAATAACTTAAAGAAAAAGTTACCTCTTATTTTCTTGATTTTGGGCGGCTTGCTCATTCTCGGCGGTGTTCTCGTGCTTGTATTCGGCGCGGGCTCAAGCATCGGATTTTTGAAGGTAATGTTTATTATAACGGGTATCGTAATGATACTCCTCGGTGCTACGTGCATTTATTTTGCAAGCACTATCTCGGGCAAGGTGGACCCCAACTTCTTCCTTTATGAAACCTCCACGAAGACAAATATGCCCATCGATGAGCTTACGTTTGACCACGTAAACCGCAAGATGACTTATTTTATGTCCCGAGTTGCGACAAACGCGCGTGAGGTTTGGGAAAAGGACGTTGTAGGCTCGGATAATGAGATCTTCGGTGAGGATAATCAGTTCAGACCTCTTGCGGCTTATAAGGCTCTCTTTGACCTCATTGACCGCGGTAACGAGACTGTATGGCAGCTTTACCTCAACGCTTCCGACGAGATCATTGATTCTATTGCTGACGCGCTTGTTTTAGGCGAGGATGCGGAGCTTGCAAAGGCAATCAAGCACCTTCACAATACCGCTGACGGCGATTTTGAGAAGACGAGAAAGTTCCTCTCTGACAATAAGCTTTACATCCAGAAGAAGATGCTCAAGTTTGTAAAGACAAATATCGAAAAGTTCTGATTTTAATTAAGATAGGATCCGGGGAAAGGAGGGCGTATGTTTAAGATCAAGGTTGCGGATACGGTAATTGAGATAGATAATATAAACGGTTACGTAAAGGAATATTGCAGCGCTTGGCTTTGTGACGGCGCTCCCGATATCAGGATCAGGGTTTCTAACGAGGAGATCACGTCTTATATCCGCGGCAAAAAGCTTACCGAGGCGGGCGCGGAGAGGATCCTCGTTTACAGGAAAATTGCCGCAATGCTTGCGCAAAGGGGGAAATTCCTTCTTCATTCAAGCGTTATCTCATATAAGGGACAGGGCGTAGCATTCGTTGCGAGCCGCGGTGTAGGTAAGACAACACACGCGATGCTGTGGAAGCACACCTTCTGGGACGACGTGGAATTCGTAAACGGAGATAAGCCGATAATCAGCTGTGAGAACGGCATGTGCATCGCGCACGCGACTCCGTGGTGCGGTAAGGAGGGCTTTTGCGATCGCGAGAGCGCGCCGCTTTCCGCTATCGTATTTATTGAGCGCGGTGAGACTCCCGAGATCAGCTCCATTACTCCCCGCGATGCAGTCGTAAGATTGCAAAATCAAACCGTCGCGCCCGAGAACAGGGGCTTTGATACTCAGTTTGCGGAGAATATTGCTTCCATGCTGAAGTCGGTTCCGCTCTACGCGGCAAAGGTAAATACGGATAAGGAATCCGCGATAACAGTAAAAAATTATATTTTCAAATAAAAAAAGAGCATCGTAAGATGCTCTTTTTTATTACATACAAAACGCTCTTTTTAAAATCCGTGCAAACAGGTCGCCTACAGTCAGCTTGCTTATGCCGATATCCGAAATTATGTCGATCTCGCCAATCTTTTGCCCGTTCAAGTAAAACTCGACCGATCCGATTTTCTCACCCTTGCTTACGGGCGCGGAAATGCTTTCGGGCAGGGAGATGCGGGGCTCGATGTATTTGGCGTCCGCCTTTTTGACGGTCAGGGCAAAATCCGAGTGCCGTGCCGAGAGAGCAGGTATCTTGCCGCAATTGACCTTAATGTCGGAGAATTCTCCCTTGCCGTAGGTGTAAGTGGAATAATTTGAAAAGCCGTAGTCGAGAAGGCTCGTCGCTATGCTGTTTCTCACGTCGCGGTTGGGCGCGCCCATTACGACACATATAAGGCTCGTGTTGTCGCGCTCGGCGGTAACCGATACGCAGAAGCCCGCCTTTGCCGTAGAGCCCGTTTTAAGCCCCGTACAGCCGCGGTAGAAGCGCACAAGGCGGTTTGTGTTAGTAAGACCGAACTCGCCGTTACGGATGGTGTCCATCCACGTGGAGCTGTATTTGAGAATAAAGTCGTGCTTGATAAGTGCCTTTGACATAAGCGCGATATCGTATGCGCTTGTCTTGTGATTTGCGGTCGTGTCGTCGAGTCCGTTTGTGTTCTCAAAGACCGTATTTTTCATACCGAGCTCGGCGGCGCGCTTATTCATTTCGGATACGAAGGTTGCCTCACTACCCGAAATGTGCTCGGCAAGGGCTACTGCGGCGTCGTTTGCCGAGGAGATGATAACGCTCTTTAGCATATCCTCGACCGACATTTGCTCGCCTTCCTTAAGATATACCTGCGAGCCGCCCATTCCCGCCGCGTGAGCCGAGGTCGTAACCGTATCGTCGAGCTTTATTCTGCCATCTGCAATTGCTTCAACAACAAGCAAAAGGGTCATAATCTTCGTAACCGATGCGGGCGGCAGAGCCTCGTCCTTGTTCTTTTCGTAAATTACAGTTCCTGTTTTCGCATCCATAAGCACCGCGCTTTTGCAATCGAAATTCATCTCGGGCGCTTCGCCCGTTAAGGTGTAGCCCTCCGTATCCGCGGCGGCGCAGTTAAACGTAAGCGGCCCTTGAATTATAAATATAAACATTAAAAAAATCGCCGCAAGCCGAATTCCTTTCATAGAAAGCCTCCATAAACAATATTTTGATATATTGTATTCGTTGGATGCCCGTCCGTATTCTCGGCTTGCGGTGCTATTTATTTTTCTTTTAATTCGCGTCTTACCTGCTTGAAGGCTTCCTTTTCTCCCTTGTCGCGAAGGGTAATGAGCCATCTTTCAATAAGTGCGGTGGTCTCGGGGTGCATTATCGCCTTTGCTCTGCCGAGCGCGAAATATTCGTACGGCGACGCGTCGGTGTAATTTTTGCCCTTATAGATCTTGCTTGCGGCAATTCGGTCGCAGAACATTTCCGCGACGTATTTTTTAGGCATCGGGATACTGCCGTATTCCTTGGTTTTGGGATTTACGTCGTTCCAGTATTCAAAATGATGCTTGTTTCTACCCTTGTGGTGCATCCACGCGAGCGAATAACCGACCGTTTCGCGCTCAAGCTCGGTCGGACTGCGGTAGCCCACATAGTAGCGCGCGCCCTGAATGAACTCGGTCGGGGAGTATTTGGAAAGATCGTGGAAAAGTCCCTGAAAGCCTATGCCTGCCTTAAAGCAGTGTACCATAACCTTGTGTCTGTGTTTCGTTATGGTGCAAAAATGTTTTATCGGGCGGGGGCGGATCTTGTTTTTGTTTTTCATATATACCTCGTTAAATCGTGAGTGAATCCAAAAGCTTTATTCCGCGGCTGTCGGCAATGTGTCTCACCTTTTCGTAAAGCTTACGGTCGCAAAGGTATTCGGGCGCGTGCGCGTCGCAGCCCATAATTGCGGTGCAACCGCAATGCGCGGCGATATCCCAGAAGAGCGGATGCGGGTAGTGTCTGCCGACCGCAAAACCGAGCATATTTATTTCAAGCGGTATGCCTCTTTCGGACGCTTTTATACAAAAATCCTCGGTATATTTTTTATATAAGGCGGGGTCACCCGTAAACTGCAAAAGATCGGGGTGTGCGATATATAAGAATTTGCCCGTTGCAAATCCCTCGAGCATTTGCTCGTAAAACTGCTTTAAAATTGCAGGGTCGCTTGTCGGACGTCCGTTGTAATGCTCGCAATCAAATTCATTTTTATTGAAGTGCTGACCGAGAATAAGATAGTCGTATTTGTACTGCGATAAGAATTCAAGCATAGAGTCAAAGAGAGCGGGGAAGTATTCCGCCTCAAAGCCTATCTTGATATCAATATCGTTTTTGTACTCCTCGCGTAAGGCTGTGAGTTTATTTATATAGCCCTCCGTCTGGTCAAGTCTCATTCTGTAGCTTGAAAAATGTGTAGGCGGAAACGGCATAGGGGAGTGGTCGGAAAATCCGAGAATTTTTAGACCGCCCTTGATGGCGCATTCAATATATTCGCGCTCGTCGCCCGTAGCGTGATTGCAAAGTGTTGTGTGTGTGTGATAATTTGCGTACATGGTTTAAAATCTCCGTTTGAAATCTAAAAATATTATATTACTTTTCACCTCAAAAGTCAATGTTTTTTGTATTTAAGATACTGCCAAAGAACAAAATATGAGGAAAAACAATAAATATTTTTCTTTTAGAACAGTTTTTTTCAAAATCTATTGCAAAACTCCAAAAAATGTGGTACAATGTATGCTATCACACTATATCTATTTTTCGGCTTTTAAAAGAAAAATACGGGTGTAAATATCGCTGAGTAATAAGGCCCGATTCCTTGCTTAGCGGTTTTTGCAAAAAACAGAAAATGATATGCTTTCCCCATTGGCTTCGCCGCAAGGAATTATCTCATCTGAATATGCATTAAAAATTTCGGATTCATCTTATCAAAGGAGTTTTTATGTGTAATGGAAAAGGATGTCATCATCAATTTAAAGAATCTCACCAAGGCGTTTGACGGTGAGACGGTTCTTGACGGAATTTCTCTTGAAATTCACGACAAGGAATTCGTAACGCTTCTCGGTCCCTCCGGATGCGGAAAGACCACAACTCTTCGTATGATCGGCGGCTTTGAAACGCCCGATACCGGAGAGGTTCTTTTTGACGGAAAAAGCGTGGTGGACGTACCTCCCCACAAGCGTTCGGTAAATACCGTATTCCAGCGTTATGCGCTTTTCCCCCACCTGAACGTATATGACAATATCGCGTTCGGTCTTCGTGTTAAAAAAATCAAGGAATCCGTAATTGCGGAGAAGGTGAGCGAGATGCTCTCACTGGTTAACCTCCGTAATTTCGAAAAGAGACATATATCCACGCTCTCGGGCGGTCAGCAGCAGAGAGTTGCTATCGCGCGCGCTCTTATCAACGAGCCCGAGGTGTTGCTTCTCGATGAGCCTCTCGGCGCTCTCGACTTGAAGCTTCGTAAGGATATGCAGACAGAGCTTAAGAATATCCAGCAGAAGACGGGTATTACGTTTATTTACGTAACACACGATCAGGAGGAGGCGCTTTCTATGTCTGATACCGTTGTCGTTATGGCAAACGGCAGAATTCAGCAGGTAGGCACTCCCACGGATATTTATAACGAGCCCGTAAACGCGTTCGTAGCGGACTTTATCGGCGAGTCGAACATTCTCGACGGCGTTATGGTAAAGGACTACGTAGCAAAGTTTTCGGGTCAGACCTTCAAGTGTCTTGACGCGGGCTTCGAGCCTATGGAAAAGGTTGATATCGTAGTTCGTCCCGAGGACGTTGACGTAGTTCCCGTAGAGAAGGGTATGCTCCGCGGCGTTGTTACGTGCGTAACCTTTAAGGGCGTTCACTATGAGATCATCGTGGATATCGGCGGCTTTAAGTGGATGATCCAGACCACTGACTACGTTGCTCCCGACGCGCTTATCGGCCTTTATATCGAGCCTGATGCAATTCACGTTATGAAGAAATCCGAGTTCTCGGGAATGTTTGGAGACTATTCCTCCTTCTCCGACGAGCTTGAGCATCTTTCCGACGTTATTGACGAGGAGGAGCTTTGATGAAACTTAAAAATAAGTCAAAGCCCGAAGCAGCAAGAAAAAGTGATAACCGCACGGTTTTGCAGAAGTTTGCGGCGGCTCCCCACCTTTTCTGGTCTGCCTTGTTTATCATAATCCCCTTGATATTCGTAGCATATTATGCGTTTACAAAGGATGTTGACGGCAAATTCGTCCCCACCTTTGAAAACGTAGCGGCATTCTTTACTCCCGCGTACTTAAAGGTATTCGGTAGATCCGTAAAGCTTGCGCTTATCGCGACGGTTATCTCTCTTCTTATCGGTTATCCTATGGCATATTGTATGTCAAAGACAAAGCCGAAGACACAGAAGATACTCGTAATGCTCATTATGCTTCCTATGTGGATGAACTTCCTTATTCGTACGTACGCGTGGATGGTTATCCTCATGAACAAGGGTATTCTTAATGGAATCCTGACGGGAATTGGGCTCCCCGCAATAAGAATCATAGGTACTGAGGCGGCGGTCGTTATCGGTATGGTCTACGACTTTTTGCCTTATATGATAATCCCGATCTATTCGGTTATGACAAAGCTTGACGTCCGTCTTATCGAGGCGGCGAGCGATCTTGGATGCAACGCGTTCGGCGTTTGGAGAAAGGTAATTCTTCCTCTCAGTATGCCCGGCGTTATCTCGGGTATCACAATGGTATTCGTGCCTTGCATCTCTACCTTCTACATATCCCAAAAGCTCGGTAACGGTAAGTTCTATCTTATCGGTGACGCGATTGAAGCGCAGTTCTTGGCGAACAACCTGCATCTTGCGGCGGCGCTATCCTTCGTGCTTATGGTAATTCTGCTTGTGGGTATGTTTATTATGAATAAGTTTTCGGACAGCAGTGAAGGAGGACTTATGCCATAATGAAAAAGCACAGATTTTTATCAACAATAATTATTTCGATAGTAATGGCGTTTCTCTTTGCGCCAATGCTCGTTCTTATCGTTTTCTCCTTCAATTCGGGCAACAGTACCGCCGCATTCCAGGGCTTCTCGCTTGAATGGTACGGCGTGCTTCTGAATGATGCGGAGACACTTAACGCGCTTAAGAATTCTCTTATCCTTGCTGTAAGCAGCGCGGCAATATCCACGGTTATGGGTACTGCGGCGGCGTACGGACTCGGTAAGATGAGAAGCAAGTACTTGAAGAATCTTATTATGACGACGACGAACATTCCTATGATAAATCCCGATATCATTACGGGTATATCTCTTATGCTTATGTTCGTATTCGTGGGCTCGATGCTGGGCTTTGCGGATAAGCTCTCCTTCTGGACTATGCTTATTGCGCACGTAACCTTCGGACTTCCTTACGTTATTATGTCGGTTCTTCCGAAGATCAATCAGATGGATAAGTCCTTGCCTGAGGCGGCGCTTGATCTCGGATGCACTCCCTTGCAAACGTTCTTTAAGGTTGAGCTCCCCGAAATTATGCCCGGTGTTATGTCGGGCGCAATTATGGCGTTTACAATGTCGCTTGACGACTTCGTAATCAGCTACTTTACAAAGGGAAGCTCCTTCCAGACGCTCCCGCTTTTGATCTACAGTATGACAAAGAAGCGCGTAACTCCTAAGATCTATGCGCTTGCAACTATCATATTTATCGTTATTCTCGTTCTTCTTCTGGTTTCCAACCTTATGGGAACACGCGACGAGCGACTCAAGGCTAAGCTTGCAAAGCACGAGAGAAAGCTCCGCCGTCAGCAGAATATGAAGCTGAGAAATGCGAGAAGGGAGGCTACAAAATGAAAAGATTTTTGAGCTTTGCTTTAGTAGCGCTCCTTATTTTCCCCTTGATCCTTGCTTTACCGTCCTGCAATAACGACGACACGTCGGGCGATACTATTGTTCTTAACGTGTACAACTGGGGTGAGTATATGCCTCTCTCCGAGGACGAGCACGGCTACGACCTCAACGCCGCATTCGAGGTGTGGTACGAGGAAACGTACGGGCAGAAGATCAGGGTCAATTACGATATGTTCTCCTCAAACGAGGAGCTTCGCGCAAAGCTTGAGGCGAATGCCGTAAGCTACGATATCGTAATTCCGTCCGATTACATGATCGACTATTTCGTGAATAACGATATGCTCCTTGAAATTGACTTTGACAATATTCCGAACTATAAGAATATTGGCGAGGACTTCAAGAATCTTTACTACGACCCCGAAAACAAATATTCCGTGCCTTATTCCTATGCGACTATCGGTATTATTTATAATGCCGAGGTGGTTGATCCCGCCGACGTGGAGGCAATGGGCTGGGAAATTATGTGGAGCGAAAAATATCGCGATGCGGGTATTCTTCAGTTTAACAACTCCCGCGATGCCTTCGGTATTGCTATGTACAATCTCGGTATTGACGTAAATACGACCGATAAGACGCAGTGGGACCGCGCATATAATAAGCTTGTGCAGCAGCAGGACGTTATCTACGGTAGAGTTATGGATGAGATCTATAACTTTATGGAGGTAGGCGAGACCGCTCTCGGAGCATATTATGCGGGCGACTATTTCACAATGGTTGACAATCAGGTCGACGGTGTTGATCTTCGCTTCTATACTCCCGATAATACGAACGTTTTCGTTGACGCTATGTGTATTCCCAAGACCTGTAGAAACAAGCAGGCGGCCGAGGCATATATTAACTTCATTCTCGGCGTTGAGGCGGGCACCGCTCTTGCGGACTACCTCTATTACGGAACACCCAACACGGCCGTTCGTGAGAATCCCGAATATCTTTGGGATGACGAGATGAGTGATGAGGAGAATGAGGCGTGGAGAGAAGAGGTATTCAGTGTAATTTACCCTTCCAACTTCGATTTCAAGAAGAGCTTCAACAAGAACGCGTACCGCGATCTTAACTCTTTGGATCCCGACATTTACGCATATATGACGGGCCTCTGGGAAAAGTTAATTATTCAGTAATACAAATAAAGCCACTCGCACAAGCGAGTGGCTTTATTTTGTTTTCTTGGCGAGGAGCAGTATCTCTTTTGCGAGAATATCAACCTCGTCAGGAGTGTTGAATACCGAAAAGCTGACTCTTACACCGCCGCCACAGCCGTCCGCGTGAGTGTCAAGCGCTTTGTGAGCGAGAGAAGCACAGTGGTATCCCGCTCGCACGCATATTCCTTTTTCGGAGAGGCGGACACCGATCTCGCTTGAATCTGCCCCGAGAATATTAAAAAGAAAAATGCTTCCTTTATGGTGGGTGTCGTATATTTTGATGCGCTCGCAATCGTGTAGCTTTCCGTAAAGCATATCCCAAAGAAAAGCTTCCTTCTTCGCAATATTACTGTATCCGTATTTCTCGACAAATTCCACACCGAATCGAAGTCCGTGTATGGCATAGCAGGGAAGAGTACCCGCCTCATACCTCTCGGGTGGGTCATCGGGCATTTCAAGAATAAGCGAATTTATACCGCTACCGCCTTCAATAAGGGTTTTCGGTGCAATCCTTCCGTTTGTTATCATAACGCCCAGTCCTTGCGGTCCGTAAAGTCCCTTGTGCGAGGGCATGCAGAGAATGTCGATATTGTTTTTCACAATGTCAATCGGTACGTGTCCTGCGCCCTGAGCGCCGTCGACAATGAAGATAAGATTATGCTCGCGGCAAAATTTACCGATCTCATATATGGGCGGGGAGTAGGAGCAGATATTTGACGTATGGGTACATACGACACATCTGGTATTCGGGCGCAGGCAGGCGACAAGATCTGATATGACCTTATCGGGTGTCGCGACTCCGCCGCAATACGCGTCAAATACGTCGTAGGTTATTATTTTGTCTTTGGCAAGGCGATGTATGGGGCGCGCGACCGAGTTGTGCTCGAGGTTGCTTATGAGAAAATGGTCCCCTCGCTCTGCCACTCCTTTAATCGCCATATTGAGCGCGTAGGTGGTGTTGAAGGTAAAGATCACGTTTTCCGCCTCTGCGCCGAAGGCGGACGCTATTGCCTCTCGGCATTCGTAAATTTTCTCGCTCGCTTTAATTGAGAGTGAGTGCGATCCGCGGCCGCTGTTGGCGGAGAAATTTTTGAATGCGCGATCCGTTTCCGCATATACACGCGGCGGCTTGATAAAGGTCGTTGCCGCGCTGTCAAAATATATTGTTTTCATAGATTAAGAATCAAAGATAACCGTGATGCTTTATACTGCTGGAAGAAAGAATGTTTTCCACGCTTTCTCTGTAAATGCAGGGAAAGCTTACGACGTAAACACATCCGCTCGCAGTAGTAGATTTGCTTACGCTTGCGGGAATATTGCTTTTTTCAAGTGTTTTTTGTATCTTCATGGCTGCCGCCGACGAGCCCGCGGCTACTGCGCAGACGCCGATTTCCCCGAAGGTTGTGCTTTTACGGTGCATTTTACCCCTCCTTTACGTTGATTCTATTATCAATATATGCTCCGTATCCGCCGCCTGTGTCGAAAAAGCAAAAATAAATTCGGGATAAACAATAATTTATCAAAAGCCCTTGATTTTTTATTAAAAGCATAGTATAATTATTATGTATATCTATGTAAAGACTGAAATTTACAAAGCTTTTGCGAGGTGTAAAATGAGAGTTTCAAAGGAAAATTACTATCTTGATATAGCCGAGACGGTCGCAGAGCGCGGAACGTGTATGCGCCGCCAGTTCGGCGCGATCATCGTGAAGGACGACGTTATCGTTTCAACGGGCTATAACGGGGCACCCCGTGGCAGACAAAACTGCACGGATATAAGCTTTTGTATAAGAGACGAGCTTAAGATTCCCCGCGGTGAGAGATACGAGCTTTGCCGCTCCGTACACGCCGAGGCGAACGCTATTATTGCCGCACCCCGCGACAGAATGCTCGGCGCGACTCTTTACATGGTTTGTGTAAATCCCAAGGATCGAAGCCTTTATCCCGGAACGTCCAGCTGTATGATGTGCAAGCGACTTGTCATTAATGCGGGCATTGATACGGTTGTCATCCGTGATACAAAGGACGAATTCAGAGTTATTAAGGTGTCCGATTGGGTAGAAAACGACGACTCGCTTTCGGGTCAGTTTGGTTATTGAGGGAAAAATGTCAGAGATTAAAGAGAAAAGAAAAAGAATATATCCTGAAAGACTTACGTCGGAGCATATTCCCGACGTGGCAAAGCTTGAAAAAATGTGCTTTTCATCTCCGTGGAGTGAAAACAGCCTTGAGCTTCTCACAAGGGAAGGAATAGGTATGGGTATGGTATGCCACTCGGACGGCATCGTTTGCGCATACGGTGGAATGCTTTGTGTGGTTGACGAGGGACAAATTACGAATATTGCTACTCATCCCGACTACCGTCGCCGCGGTTACGGCAGAGCGATAGTTGAGGCATTCAAAAAGCACGCGAAATACAACGGATTAAATTCTATTTCGCTTGAGGTAAGAGAATCGAATAAGGCGGCTGTTGAGCTTTATTCCTCGCTCGGATTCAAGGTTACGGGTAAGAGAAAAGATTTTTACACCAAGCCCACCGAGAGCGCGCTTATTATGATCTGCGAAATAAAGTAAGGAAAAGAAATGTTAATTTTAGGAATGGAAAGCTCATGCGACGAGACCTCGGTCTCGGTTGTTGAGAAGATTGACGGGAAATTTACCGTTAAATCCGACATAATCGCATCACAAATAGAAACACACAGGCTCTACGGCGGAGTCGTGCCCGAGATCGCGTCCCGCGCACATATTGAGGCAATATCCCGAATTACCTACGAGGCTCTCGAGGTGGCGGGTGTTACGCTTGATATGATCGACTGTATCGCGGTTACGTCCCACCCCGGACTTATCGGTGCGCTGCTTGTAGGCGTCAATTTTGCAAAGTCGCTCGCGTTTGCGAATAATATTCCGCTTGTGTCGGTCAACCACATCAACGGACATATTGCGGCGGCATATCTTGAGGACGAGGAGCTTGCACCCCCGTATCTCGCGCTCGTGGTTTCGGGCGGACATACGAATATATTCTCGGTTGAGGATTATAGAGATTTCAGAAACGTTTCATCTACTCGCGACGACGCGGTTGGAGAGGCGTTTGACAAGATCGGACGCGTGATCGGTCTGCCTTATCCGGGCGGCGCGCAGATGGACAAGCTCGCGCATGAGGGCGATAAGGAAGCGATCAAATTCCCCAGCCCCGCAGTACGCGACAGCCTTGATTTTTCATTTAGCGGAATCAAGACGGCGGCGCTCAACTTTATAAATTCTGCCACACAGAAGGGCGAGGAGATAAATCGCGCGGACTTGGCTTCGTCATATACGAACGCGATCGTTACGGGTATTGAGAAGCAGGTTGCGGGCGCGCTTGAGCAAACGGGACATAAGACTCTCGTTATGGCGGGCGGCGTTGCGGCAAACTCGCATCTTCGCGCGACGCTCGGCGCTCTTTGTGAGAAGCGCGGTGTAAAATTCGTTTTCCCGAGACTCTCTCTTTGCGGTGATAACGGCGCTATGATCGCGGCGGCAGGTAGCTTTGAATATGAGGCTGGTGTCTTTGCCGATACATCACTTAACGCTTCGGCACTTGATAATTAAAATAATAAACATACAAAACATAAAGGAGAAAGAAAAATGGCATACAACGAGATGGACAAGGAAGTAATGGAAAATACAGTTGAGGAGACAAAGCCTTATATATCCCAGGCGGTTATCAGAAGATTACCCCGTTATTACAGATATCTTCGCGAGCTTATCACACAGGGCAAGATGAGAATCAGCTCGGGCGAGCTTGCAGACCTTATGAACGTTACCGCATCCCAGATCAGACAGGACTTGAACTGCTTCGGCGGTTTCGGTCAGCAGGGCTACGGCTATAACGTAAACTATCTCTTTACAAGAATCAGCGAGATCCTCGGCGTAGGCGAGGGCTACAAGGCTATCATTATTGGTGCGGGTGATCTCGGACGTGCGCTCGTTCATCTTTCTATGTTTGAAAAGCGCGGTGTTGATATTGTTGGTATGATCGATTCCGGCGAGGGAATGGTTGGCCGCGAGGTTGCGGGTGTTTACATTCACTCTATGGATGAGCTTGAGTCCTTCGTTCAGAAGAACAAGGTGGATATTGCCGTTCTTACTCTTCCTAAGGAGAAGGTAAAGGAGGTTGCCGACCGCCTCGTTGCTTGCGGTATCAAGGGCCTTTGGAACTATATGGGCGTTGAGCTTGAGTATCCGAATGAAGACGTTATCATTGAAAACGTACACCTTGGCGACTCTCTTATGATCCTTAACTACAAGATTGCCACAATGCTTAATGAAAAGGCGGAGAAGGAAGGCAAATAAGCCGTTCCTTTGGAATTTACAATGAAATATAGGTTAAATTACGGAACGCAGGCGTCGACAATTCCGTCGTCCGTTTCATCCATTCTTGACAGGGCGGGGCTCTGTGACCTCAAGACTCTTATTTATTTGAGTACTGCGGGCGGAGAATGTGAGGTAGATGACATTGCTGCGGCAATTGACTGTTCTGTTGACGAGGTCAATATGTCTCTTGCATTCCTTCGCGGCGCGGGTGTCGTTGTTTCCGATTCTCAAAAGAAAACGACGAAGTCAGCCCCCAAAAAGGCGGAGCCTAAGGAAGAAGCCAAGGAAGAGAATAAGCCCTTTGAGGCTAAGGTGAAGGCTCGTCCTGACAAGCTTCCCGAGTATACGGCAAAGGAGCTTGCGGGAATTCTTGAAAAGAGAGATGAGGTTGCGCTTCTTATAGCCGAGGGACAGCAAATTCTCGGTAAGATATTTACCGTTCATGAGGTGAATTTGCTTATCGGACTTTCCGATTATCTCGGACTTGAAAATGATTTTATATTAATGCTGCTCAAGCACTGCGCGGAGATCGGAAAGAAAACTCTGCACTATGTGGAGAAGACGGCAATTTCCCTTTACGATATGGGAATTACTACTGTAGGCGAGCTTTCCGCCGAGCTTGAAAGAAGGGAAAATCTCTCTAATATGGAGGGACATATTCGTCGCATTTTCGGTATCGGCACACGTGCGCTTACAACTAAGGAAAAAAGAGAGGTCTCCTCTTGGGTCAACGATATGAAGTGTCCTTTAGAGGTTATAGAGAAGGCGTATGAGGTAACCTGTGATGCAACGGGCAAGCCGTCGTTACATTATGCTAACTCTGTAATTGAGAGATGGCACGCGGAGGGACTCCTCACTATTGAACAGATAGAGGCTTCGTATAAGAATAAGGATGCAAAGGACACAGGCTCCAGCTTTGAGACCGACGAGTTCTTTGAGGCGGCGGTACGTCGCAGTCTCGGTGAAAAATAATTGATGCTTACGTCATCGGAAGGCAGGGAATTTATTTGGGATTCAACAGAAATAATTACATAAGAATTAAAGAAGAATATAATGGCAAATATCTCCGTGCCGAAGAAAATGCCAAAATGCGACGCGCAGAGGTGCAGATGGCGATCCCTGAGATCAAGGTGATAGATCGAGAGCTTGCTCTCGTGGGCCTTGAAATTATGGAAGCGGCTATGCGCGACGATATGGCTATGCTTGAGGCGGCAAAGCAAAAGAATCTTGCGCTCAATGAGAAGAAGCGCGATATTCTTGAAAAAGCAGGCTATCCCCGTGACTATACGGATATAAAGTATGAATGCGAGATATGCGGAGATACGGGCGCTATTGATAATAAAATGTGCGCTTGTATGAGACGTAAGCTCGTTGAGGCGGGAATCAAGAGCTCGGGAATGAGTGATCTTATTGAGAGTCAGTCCTTTGACAACTTCTCGCTTGAATACTACAAGCAGACTCCCGAGACGTTCAAGAGAATGAGTATGGTCTATAAGCTGCTTGTGGGCTATGCTGAGGGCTTTGACGTGAAGACGTCGGGCAACATCGCTATGTTTGGCGGTACAGGTCTTGGCAAGACTCATCTTTCAAGCGCGATCGCAAAAACGGTTATTGAGCGCGGATACGACGTTTATTATGTTGGCGCGCAGGGAATGATCTCGGATTTTGAATACAACCGTTTCGGTAACGGAAGCGTTGCAAACAGCGACGGCGATCTTGAAAAATATACAAGTTGCGATCTTCTTATTATCGACGACCTCGGAACGGAGGTTTCAAATCAGTTTACAACGTCCTGTCTTTACAACGTTATAAACACGCGTCTTAATAAGAAAAAGCAGACGGTCATCAGCACGAATCTTTCGCAGGATGAATTCCGCAAGCGTTATTGGGACAGAATTACCAGCCGTGTGTTCGGTGAGTACGTGATTTTGCCCTTCGTCGGAACTGATATCCGTTCGCAGAAGATTATGAAATAAGGGTTATTTTAATGAAAAAGTTTTTTGAAAAATATTCGTATGAGAGCGTGCGACTGTTCTTAAATCAGTTTGCGATCTCTCTCTTCGGTTTGACGCTCGGTATCGCGTCCTTCGCGATGAAGGCAAGACCGCTGCTTATTATTACAAGCGTGGCTTCGATACTTTTCTATCTTTTCCTGCAGTACACGGTCGCGTGGGGCGTGGGAGCTAAGGATAAGATATCCATTGATTGCGGAAATGCAAAGAGGGATATGAGAGTGCCATTGTTTATGTGGCTTATCGCAAACGTTCTCAATCTTGTTATCGCGATCTGCTTTACGGTTGGATTTTTCCTCAAGGACATCGCGTTTTTTGGAAATATGCAGGGAATAGCAACCATCGCATCCTTCATTCTTGAGGGAGAATATTTCGGTATTCTTTCCATTAAGGTTGTCGGAGAGTGGAAGCTTCTCGATTTTCCGTTTATGTATTTTATAATCACTCTTCCGTCACTTGCGATAGTCTTCCTCGGATATATTCTCGCACTTAACGACAAGGGAAGTCTTAATATTCTCGGTCAGTCCTATCCCGATTCGGATGCCCCTGAGAAAAAGCGCGGCTTCTTTGGTAAGAAATAACTATATGCGGCTCATTATTTAAGATGAGCCGCATATTATTTTTAAAATTATAAAAATGCTTGACAAACCGCAAAGAATGTTGTATAATATACGTCAAGGTGTTAATATCTCAAAAATTTTATGAGTAAACCGCCTGAAGTTCGGGATTTTTAGCCGAGTGGCTTAATATATTATCTTTAATCGGTCCCGAAACAGAACAGAAAGGATCAGAATGGACGCGGACGGGTGTAGTTTCATTACACACAGTACAGCTTTAAATAAAAATCCATATTGATATAAGGGGAAAGACTGTCGATTTTCGGTAGCCTCCCTTTTTTGCGTTTGAAAACAATTGATTTTTGAAATTAAAGCTGACAAAAAATTTAGTTTATTGTGTGTTAAGGAGATACTTATTTATGTATATTGGCCCTATAATTTTACAAATTGTACTTATTGCGCTGAACGCGATATTTGCTTCAGCCGAGATCGCCGTCGTTTCGATGGGCGAAACAAAAATTGAAAGACTTGCCGAGGAAGGCAATAAAAAGGCGAAAAAGCTTAAAAAGCTTACCGCGCAGTCATCAAAGTTTTTGGCAACTATTCAGGTTGCTATCACGCTCGCCGGCTTCTTGGGCTCGGCGTTTGCTGCGGATAGCTTTTCCGAGGATCTTACAAAGTGGATACTTGGCTTAGGCGTCCGTATGGAATACGACGTGCTTGAAAAGATAGTAGTTATCGGTATTACACTTGTGCTTTCTTATCTTAGTATAGTATTCGGTGAGCTTATTCCCAAGAAGATAGCTATGCATAACGCGGAGAAGATCGCGCTTGCGCTTGCAGGCTTCCTTCGTTTCATATCCAAAATTTTTGCGCCCCTTGTGTGGTTGCTTACGATTTCCACCAATGCTGTGCTCCGAATTTTCGGTATTGACCCGAACAAGGAGGAGGAGGTTACCGAGGATGAGATCAAGATGATGGTCGAGGCGGGAACCGAAAAGGGAACTATTGAGTCCGACGAGAGTGAAATGATCCAGAACGTATTTGACTTCAACGACATTTCCGTAAATGAAATATTCACTCACAGAACTGAGGTTGAGGTTCTTTATATGGATGACAGCGTTGAGGAGTGGGATAAGGTCATTTATTCCACGAGATTCAATTATTATCCTCTTTGCGGAGACAACAGTGACGATATCGTAGGTATTATCGACTCCAAGGAATATCTCCGTATGGAGGAGAAGACCCGTGAAAATATTCTTAAATACGCTATGAAGAAGCCCACCTTCGTTCCCGAGAGCGTTAAGGCGGATATTCTCTTCAGAAAGATGAGAGAAACAGGCGTACACTTTGCTATTACTGTTGACGAATACGGCGGAATGAGCGGTATCGTTTCTATGAGAGACCTTCTTCAGATCATCGTAGGCGACCTTGTTGAGGATGACGAGGAGGAGAAGCTTGAGGCTATTGAATCCATTGGTGAGAACACCTGGAAGATTCGTGGCGAGGCAACTCTTGATGAGGTAACCGAGGCTCTCGGATACAAGTTCGATGAGGAAACGTGTGAGGATTACGATACCTTTGGCGGCTACATCTGCGGTCTTCTCGGAGAAGTGCCCGACGACGGCGCGAACTTTGAGATCGAGGCGGGTGAGCTTTCCGTTCACGTAACTGACGTTAAGAGCAGACGAATCGAGGAGAGCACCGTTGTTTACACACCTCCCGTTGATGAGGACGAAGAGGACGAAAAGGATAACGACAAGGATAAGGAAGATAAGAAGGACGAAAAGAAGTCCAAGAAGGATTCCGAATCCGAGGAATAAAAGAGAAAAAGCACCGCTTGGACGGTGCTTTTTCTTTTGCTTTTCTTAAATTTTTCTTAAAACTTAAATCTTTTTGTTGAAAAGCTTATTTGTTTGTGGTATACTTTATATGTGGGAATATGCTCACAAAGACTTATGAAGTGGCAGGAAACGGTTTTGGATAAGGAAATGGCAAAAATTCTGGTAGTTGACGACGAGGCGGATATTAGAAAAATTCTTCGTTTGTTGCTTCAGAAAAAGGGATATTCGGTAGTTGAGGCAAGTAATGGAATATCAGCGGTCGAGGCGGTCAAGAATGACGATATCGACCTTGTCGTTATGGATATCTCCATGCCGCAGATGTCGGGAATCGAGGCAACTGCCGAGATAAGAAAGACATCCACAGTTCCCGTTATATTCCTTACCGCAAAATCGCTTGTTTCGGATAAGGAAAGCGCGTACCTTTCGGGCGGCGACGATTATCTTGTAAAGCCCTTCTCGTCCGTTGAGCTTATTATGAAGGTCGAGGCGCTCCTTCGCAGATATATGGTATACCGCGGAAAGCCCGATAGTGATATGAGAGTGAGTCTTACGGGCGGTATTATGGTTGACGTCACAGCTCGCGAGGTTTATCGCGAGGGTGTAAAGCTTGAGCTCCGCGATCGTGAGGCGGATATGTTCTTCTATCTTTTCGACCACGCGGGAGAGGTCGTTGATACAACCACGCTTTACGAGGCTGTATGGGGTGAGGCGGCACTTGGCTCTGGCTCCAATAACGTAATGGTTAATATGCTTAATTTGAGAAAAAAGCTTGAGAGTGATCCTTCCAATCCCAAGCTTATAAAGACTGTCTGGGGAAGGGGGTACTTGCTTGAAAAGAATTAAAAGGGTTAGATCTGCGCAAAATAAGCAGAAAAAGGGCAAGCGACACTTCTCACTGAGACTCAAGCTGTCCGTGGTGTTGATCTGCGGACTTTTGCTTGCGGGAAGCTTTTTTGTCAGCACGTATATGATCGGCAGCTTTATCGTTTGGCGACATTTTTCAAGCATGACCGATGCGGACGCGCGAGCAATAAATCAGGACTACGTCCAGGATCTTCAAAAGTTTATTAATATAAACCGACTTTCTATTAAGGAGGTTGACCAAGTATCGGATTGGAAGATCGGCAAGCACGTGGAGCTTGTTTTCTATCAGGATCGAGATCTTATCTACTTTGATAGCGAGACGGGTGACGGCAAGAACTTTGAGGACTTTCTTTCCGAGGACGATAAGAAAAAGCACGAGGAGACGCTTAAAAACATTCTTGACGGTAACGTAGACGCGTATCCCGTATCGTTTACCGACGGAACGTTGCTTGTAACCGTGATTGACGAATCCGAGAATTTTTGGAATAATTTCGTGCTTATTTCTTCAATCGTGATTTCGGTTATTATCCTTATGAGCGTGATGGTGCTCTACTTCACCTATATCACAAAGAGAATTCGTTCGCTCGCGTTTACGGTACAAAAGGTTGAGGCGGGGAATATGGACCTGCCTATTGAGGACCGCGGGCACGACGAGATCGGAAAGCTTGCAGGCAACGTAAACAGTATGAGAAATGCGGTCGTTGAAAATATGAGCAAGGAGCGAGAGGCTTGGGAGGCTAATGCGGGGCTTATTACCGCGATGTCGCACGATATAAGAACTCCGCTTACGGTTATGCTCGGTTATCTTGAGCTTATGGAGCTCCAGAACAGCGATCCCGATAACGAGGAGTATATCGACGCGTGCAGACAAAATGCCTTGAAGCTTAAAAAGCTCTCCGACGATATGTTCTCGTACTTTCTTGTTTTCGGCAAGAGAGAGGTATCTCTTGATATGACGGTGGTAGACGCGGATTCCGCCATACCTCATATGCTTGAGGAGCATTGCGCGCTTCTTTCCGAGCGCGGATATAATATAAGGCGCAGCTTTAAGATAAAGGGCGCCAAGGTAAAGATTGACACAGTTTATTTTAACCGAGTAATTGACAACGTCTTTTCCAATATAGGAAAGTATGCGAACAGTGAAAGGATGGTTGACGTTTCTATGCGTACCCGCAAGGATAAGCTTGTTATTATCATTGAAAACCGTATTCTTGAGGATACGTCGGGAGCGGAGAGCAACGGAATCGGTCTTAAGACCTGTGCTAAAATTATGGAGCAGCTCGGCGGAAGCTTTGAGAGCTTTTCCGAAAAGGATAAATTTATATCCAAAATTGAGCTTCCGCTAATAAAGGAAGCAGATGCGAACGGAGAAGACGTATGACACCTTTTAAGGTCCTCGTTATATTTAATATCATATTTGGGGCGGCGTTTCTTTTGTGTTACCTGTATCAGTTTTTCTTTTTGATTGCGGGAACGTTTATGAAGCCACAAAAATATGAAAAGGCGAAAAGGCAAAGACGCTTTGCGTTTTGCATAGCGGCTCGTGATGAGGAAAGAGTTATTCATCAGCTTTTGTTCAGCATAAAGGGGCAAAATTACCCCTTGGAGCTAATTGATATATACGTGGTTGCAGACAACTGCACCGACAAAACCGCGGAAATCTCGCGTGAGTGCGGGGCGGTCGTTTATGAAAGATTTGACGGAGAGCGTATCGGAAAAGGATACGCTCTCGCTTTTTTATTCGACAAAATTCGTGAAAATACGGGGCTTGACTCATACGACGGTTATTTTATAGTCGATGCGGACAATTTGCTTGATAAAAGCTACGTGTCGGCAATGAACGACTGTGCCGAGGCGGGACACCGTGTTGCTATGTGCTATCGAAATTCTAAAAATTATGCGGATAATTGGATAACGGCGGGCTATTCCACTTGGTTTTTGCGCGCTTCAAGGCATCTTAATATTCCAAGACATTATTTCGGGTGCAGCTCGGAGATCACGGGCACGGGATTTTACGTTTGCGCGGATATCATAAAGAAAAACAACGGTTGGCGGCATTTTTGTATGATCGAGGACATTGAATTTACCATTGATTGCGTTTTGCGGGGCGAGAGGATAGCGTTTTGCTATGACGCGATAATTTACGACGAGCAGCCGCGCGGTTTTTTTCAGTCTCTTCGCCAAAGAACGAGATGGTGTAAGGGGTATGCTCAGGTGATAAGAGCATACGGAGCAAGGCTTATCAGCAATTTTATGCGGGGCGGGGGATTTTCAAATTTTGATATGATAATGGCGATAGCGCCGTCGTTTTTCTTTAGTACTGTAAGTGTGATAATAAATGCAGCGCTTGTACCGATAATTCTTTTCGCGGATAAAAATATGCTTCTGCCTCTTTTGATTTTTGAAGCGGGATATATTCTCTCGGCATACCTGCTGCTTCTTTTCGTGGGTGCGCTTGCCGTCATTTGTGAACGGAAACGTATAAAGGCGCCGATGAAGAGGGTGATACGGTATTTGTTCGCCTTTCCGCTTTTCGTGGGAACGTTTATTATTTCAAACTTTTTTGCGTTTTTTTCAAGGGTGGAATGGCATCCCATTCATCATTATCCCGTTGATCCCGAGAGGTTTGACTAAAAGAGAATCCGAGCCAACCCTCTTTTATACTTTTTTATTGACAAATTTTTCACCTTGTGCTAAAATGATAATATATTTCAGATATATTCAGGAGAGCCGATATGGAAATCAAGAAGATACCTTATAAAATATATCTCGAAGAAAGTGAAATGCCGACTCATTGGTATAATCTTCGTGCGGATATGATAGATAAGCCCGCTCCCTTGCTTCATCCCGAAACTCACGAGGTAATGACTGCAAAGGATCTTGAGGGTGTATTTTGCTCGGAGCTTATCGCGCAGGAGCTTGATGAGGACACCAGATTTTTCCCGATTCCCGAGGAAATACTGAGCTTTTATAAGATGTACCGTCCGTCTCCTTTGGTGCGCGCGTACTGTCTTGAAGAGAAGCTTCAGACTCCTGCAAAAATATATTATAAGTTTGAGGGCAACAATACAAGCGGTAGCCATAAGCTCAATTCCGCAATTGCTCAGGCATATTACGCGAAAAATCAGGGTCTTCGCGGGGTTACGACCGAAACGGGCGCGGGACAGTGGGGAACTGCGCTTTCTATGGCGTGCTCATATTTGGGACTTGACTGCCGCGTATATATGGTTAAATGCTCATACGAGCAGAAGCCCCACAGACGCGAGGTTATGAGAACCTACGGCGCGAACGTTACGCCCTCTCCCTCAACTACGACCGAGATCGGCAGAAAGATCTTGTCCGAGCATCCCGGCACGTCGGGAAGTCTTGGATGCGCTATTTCCGAGGCGGTAGAGGCGGCAACGACGAGCGAGGGCTATAGATACGTTCTCGGCAGCGTATTAAATCAGGTTATGCTTCATCAGTCCATAATCGGCCTTGAAGCCAAGGCGGCTATGGACAAATATAATATCAAGCCCGATATAATTATCGGTTGCGCGGGCGGCGGCTCAAATCTCGGCGGACTTATTGCGCCCTTTATGGGAGAGAAGATCCGCGGCGAGCTTGATTGCGAATTTATTGCGGTTGAGCCCTCGTCCTGCCCGAGCTTTACCCGTGGCATTTATGCCTACGATTATTGCGATACGGGTATGGTTTGTCCGCTCTCAAAGATGTATACGCTCGGCTCAAGCTTTATTCCCGAGGCAAGCCACGCGGGTGGACTCCGTTATCACGGTATGAATTCAACTCTCTCAAAGCTTTATGACGACGGGCTTATGACGGCGATCGCGCTCCCTCAAACTGAGGTGTTTGCCGCCGCCGAGGAGTTCGCGAGAGTGGAGGGAATACTTCCCGCGCCTGAGAGCTCTCACGCGATCAAGGTTGCGATCGACAAGGCGCTTGAATGCAAGAAAACGGGTGAGGAGAAGACCATTGTATTCGGACTTACGGGCACGGGATATTTTGATATGTACGCGTATGAAAGATTCCACGACGGCAAGATGAGTGATTACTCACCGGCCGACGAGGAGATCCTCAAGGCGAGAGAGAAGCTTCCGAAGATTTGATTTTGAGGTAGATTATGAAGACTTTTACAAAGGTGGCAATATGTGCGGCGGGAGTTGCCGTTGTGGCGGCGGGCGCCGTGCTGGTGCGCGAGCTTATGGTTCGAAAGCTTGCGGGGCTTGCTATTAAGAGAGCAACACCTGAGCAGCTTAAACGTGGCAAGGGAAGAAATAAAATAAGCGGAGCTAAGCGTGACGATGCCGAGGTGGCTCGCAGACGCGAGATGTCCGAAATACTTGCCGCGAGTGAGCACGAAACGGTTGAAATAACCGCGTTTGACGGAATAAATCTCGTAGGACACTTTTTCCGTGCGGAAAATCAGAAAAGAATCGTTATCGCTATGCACGGCTGGAGATCAAAATGGAGCAATGATTTTGCGCCTATAACCGAATTTTTCTTAAATTCGGGCTGCTCCGTGCTATATCCCGAGCAAAGAGGTCAAAACGCGAGCGGCGGCGACTGTATGGGTTTTGGCGTGCTTGAGAGATTCGACTGTCTTGATTGGGCAAAATGTATTGCAGAGAGAGAGGGAGGGGACGTTCCCATCTATCTCTACGGCGTTTCAATGGGCGCGGCGACGGTTATGATGGCGTCCGACTTAGAGCTTCCAGAGAGCGTGGCGGGAATTATTACGGACTGCGGATATACCTCACCGCAGGCAATATGGAAGCACGTTACTCAAAATAATATGCGTGTTCCGTATGGGATCGTTGCGAGCAGAGTGGACAAGGAATACAAGCGTCTTACGGGCTATGAATGTAATGCTACTTGTACGGGCGCACTGTCAAGGACTAAGATCCCCGTGCTTTTCATTCACGGCACGGAGGATAAATTTGTTCCCATTGCTATGACGTACGAAAACTATACGGCTTGCGCGTCGGAAAAGGAGCTGCTTATTATTCCCGGCGCCCCTCACGTGAGAAGCTATACTGTTGACAAGGACAGATACGAGCGCAAAATATGTGAATTTTTCGCAAAATACGATAAATAAAAAGGTTGCCTTATACGGCAACCTTTTTTATTTGAAAATTCCGTCGAGTGAGTTCTCAATCGTCAGCTTTATCATATTGCATACCTGTTGTTTATCTGCTTTGTGTCCGTCGCAGAACCATTTAAAGAGAATAGAGGAGATAGCCGACGCGAAGAAAACCTGTAAAAATTGCTTGTAGTTCTCGTCGAGTTTGTTTTCCGAGGAGGCTTCTCTTGCCTCGATAATATATCTCGCAAGCGCGATAAAGTCGCGGTAGAAGAAGTCCTTCAGCGCTTCAAGTCCGAGGGAGTCCATAGTGCAGTTTATAATGTATTCGTTGCTTTCTATGTAATCCATTGTGTAGGATATGACCTCGGTGTATTCAATGGCATAATCGTATTGAGAAATGATCTTTGCCGAGTCCTGCTCGAAGGTCCATCTGAGCAGCTCGTATATATCGGTAAAGTGATAATAGAAGGTCTTTCTGTTTACTCCCGCTTCCGTAACTATATCCGTAATGCTTATTTTTGAGAGCGATTTTTTTCGCATCTTGCTTTTTAAAGCATCCGAGAGAGCCTGCTTGGTCTGTTGACTTGTTATTTCGTGTCTCACAGCTTTACTCCTTGTGGCTTTAATAATTTCAAAATCCTACCGTTATTATACACCAAAGCTTGAAAAAAATCAAGAGTTTTACGGATATTTGACCATCAAATTTGATTTTTTGACCGTATATTACCCAAAACAACACAAATTGACCATTTAAATAATGATTGAATTGTGATAAAATAGTACGGTAGTGTGAAAATTGCAGGAGGTATATATGTATAAAATATATGATATTGTATTGCACACGGATATTGGCGAGAGAATCGGAAAGCTTCAGGTTTTCGTAAACGGCACCAGTCTTGAGGGTAAGCTTTTCCTTCTTGGAAACGAGCAGGAATGCGTTGGAACTATTGACGATTCGGGTAAGTGTGTGCTTTCGGGAACTCTTGTTACTCTGAAAAATAAGATCAATTACATAGCAACGGGATATTTGCGCTCATCCGAGCTTCTTATGACGTTGAAGTACAAAACACAGTCCTATCTTTTAAGAGGACGCCGCTGCGAAGCGTAAATTTTGAAATATTAAGAGGAAGTATATATGAGTACAGTTATTCTTGACGGTAAGACGCTGAAGAATATGCTTATCGGCGGCGCCGAATACATAAAGAGCAATTCAGCGCACATTAACGAGCTGAACGTTTTCCCCGTACCTGACGGTGATACGGGTACAAATATGATGAAAACCCTGGAGGGCGGAGTTTCCCAGGTAATAAGCGAGGATTCCGAGAGCATATCATCTGTAATGGACAAATTCTCCGAGGGACTCCTTCTTGGCGCACGCGGAAATTCGGGAGTTATCCTTTCCCAGATATTTGCGGGCATTAAGGACGTGCTTTCAAAATATGATAGGGTAACCGCAATCGATCTTTCGGAAGCGTATAAGACGGGTATTATGAAGTCCTACGCATCCGTTTCCAATCCCACTGAGGGAACTATTCTCACTGTTTTCCGTGAGAGCACGGAATATGCCGCAAAGCATATCACCGAGGAATCTACGATAGAGGATTTCTTTAAGCTTCACATTGAGGAGGCGCAAAGATCCCTTGAAAGAACGAAGGAGATTCTTCCCGTTCTTGCCGAGGCAGACGTTGTTGACTCGGGCGGCGCAGGATACCTTTGTATCGCGGTTGGTATGTATTCCGCGCTTACAGGTGAATATAAGGCGGACGTTTATCAGTTCAGTGAAACAAATTCCGCTCCCGCGCTTGATTTAAATAAGTTCCGTCGCGACAGTGTAATGACATTTGGTTATTGTACGGAATTTTTGCTTCGTCTTATGGATGCAAAGTGCGACGTTGAGAGCTTTGATGCATCAATGCTTGTCTCCGAGCTTGAGAATATCGGTGGCAACAGTATCGTTGCATACAAGGAAGTGGATATCGTTAAGGTGCACGTGCATCTTATGACTCCTGCATCCGCGTTGGCGCTCGCTCAGAAATACGGAGAGTTTTTAACTATCAAGATCGAGAATATGGAGCTTGGTCATAACGATGCGGAAAAGCCTCAAAAGAAGGAAAAGGCTGAAAAGAAAAAGAGACTTGCAACTCTCGCCGTTGCGTCGGGAGAGGGCATGTGCGCGCTCTTTACGGATATGGGTGCGGACGGCATAGTTTCGGGCGGACAGACGAATAACCCCTCTGCAGAGGAGTTTATCAACGCGTTTGACGAGGTCAACGCCGAAAATATTATCGTGCTTCCCAACAATAAGAACGTAATGCTTGCGGCAAAGCAGGCTGCGGATATGTACAAGGATGCAAACGTGTATATCGTTCCCACGTATACGCTTATGGAGGGCTACGGTGCGCTTTCGGTTATCAATCCCGCTATTGACAGTATTCAATCAATCGTTGAGGGCGCAGAGAGAGCGGCGAAGGGAATTGTCGGCGGCGAGATCACACGCGCGGTTAGAGACGTTACTATTTGCGGTAAGTCCATCAAGTGCGGTGATTACATCGCGATCGTTGATGGCGAGATAACCGCAGTAGAGGAAACTCGTGATGAAGCGCTTCTTTCAATGCTTGATGCAGTTGAGGACATTGAGGACTATGAGATAATCAATATCTTTGTGGGTAACGCGGTAAGCGACGAGCAGAGAGCAGAGATCACCGAGACTATCGAGGAGAAATATCCCGACCACGAAATTATGGTATATCTCAGCGGTCAGGAGCTTTACGACTATTTTATTGCTATTGAATGATAAGGAGAAATAAAATGAGTATTAAGATAATGTGTACGTCTACAGGATGTATTGAATACGCGCCCGAGAGATATCATAATCTTGGAATTGACATAATCAGAATTCACGTGCATTTCAACGGTAAGGAATACCTTGAGGGCTACGACCTTGATCCCGTAGAGTTTTACGACGAGCTTGAAAAGCTTGAAAACCCCAAGGATAATCTCCCTTATACGAGCATGCCTACTGTGGCGGAGGTTCGCGCACATTACGAAAAGGCTATTGCGGACGGTTACGACGAGGCAATCGTGTTTGCTCTTTCCTCCAAGCTTGGTGGTACGTGGAACGAGCTTTCACTTATCGCTCGTGAATACGAGGACAGAATCAAGATTCACGTAATTGATACGAAGATCACTACATTCAACGAGGGTATGCTTGCAGTTAAGGCAAAGGAATTTGCTGATGCGGGCAAGAGTGCTGAGGAGATCATCGCTGAGGTTAATTGGATCATGTCCCGTCAGGCATTTATGGGCATTGACGCAAAGCTCGATTACCTTATCTATAACGGTAGACTTAAGGGTGGTAAGGCGTTTATGGGTCAGATGCTCAAGATCTGTCCTGTTGTACATTTCAACAAGGAGGGCGAGTGCGTTCCTCTTGAGAGTGTAAGAACTCCTAAGAAGGCAATGGCGAGAACCTGCGAGATCTTGAAGGAAATTATCGGCGACCGCGCGCCCGAGGACTATATTCTCTGGCACGTTTATACAGGCCCGTCACAGATCGGAATTCTTAAGGAAATTGAAGCAAAATACGATATTCATACAAACCACGAGGCAGTTATTATGTCCCCCGTAAGCGGTGCACATAACGGCCCTTGGCTCGCAGGCTACGGATATTTTCCTGTTCGCCGCGAAGATGAGCCTCTCGAGTAATTTTACGGAAATATCGGATATATAACCTTGAAAAGGGAGAGCGGGGATGACAAAGCAGGGATTTTTTGAATATTGCCTTGAAACATATAGCACCTCGCCCGATTATCCCTTTGACGAGGATTTTGAGACGGCGGTGTTGAGACACGTTGACAACCGCAAATGGTATGCGATCATAATGAGAGTTTCGCGCCGTAAGTTTGGATTTGACAGCGACGAGATGATTGACGTTGTAAATCTTAAGCTTCCTACTGAAATGTTCGGCTCGTTTGGTGCGGACGAAGGAGTTTATCCCGCATATCACATGAATAAGCTTCATTGGATATCTGTTCTGCTTCCCGACGCGCCCGATGAAACGGTAAAATTCTTGATAAGCGTCAGCTTTGAGGCAACGAGGAAAAACAAAAAGAAAAAATGATTTTTATAATAAAGCTGCGCTTGATATAGCGCAGTTTTATTGTTTAATATTGAATTTTAGGTATTGACAAAGGCAAACAATTATGATATAATTACCATTGTTCGAAAAGTTAATACTCGGAGGCATATCGAAGCGGTCATAACGAGGCGGTCTTGAAAACCGTTTGGGGGCAACCCCACGGGGGTTCGAATCCCTCTGCCTCCGCCATAAAAAAGCAACATCCCTGTGGGTGTTGCTTTTTTATTGTGAAGCAAGATTGCTTGAGAAATCCCGCAAGCGCAGTGCGCGACGGGGCGAATTTGCACAGCAAATTTGCGGCTTGATTGAAAATCAAGCCTCGGTTCAGTATCCCTCTGCCTCCACCAAACAAAAACCGCAATTCCGATACAAAGGGATTGCGGTTTTTGTGTTTTTATGCTATAATGAATTTGAGAAAGGCGGTGATTGTGTGATTTCTTTTGAAGATATTACAAAACTATTCTCCTTTGATTTAGAAGCCAAATGCTGTATCGAGATAGAATTCTTGGTTAAAGGCTATCCAAAGTATCAATCTTGCTGGATGGGAAAAATGCCTGACAAAACAAATAAGAAAAAAGAATTATATTGGTACGGGCTGGTTCCCGATGGCTCTGAAGCATATAATTATGATAATTTTCAAGACTTTTCTTCCGCACCCGTTTTTGACGGAAAAGCCCTAAAAACAATTTGGAAGGAAGTTGAGATTTTATCGATAAACGGATGCGAACCGGAAGAGCATATTAAAGCATATCTTTAATACCGTTGCTCTTAAGCTATTAGTATCCTTGTATCAAAATTACAGTTTATAGCCATAAAAAAGCAACATCCCTGTGGGTGTTGCTTTTTTATTGTGAAGCAAGATTGCTTGAGAAATCCTGCAGGCGCAGTGCGCGACGGGGCAAATTTGCATAGCAAATTTGCGGCTTGATTGAAAATCAAGCCTCGGTTCAGAATCCCTTTGCCTCCGCGAGCCAAAATTGCGAAGCAAATGGCGAGAATGCTTTGTGGTATTGTGTCGTATTATGTCGACCTCGCATATACTGTCATAGGGAAAATATCCCATGCAAAAATATATAATGAGGTAATTTATGGCTATTTTTACAAATCAGGCTACTTTAACTTATAGAGGAAACACCACGAACTCCAATGTCGCTTATGGCGAGATTTTGGACGTTTTGGTGGCGGAAAAGACCTCGGTTGAGGGAAGCTATACTTCGGGCGGTCTTGTAACGTATGTGGTTACGTTGCGCAATACGGGAAATGCCGCGCTGAACGGTCTTACTGTAACCGATGATCTCGGCGGTTATGAGTTTGGCTGCGCGATGGTTTACCCCTTGACTTACGAGGAGGGCTCTGCGATTCTCTTTGTCGACGGCGTTCTTCAGCCGACTCCTACAGTTGTGGCAGGACCGCCCTTAGTAATTAACGGCATCAATATCCCCGGCGGAGGCGACGCCGTGCTTATTTATCAGGCTCGCGCAAATGAGTTTGCAAATCCCGATGTAGATGGAGTTATTATAAACACGGCGACTGTTACGGGCGAATGCTTTACCGCTCCCGTGGTAGCGACCGAGGAGGTGGTTGCCGCTGCCGAACCTTTCCTTACAATTTCCAAGGCAATTACGCCTTCCCAGGTGGTTGACAATGACAGAGTAACTTATACTTTAGTCATTCAGAACTCTGGAAATCAGGAGATCGTCGCGACTGACGATGCGGCTATCAGCGACGTATTTGATCCCATTCTTACGAATCTTGTCGTGACCTTTGCAGGTGAGGTTTGGACTGAGGGTGTGCAGTACAATTACAACGAGGTGACGGGACTCTTTGTTACCGTGCCCGGAAGCATAACCGTTCCTGCGGCGACCTATACTCAGGATCCCGAAACGGGCGCTTACAGTCTCACTCCCGGTATCGCAACACTTACGATTACGGGAACTATCTAAATAAAAAAGCCTTGAAAACGTGAGTTTTCAAGGCTTTCCTTTTTACAGACCGAGGAAGCAGGCGTCCGTTTTGCCGGCTTCGATATTTTTGTATCTGTGATAGATGTTTACGTACTTGAGGGCGTTGAATCTCTTGTCGCCCTTGAACTGATAGATGTGTCCGTCGTAGTACACGTTAAGCTTGTTCTTTCCGAGCACGACAACGGCAGAGGTATCCGCGAAGCTCCAAACGGTGCCGTCGCAAACAATTCTGTCGCCATAGAGGGCGAGATCAACCTTATCCTTTAAAAGAACCTTGTTCTTGTTGGGGATTACCTCGCGCATTTCTGCGGTGTCCTCAAAGAGGGGGGAGTCGGTAAGCGTGTTAACGTCAAGGCGGTTAATGTAATCATTCTGGTATTCGTACCAATCGTTTACAAAGCGGAAGGGAAGATCACAATTAACTCCGCGAAGCTCTGTGGTTTCGGTATATTCGACCGTCATGCCGCATTTTGTACACTTGAAGAAATTTCCATTGCTTTCGAGCTTTGTAAGTCCGCACTCGGGACACACGTAAAGTGCGCGCTCGATATATTCTGCCTTCTTGTCGCTTTTAAACGTGTGGTCGGCATTCGCTTCGTTTACGTAAAGCTCACGCGCGATAAGCTCGGTTATCTCGTTGTCATTCATGCCCTTGAGCTCCTCGGGTTGAATTATGCGGGAGACGTAGGAGTGCATCTTGCCCTTTCTTATAACGTCGCTCCAACGGGGATGAACGCCGTAGCCACCCTCAATGCGATATATGGCAACGGGGAGCTTGAGCTGTCGCACGAGAGTTGCGATAGAGGGATTTATGTATTCGGTCTTACCGCTGTACGTACGGTTACCCTCGGGTGCGATCGCGATAGTACCGCCTTCACGGATAACGCGGAGGCAATTCATAATTGCGGAAACGTCTGTTGTTTGCTTTTTTATGGAAATGGGCGCTACGAGATATTTAATAAGCTTTGAGGAAAAGCCGTTTGAAAAAATATCCTCGGTTGCAAGATAATATATAGGATCGCGGAATGACATTCCTACAAAGAACTGGTCGAACGCGGTTTGGTGGTTGTAGAGCACGAGGTACTGTCCGCGCTTATCCTTTGGCAAGCGATCGATTTTGATATTATATCTGATTCTTGAATACGTGCCGAGTGTTATATTAAAAAAATCACGGAAAAATTTGTGTCGCGGTCTTACCCACCTTGACTTTTTCTTTTTGTTTTTCTTTTTTGTGTCTTTAGCCATATCTGTTACCTCCGAATAATCGGGAAAAATGTCTATATATGTAAAGTATACCACAAAGTGAGGAATATTTCAAGGGTATTCTTGACTTTTGCTTGCGCGAGTGTTATACTTTTAATATATTTGTATGAGAGGGAATTATGAAAAAAGTTTTAGTCAGCGCATTTTTGCCCTTTAATCATAAGGGAAACAACTATTCTTCCGAGGTGTTACGTTATCTTTGCTCCGACAAGGTGGAGATCGAAAAAATAACAGTTGACGTTATCTACGACAAGTGCTTTGAATCCGTTTCTGAATGTGGTCTTGAAAATTACGATTTCATCGTGTCTCTCGGCGAGGCGAGAATGAGAGAGACCTTAACGGTTGAGAAGCGCGCGAAGAATATTTCAAGCTGCTCGCTCCCCGATAACGACGGAGAGATAAGAAATGAGCAGATAATCGACGAATCTTTAAGTGAGTATATCGAGAGCGAAATGGACTTTGATAAATTCACGGGCTTTGCGGATATATCTTACGATGCGGGTAAGTTCGTTTGCAATAATCTTTATTTTCATTTACTTAAATATGATAATGCGAGAACGTTGTTTATCCATATTCCCGAGTGCAATAATGATACGGAAAAGTACAAGGAAATAGCGGAAAAGGTCAAAGGAATCATTGAGGCATTATAAAAAGCAGGGCGTACGCCCTGCTTTATTTATTATTTTTTCTTTTTAAGAATAAAGAAGCCGACTGCTATTGAGGTAATTACTGCGATAATTCCCGATACGCTCGACTTACATCCGCCTGTTTTTGCGGTTACGCTTAGAGTGGCTCTCACCGCGCCGCAAATATTACATTCGGTGTCGGTATCATCTGTGTACGTGTGTTGAATATCTCGCTTTGTGTCACAGACATTGCACAATGAATCGCAGGAATTGTCGTGCGTATGCTCCACCTCGCGCTCAGCTTCGCATATATCGCAGAATGGATCGCACACCTTAGAATATTCGTGCGGCGATGGCGTGCGCTCAAAATTACATACGTCGCAGTAAGCATCGCACGCGTTTGTGTAAGTGTGTTCTATTTCGCGTGTGAATCCGCATTCACAGGTCGTATCGCACTTGTTCTCGTAAATGTGGTCGGTGCAGCTTACGTTGACCGTAACCAAAACGCTTACCGTGTTATAGTTGTTTTTGTCCTGTGGGGTAAAGGTTGCCTTGAAGGAAACCTCTCCAAGCTCATTCATTAATGCCTGCGAGCTTGACCAGGTCCAGCCGCTTGGCAGGGAAACCGTACCGAGCTTTGATTTGAATTGTCCCTTAAGATTTTGGGGAACGGTATATTCAGGATCAATTTTTGAAACGGCTATTTCGAGATCGATGCTGTGCTTTGTTCCGTCGCCTGCGGTAAATACCGCGGGCTTTTTGCTTGTGCCCGCGTTACCTACGTTACCGTCAGCGTTCGCCCACTCCCAGCCTGCGGGTAGTGTTACGTCGCCGAGGGTGTCGCCGTATTTTGCCGAGAGACCTTCGGGAATAATTATAGGAACGTTATAGTTTACGATAACGAGGAAGGGGATTATTACATTATTCTTTGCGGAGCGCGCCGCAACAGTTACAGTGACGGTCTGTCCCTCAAAATTCGACAGGTCGATAGAAAGGTTCTTTGATTCGGGCATAAACAAGCTGTTTTGAGTGGCGTCAGAGAACCCTAAGCTTTCGTAATATCCCGCCTCGGGCTCGCCGTCCGCACCGCCCGAAAGATCATTCCAAACGCCGTGATTTATTGAGTAGAGGTATTCCTCAACTCCGCCGTCTATAGCCATCCAACCGCCTAATTTTATTGTTTGGTCGCTTCTTGCGGGAAGATCCATATCATTTGAATCAATGGCGATAACGCCTCCCTCAAGGCTTGACTTGTAGTCCTTAAGCATTCCGTTTACGGTCGCAACTCCGCAAAAATAGGGAACGGTAGCCTGATTTATGAGCTCAAGATTGTAATACTCCGCCAAGCCGTCCGCGATCGCGTAACCAACCTCGCGACGCTTTTCGGTGGTGGAGAGATATTTTGTAAAGTCGCCCTCGTTGTCCGCAAACGCGGTCTCAATTAGCATAACCACGGGGACGTTGTTCTTTCTGCCCTGACGGAGAACTCTTAATTTGTCCGCCTTCTCGCCCGTGGGATAGGTATCGCTGTCGGAGAGGTTGTGTTTAAAGCTTCTCGCCTTTGTACCGAGCTTCTCTACCATATTATCGAGCACGACCTCGGCGGCAGCCCGTGAGGTAATCGCAACGGAATTGTTATATGAAATATCCTTGCTCGGAACGTGAATTTCCGTACCGCTTACCGTGCTGTTATATACGTTTGTATGAATGCTTACGAAGGCATCCGAGCCCTTTTCCAATGCAAAATCAGGTCGTGATTCAAGGCTTGGACAGGGAACGCTCTCATCAAGGTCGCCTCGGGTGAGGTGTACCTCGACGTGCTTGTACTGTAAGAGCCTTTCTTTGACATACATTGAGATATCGTATGTATGACGGCTCTCGTAGTGGGATTTGTCACCGTTTGCGTAAAGTGTTGCCGCCTTTGTGTTGCCCGGGTCGTCTCCGCCGTGACCGGGATCGATCGTGATGACTATTTTGTCATTTTCCGCCGCGGAGGAGGGTATGCTCAGGGCTGCGAGAGCCGAGATAATAATTAGAATTGAAATAACGAGGGATATAAGCTTTTTTGTGTTGTTATTTTTCATTGTATTGCCTTATATAATTGAAATTAGTTCTTCTATGTCCTGCATTCTTGTTGCCCAGCTTGTGCAGAAACGTACAACCGTATGGCTGCCGTCGTATTTTTCCCAGAAATCAAATCTTACCTTTTCGCGAAGAGCCGCCATTTGGGAGTTTTCAAGGATAACGAAGGTCTGATTGGTGGGAGAATCGATGAAGAATTTGTAGCCCTTTTGTGCGAAGCCGTGGCGAAGAGCCTTGGCGCATTCAATAGCGTTTTTGCCGATTTCAAAGTAAAGATTGTCCGTAAAGAGCGCGTTGAATTGCACACCCGTGAGCCTGCCCTTGGCAAGAAGCGCGCCATTCTGCTTGATTCTTGTAACTATATGGGAGGGAACTCTGCTTGTAAATACGAGAGCCTCTCCGCAAAGAGCCCCGACCTTTGTGCCGCCTATATAGAAAACGTCGCAAAGCGCGGCGATATCGGGAAGGGTGAGATCGTTTTCCTCGCACGCGAGCGCATAGCCGAGGCGAGCGCCGTCAAGATAGAGGGGAATATTGTATTCGCGGCAAAGAGAGGAAAGGGCAGTAAGCTCGTCCTTTGAATAAAGTGTGCCGTATTCGGTGGGGTGGGAGATATAGACCATACCGGGTGAAACCATATGCTCGTGGCTCTCGTCAGCATAAAACGTCTCGAGATATTCGCGCACGTCCGATGCGGATATCTTGCCGTTTTCAGCCTTTACGGGAAGCACCTTGTGACCCGTGAATTCGATCGCGCCCGCCTCGTGAACACCGATGTGTCCCGTGTGAGCGGAGATGACGCCCTCGTATCTCTCAAGCATGGCGTTGATCGTAAGCTGATTTGTCTGCGTGCCGCCCACAAGGAAATATACGTCAAGCGCGTTGCCACCGCATGCTGCCTTTATCTTTTCCTTTGCCGCGGCGGTATATTTATCAGTGCCGTAGCCCGACAGGGGCTCCATATTCGTCTTAATAAGTTTTTCGAGAACTTTTTCGTGCGCGCCCTCGGAATAGTCGTTTACAAAATATAGCATGATTGCCTCACAAATTTAAAAAATACATAATTATTTTAGCATTTTTTTACGTGAATGTCAATAAAATAAATACCTTTTAGCAAGAATTGCGGGAGTTTTTTTGTTTTTTATGAACAAAACAGGGAAATAATATTATTTTTAACAGAAATATATTCGTTTTACAAAAAAAGTCTTTACAATATTTGCTTTGTATGGTATAATTATTGGGGAATGGTTATTTTTAACCAAAGAAATTATTTGGAGGTACATATGAGCTTCAAAAAGGTATTGGCTCTGTTCATTTCGGTAGTGCTTGTTGCAGCGGTATTCGTTACGGCGGCATACGCGGTTGAGTACAGAGTAGGCGGAACAAAGGGAAACACGGCAATTTCGGATTCCTATAACGCCAGCATTTATCACGAATACTTAAAGCAGATCCCTCTCACGGGCGACGGCAGACTTGATACGGTTGCTATCGCGCTCTCTCAGATCGGATATCAGGAGGGAAATGACAATACACAGTTTGCGGGAACATATCCAGGAAGCTATAACTTTACGGAGTTCAATAGAAACTTCGGTGACTGGGGCTCGGGCTACGGTAACGGTGATGCGGGTCAGTACGCTTGGTGCGCCGCGTTCGTTGCGTTCTCGCTTTATCAGGCAAGAACTCACAATTACAGTAAGATGAGCGACTGGTGCCGTGATCATACCGACGACGCAAATTATATCTGGCGCGAGATCAGCTGTATCAACTGGCTCAATCAGCTCGACCGTCACGGCTACTTTAAGAAGTCTCAGCAGTATGGCGGCAGCTATAAGCCTAAGACGGGCGACCTTATCTTCTTCGGCGAGTCCTCAACAAAGTCCAATCATATCGGTCTTGTAGTTTACTGCGAGGGAAATACGGTTTACACTATCGAGGGTAATACAAGCCAGGCGGCAGGTCTTAACGCGAACGGCGGCGGCGTATACTTCAAGAGCTACGCGCTCTCTCATTCAAAGATCCGCGGCTACGGCGTGCTTCCTTATAAGACAAACTCCGAGGCTCTTACTCCCAATTATTCGGGAAAGACGTTTACAACGGGTATTTACGTAAATACGGACTACGAGGCAAAGGGACAGGTTATTCGTACGTATACCGATGCTGCTTGCTCAAAGGCAGGTCGTGATATTAAGGTGAACTCCTTGTTTGAGATCCTTGAATTCGTATCTCCCACAATTGTAAAGGTTAAGTATTATCAGACGTCAAATACAGCATTCGGCGCAAAGACGGGCTACGTAAAGCTTGCCGAGATCACAGGCAAGGTAGCGCAGGCAGTAAATTACGGTGGCGTTTACGTTGAGGAAACTCCCGTAGATCCTCCCGTTGGCGGCGATCCTGTAACACCCAATCCTCCCGTTGGCGGCGATCCTGTAACGCCTAATCCCCCTGTAAACGATCCCAACAACACGTTCGTTGAGATCACAAAGGGCAATCAGTACAAGGCGCACATGGTATTTGATTACCTTATTGACGGCGTTTCCAAGGGTGTAGATACAAAGAGCTTTGAGATATTGACTACAAGCAAGCTCAGTATTTCGGGCTATGCGGGCTTTGAGCAGAATATCGTTAACTCGGGCTATTATTTCGATGACGATAAGGATAATATCACATGGAACTCCAGCTTCCTTTCCGCTGCGGATGACGCGACGAAGGCTGTTGCGGGCGACAAGGCGATGTGCTTTACCATCAACGCTAAGATGTCCAAGGTGCCTGCAGGTGAGCATACGATCAACTACGTGCTCAAGCTTGGCGACGGCACGTTCGTAATTGTTGATAGCCTTACGTTCGTTTCGTCCGATCCCGTTACGGAGCAGCCTCCCGTAGAGACACCTACTACTCCCGCTCCTGCTCCCGCAAAGAGTGGATGCGGCTCTACTATCGGCGGTGTCAGCGCGATCGCGCTTGCTATGGCGGCATCCGTTGCTTTCATTGTAAAGAAAAAGAGAAAGTAATAAATTGAAATCCGTTGCGAAGATTCGCAACGGATTTTTTATTATATATTAAATTGGAGTCTTAAATTGTCCGCTATCATTGCGATGAACTCGGAATTTGTGGGCTTGCCTCTGTTATTCTGGATAGTATATCCGAAATAGGAGTTGAGCGTATCCACGTCGCCTCTGTCCCACGCGACCTCGATTGCGTGACGGATCGCACGCTCGACGCGGCTTGTGGTGGTCTGATATTTCTTTGCGACAGTGGGGTAGAGAACCTTGGTCACGGAATTGATCACCTCGCCGTCGTTGACCGCCATAATGATCGCGAAGCGAAGATACTGGTAGCCCTTGATGTGAGCGGGAACACCGATCTCGTGAATTATTTTCGTTACCTGTGTTTCAATGGCGCTCGACATATCTCCCTCGCTTGCGCGCTTGACAATAGTCATGGAGGAGCTGTCGGTTGCCTTGTCGCGGGATTTGATAAAGCCCTCGATAAGCTCCGCTAAATTCCTGTAATTTATGGGCTTGATAAGACACATATCCGCGCCCGCGTTCATTGACTGGACGAAAATGCTTTGCGCGGGTGTGGGGGATGTCATAATTATGATGGGCGGCTTGTCGGGAGAGTAGGATACCTTGAGCGCCTGCTTGATAAGGGAAAGTCCGTCCACCTTTGTAAGCCATACGTCCGCAATTATTATATCGGGTCTGCCTCGCTCTATTTTTGCGAGAGCCTCTTCGCCGTTTTCCGCTTCGTCTACAAATCTGCATCCTGCCGAGCGGATGAGATAGTCCTTCATAGCCGATCTTTGCTTGGCATCATCTTCGGCTATAAGTATTTTGGTGTTATAATCCATTTGCTTTTGTCCTCCAATATTTTTCATTTGTAGTTATATTATACCATAAATTTCCAAAAATGCAATAGAATTACCAAAAATTACCAATTAGTGAAATAAACAAAGTTTCGAGGTAAAAATTGGTAATTTTTGCCAAATCCGTAAAATTAGCGAAAACATAGCAAAAAATCAGCCGCATTCTCACGATGCGGCTGATTTTTATTGGATTTTTCTCGGTTTATACGAGTAATACTTGTATTTTTTAAGCTTTTTGAGCTTTTTCAGCGGCTTAAGCCTTTTGTATTCCCAAAGACCTGTTTTGCGGTTTAGCTTGGCGTATTTCTTGTACTCCTTTATTTGCGCTGTCCGATAGTCCTTGGATATTTGCCTTGCGCTTCGGCTTACCGAACGGCATAGCCTTGCTACTGTAAACGCGGCCTTGCCGACTCTGAATATTAAGGGCTTCCTTAATCCTGCCATTTCGGTTTCCTCTTATTTTATATTATGCCTTTGCCTTATCCTGCTCGATGAGTATCTTGAGCGCGTCTCTTGCTATAAGGATCGCGCGCTCCGTGTCGTGGCATTCATCAAGACCGCCCTCAAGGTTCGCGTTAGCTCTCTCCTGATTCCAAACCGTTGCAAATACCGAGCCGCAACGGAGTCCGAGATATGCCGCTACCGTGAAGAGCGCGCCCGATTCCATTTCGCTGGAAAGAACGCCGAGACGCTTCCACGCCTCCCACTGATAGAGGAGCTTTTCGCTTGTGGGCATTCTCTGGGGAGAATGCTGACCGTAGAAGGAGTCCTTCGCCTGAACAACGCCTACGTGGTAGCTGTAGGGAGATGCCTTTGCGGACTCGCAAAGTGCGAAGAGAACCTCGTGGTTTGCAACTGCGGGGAACTCAAGGGGAGCGTATTCAATTGACGTACCGTCCTGACGAACTGCGCCCGACGCGATAACTACGTCGCCCGCGCGAACCTTTGTCGCGATACCGCCGCACGTGCCGACTCTTATGAAGGTATCCGCGCCGCATGCGGCGAGCTCCTCCATGGCGATAGCCGCCGAGGGAGATCCGATACCTGTTGAGCAAACGGTAACCTTTTCTCCGAGAAGATAGCCCTCCCAAATGTTATATTCACGGTTTGTTGATACGTGGCGGGGAGAGTCGAGGTAGCTTGCGATCTTCTCGCATCTGCCGGGATCACCGGGTACGATACAGTACTTGCCGACTTCACCGGGGCAAAGATTTATATGATACTGCTTATTTTTCATTAATTTTGACATAATTTCCTCCGAATATACTTAGAGATATATAAATATTTTACCATAAATCCGCAAATTTTTCAAGTAGTATAAGGAAAAGAATTCAATTAAAAAGCATCAAAAGGGCAAAAAATCATAAAAAGAAAGGTTTTTCCAAGTCTTTTTTTGAAAAAATGGCGCACAATAGTATTGAAAATTCAATTTGAGGTGTGAAAATGAGTATTATAAATTTGTCGGCTTCCTTTTGGGGAAGTGCGAATATAGTAGGAAGAAAGGAAGCGGAGGGCCCACTCGGCAACCGCTTTGACGGGCATTCCGACGATGACTATTTCGGGCAAAAGACCTTTGAGGAGGCGGAGAGCCGAATGCAGACGATCGTCTTTGAGGCAACTCTTGAGAAATGCGGGCTCAAAAAAGAAGATATAGGCGCGATATTTGCAGGAGACCTGCTTAATCAGTGTGTTGGCTCTGCATACGGGCTTCTCGGCTCAAACGTTCCGTATTTCGGACTTTACGGAGCTTGCTCGACGTCCATTGAGGGAATTATGCTCGCGTCGGTGTTTACCACGCATAAAATATATTCAAAATGTATGGCGGTGACCTCCTCGCACAACGGTGCGGCGGAAAGACAGTACCGAAACCCCTTGGAATACGGCGGGCAGAGAACTCCGACGGCTCAGTGGACGGTTACGGGTGCGGCAGGTTTTATTGTAGGAGGCGAGGGCGAGGGCAAGGTCGGTATAGTCGACGGTCTTCCCGGACGCGTTGTGGATTTCGGAATAAACGATGCTAACAATATGGGCGCGGCTATGGCTCCGGCGGTGTGCGATACACTGTGCCGCTATTTTTCGGAGAGTGGTACGTCGCCATCGGATTTTGATTACGTTATGACGGGGGATCTCGGATACGAGGGAAGCGGTATTTTGCGCGAGCTTATGAACGCTGAGGGATATGATCTGTACAATCACGGAGACTGCGGAAAGCTGATCTTCTCCCGCGATACTCAGGATACCCACGCGGGGGGATCGGGCTGCGGCTGCGCCGCGGCGGTGCTTTCGGCATATATTTTGCCCGAGATGGAGAGAGGAAATATAAACGACGTGCTATTTATTGCGACGGGGGCAATGATGAGCCCCGACAGCTTGAAGCAGGGAAGAAATATCCCCGCGATAGCTCATCTTTTGCATTTTAAAACGAGGTAAGAATATGGACGCTTTAGGCTTTTTTAAGGCGGCTATCGTCGGCGGACTGCTCTGCGCGATAGCTCAGGTCCTTATAGACAAGACCGCGCTTACTCCCGCAAGGATTTTGGTTTCCTTCGTGGTTATCGGAGTTGCGCTCGGCGGTCTTGGAATATATAAATATATACTTGATTTTGCGGGCGCGGGCGCAACCGTACCGCTTATAGGCTTCGGATATTTAGTGTCCGAGGGAGTAAAGAAGGCGGTGGATGAGAAGGGAATACTCGGCATTTTCACGGGTAGCCTTACCGCCGCGGCGGGCGGCACGACGGCGGCTCTGGTGTTCGGATATATTGCGGCGCTTCTGTTCCGCAGCAAACGAAAGACTTAAGAGTCTATCTGCATAGCCTCGCGGAGCTTTGATATTGCGCTTTTTTCGATGCGGCTGACGTAGGAACGGGAGATCTTCAATTTTTCGGCGATCTCCCTCTGGGTCAGCTCCTCTTCTCCGAAAAGACCGAAGCGTAAAACGATTATTTGTCGCTCGCGCTCGGTGAGGCTATGCTTTATGTAATACAACGCCTTATCCGACATTATCCTCCTGTCGATCTCCTCGGTCATATCCTCGTCGCAGCAAATAACGTCGATATAGGTCAGGGGATTTCCGTCGCGGTCAACGTCGATCGTCTCGTTAATGGAGACTTGATTGGCGTTTTTCTTTTCCGCGCGGAAATTCATAAGTATTTCGTTTTGAATGCATTTGCCCGCGTAGGTGGCGAATTTTGCGCCGTTTTTATGGTCGAAGCTATCCACCGCTTTTATAAGACCTATCGTGCCTATTGAGATAAGATCCTCCTGATTTTTGTTTGATGAGTAATACTTTTTTACTATGTGTGCGACAAGACGGAGATTATGAAGGATCAGCCTTTGTCGTGCGTCCTCGTCGGCATTTTCCTTCATTTGAGAAAAAAGGGAATACTCTTCCTCGGCGGAGAGGATTTTCGGGAAGCTTTGATGCTCGCCGATGCTGAGCGAGGGGTGTATCATTCGTGATACAAGGGAGATAAGAAATTGAAAGATAAGCATAACTGTCCTTTCTTAAAGCGTAGTTTTATTGAATAATATGTTATCTCGGCCTGTACATATAAGAAGAATTTTATATATTGGGGATTTTATGTTCATTTTACTGTTGACGAAATAAGTCGAATATGTTATAATTATTATGTATTGCTATATTCATTTGGGAGAGAACGCATTTTTCTCACAGTCGTAATTGCTTATCTTTTCGCATATAATATGGCAAATATAATAAATAAGATAAGAGAGGTGCTCATAATGCAGGGTGCATATGAAAACAAATTGGTTTCTATTGACAGATCCTTTGGCAACATCGAAGCCTTGATCAGCGCAATAAAGGAAGAGATCAGATGCGATATCAATGCGGTAAAGACGAGAGACCCCGCCGCAAAGAGCACGGTTGAAATTTTACTTTTGTATTCGGGCTTACACGCGATTCTGGCATATCGCGTGGCTCACAAGCTTTATCTTAGCAAGCATTATTTTTCCGCGAGAGCGATAAGCCAGATAGCTCGCTTCTTTACGGGTATTGAGATCCACCCCGGCGCCGTTATAGGTAAGGGACTTTTCATTGACCACGGTATGGGGGTAGTTATCGGTGAGACTACGGTTATCGGCGACAACTGCACGATATATCAGGGCGTGACTCTCGGCGGTACGGGTAAGGATACGGGAAAGAGACACCCGACTCTCGGCGACAACGTGCTTCTCGGCGCGGGCGCGAAGGTGCTTGGTCCTATCACCATTGAGGACAACTGTAAGGTTGCTGCAAATGCCGTTGTATTAAAGGAAATCCCGATCAACAGTACTGCTGTGGGTATTCCCGCGAAGATCGTTCGCAGACACGGCAGGCGTGTTGACGATCTCGATCAGGTAAACATTCCCGACCCTGTGGCAAATGAGATCGCGGAGCTAAGACATAAGCTTGATTCACTCACACTTGAGCTTGAGGAGCTTCGTGCTAAACAAAAAAAGACAAGATCCCCTAAAACAACTAATGAATAAAGGCGGAGTATTTTATGAATTATTTGCTTTATAATCCTAAGGCGAACAACAGTAGAAACGATATCAATATCATAGACAAGTCTACGGGCGAGAAAAAGCTTAAAAAGATGAGTCTTCTTACAATGGATATTCCGGAGTTTCTTGATGCTCTTACTGAAAAAGATAGAATATATATCTGCGGTGGCGACGGAACGCTCAACAAGTTCGCGAATAATACCTACGGATTTGAATTTCCTTGTCCCGTTTACCTTGTAGGCGGCGGCACGGGTAACGACTTTTTGCACGACGTTGGTGCGGCGTCCGGTAAGATTATCGATTTCCGTCCCTATATGAAGGATCTCCCCGTTGTAATTATAAACGGCAGAGAAACGAGATTTTTAAACGGTATCGGCTTTGGTGTTGACGGCGCGGTATGCGAGGAAGCGGACAAGATCAAAGAGACATCGGATAAGAAGATCAACTATACCACGATCGCGGTAGGTCAGATCTTACATAAGTTCAAGCGCCCAACGGCGAGAGTAACCTTTAACGGTCGTACAAAGATCTATAAAAACGTATGGATCGCGTCGGCTATGAAGGGAAGATTCTACGGCGGAGGCATGATGGTAGCGCCCACACAGGATAGAAACAACGGTCTTATTACCGCATCTATTTTCCATGGTGGCACAAGAATAAAGACCTTGACCGTTCTTCCTAAGATCTATAAGGGCAGACATATCGAGCACAAGGAAATGGTTGATTTCTTCCCCGTAGAGGAGATGAAGGTGGAATTTGATATTCCTACGGCTCTTCAAATAGACGGTGATACTATAAGCGGTGTGCTTTCTTATACGGTAAGAACCGCGAAGAAGCACGAGGAATATTTGGCGAGAAAGAAAAAGAGCGCGGTAAAATAAAGGCGCAGACAGGCTTTAAATTGTATGAAGGTTGTTGAAATAGTAGAAAACCCCGAGGCAAACGAATCCTTCGTTGATCTCGGGGATACAAGACGTATCTCCTATGAGGACGTCGCTTTTATTGCCCTTGAGATAGGCGAGCACATTCAAAGAAGCGGCGGAGAGATAGGTAGAGTAGAGGATACGATAAAGAGAATATGCAGAGCGTACGGCGCGATCCACGTTGATGCGTTTGCCCTGACGTCCATAATAATTCTTTCTGTAAATTTCGGAGAGAGAACTGTTACCAGAACGAGAAGAATAAGCAAGGGAGGAACGAATAATTTCTCCAAGCTTGCAAATCTCAATCAGCTCTCGCGAGAGGTTTGCGCCACCTGTCCGTCAAAGGATGAGGTCATAGAGAGAATGCAGGGGATAAGCGAAAGGACAAAGCACTCCGTTCCGCTGTTCCTTATGGCGCACGTACTGACGGCGCTTGGCTTCTGTATGTATTTTGGCGGTAATCTTGTTGAGGCGGTCTTTGCGGGAGTTATCGCTTTGCTTATGTACTTTTTACATAAGCTTATATCGGGACCGCACATGAACGTGATTATGGCAAAGCTGATAATATGCTTTTTCGGCGGTGTCAGTACGATCTTGATCACGTTCCTCGGAAACAAGGCGGGACTTGATCTTCACGCGGATCTTATAATGATCGGTACGATAATGAACGTTATCCCCGGAGTTGCATTTACAAACTCGCTTCGCGATCTCCTTGGCGGCGATCTTATGACGGGTATCCTTCGTTTCTCGGAGGTGCTTATCGATACGGTTGCCATTGCGGGCGGATACGCGATGTCGCTTTTGCTTCTTAAAAATATGGTTACCACCGCAAGCGCGATTGACGGCGGCTTCAACGAGACCATCGTTTACAGATTTATAGGCGCAATGATATGCACCTTCGGTCTTGCATTCCTTTATAATCTCGAGTGGCGCTCGCTCCCGTTCGCGATGCTTGGCGCTGCGATAGCGTGCCTGATATTTGAGTTCCGCTTGAAATTTGAGGGGGGAAATTATTTCGTTTCGGCGCTCCTCGCGTCTATGGCGGTTGCGGCATATTCCGATATTATCGCGCACGTGGTTAAGACGCCGACGACGATATTCTTGATCCCCGGAATCGTACCGATGGTGCCCGGAGGATTGCTTTTCAATGCGATGCTATCAATTCTTGACGGCAATGCGGAGAACGCTTCCGCGTACGGAAGCCGCGCGTTGTTCATTTCTCTCGGTATTACGATAGGAATTTTGGCGGCGACGTTTGTGTTCAGAACACTATGGTCGGTTGTAGATAGAATAAAGCATAAAAAACTACAGAAAAATACATAAAATATAAAAATTGAAGGAGGAGAAAATGTCATTATTGAAGGGTAATGCGGTAGTGGGACAGTCGGGTGGACCGACTGCGGCTATCAACGCAACGCTTGCGGGCGTTATCAGCGGCGCAATAAAAAGTGATATCATTGACAAGATATACGGAATGAAGAACGGCATCGAGGGTCTTCTGTGTGAGGATCTGATCCTGCTTAACGACATATTCTCGGACAAATCAAAGCTTAAAATGCTTATGACGACTCCCGCGGCGGCTCTCGGCTCTTGCAGAAAGAAGCTTCCCGCGACGGCGGATAAGGATTATGAGGCTACCTTCTCAAGGATCATTGATATTTTCAAGAAATACGACATTAAGTATTTCTTCTATATCGGTGGCAACGACTCTATGGATACGGTAGCAAAGCTTTCGGCTTATACCGAGGAGTGCGGCTACGAAATGAGAGTTATCGGAGTACCCAAGACGGTTGATAACGATCTTATCGGTACTGATCATACTCCCGGATTCGGTTGCGCGGCAAAGTATATTTCCACGACCGTTCAGGAGATCGTTCACGACACCGCTGTTTACAAGACGAAGGCGGTAACAATTGTTGAAATTATGGGTAGAGATGCGGGTTGGCTGACTGCTTCTTCGGCTCTTTCCAGAATTACGGGAGGTATGTATCCCGACCTCGTTTATCTTCCCGAGCGCGCGTTCGATATGGATAAATTTATGGATGACGTGAAGCGCGTTATGGAGACAAAGCCCAACGTCGTGGTTTGCGTTTCCGAGGGCTTGCAGTTTGCTGACGGCAGATACGTAGGCGAGGGAACTCAGGGTGGCGCGGTAGACGTTTTCGGTCACAAATACCTTGCGGGCACGGGCAAGGCGCTTGAGCTTGCAGTAAAGGAAAGGATCGGCTGCAAGGTGCGCTCCATTGAGCTTGGACTTCCTCAAAGATGCGCGTCCCATATTTCCTCGGCTTGTGATATCAATGAGTCGGTTGGAGTAGGAAATGCGGCGGTAAAGGCTGCTGAGGCGGGAATCACGCGCGAGATGATGGTTATCGTTCGCAACAGTGAGGACGGCGAATATTCCTCTGTTTTCGGTCATATGGACATTGATCTTATCGCAAACAAGACGAAATACGTTCCCGATATTTTCATTAATGCCGAGGGTAATAACGTAACGGATAAGTGTCTTGAATATATCCTGCCGCTTATTAACGGAGAGATATATCCCACGTTCAAAAAGGGTATGCCCGAGTATTTCAGATTTTAATAAGTTCATATTTAGGACAAATTTCAAAAACGCGGAGAGATCCGCGTTTTTCTTTTGTTTATAAGGCTTTTTTGAGATTTTTGAGAAGCATATCCGTGTGCCGACATAAGAGAATCTTTATGCTATAATATACTCGGGCGGCGCGCTCTCTTGCCGCCCTATCATTATACGTATAAGGAGAATTTTATGACAGTAAAAGAAATAATTGAATATACCGATAAGGTAAGACCTAACGATTTTGAGCAACAGATAAAGCTTAATTGGATAAATCAGGTCGAGGGTACGGTGCAGGCGGAGATAATGAAGATCCCGCTTGACAAAATAAGAAGGATCATCAGTAATACGGACACGCTTTCGGTGGCGCATCCCTATTGCGAGATATACAGTCTTTACGTGATTTCCATGGTACATCTTTTTACAGGGAACACCGAGGGCTATGAAAGCTTCTCCAAGGCATACAACGACGCTATGAAAAGATATGCGAAATACGTCGCAAGAGGTGGGGTATGAGCAAGACGGTATTCAGAAGACTTTCGCTCCCCGAAAGCATGTCGGCGGAGGATAAATTAAAGCTTTGCGCGGCGCATATAAACGATCTTGAAGGTCATCTCGAGATCGTGCTTGACAGAATAAACGGAAGGCTATCGGAGGTGGATAAATGATGCATTTATGTGAAAAAATAAAGGATCAAAGTAAAAAGTGCTTTGAATATAAGCTTTATCCCGAGAATAAAAAGGGAAGCGGTATGGGTAGGATGATCGGTCGCTCCAACGTGCTTCCCACGGGGGAAAATATACTCAAGCCCGTTTCAGTGCCTCGCAGAATGCAGGCTCCGACCGATGCGATAACTATCGGTTGCTATCTTGGACATATCTATTACAATACATCCACGGATTTCTATTTTGACGACTACCGTGTGGGCGAGCTTTCCCCCGGGCAAAAGGTATACGTAAATTTCAATAATAAGGTGTACATTTTCCCCGACAGAATGGCATTCAACGTAAGAACGGGTGAGTTCGAGGAAATACATCGAAGTGTAACCGAGGTCATTCACATAGAAAAAAGACCTGATACCTGCGATTTTATTGCCCGTACGGTTATGGGTGTAAATCTTGCTCAGGTATTTAAAAATGCCAAGAGCATTCAGGTTACGGGCTCGGAAAACGGAGCATTTGACGGCTGCTTCAAGATCATCGAAAAAAACATTGACGACGGAACGATATGCTTCGGTCAGGCGGATTACGATTTCGATCTTGTAAGTGACACCGTTACGACCGTATCCACGGCGGTCCCCATGCTTGAGGGCGCGTGTGTTTGCCAAAATAGAATTTTCGGCTTTTGTCAGAATACGGTGTATGCCTGCGCGGCGGGTGACGGTGATAACTGGTGCGAGTACGGTGAGGACGGAGCGTTTAGCCTTTACATGAAAAATGCCGATAGATTTTGCGCGTGCGAAAGCATTGGAGGAGAATGCGTTTTCTTTACGGAAAATAACGTATTTAAGGTCTACGGAGACAATGCGCTTGAGTTTTCCTTGAGGGTGATCCCCGAGCTTGGCGGTATAAGCGGCTACTCACCTATGGCGCACACGAAAAGCGAGGATAACATTTATTTTCTTAACAGGAATTCGATCGTCCGCTATTCGGGTGTGATAAGCGAGAGGGTATGCACGCTTGACGGGCGAAATATAAGGAACGTGATTCTTTTTGCACATTACGACAGGCTGTATATTTATTATCAGTCCGACAGCCCCGATCGTTTATGTATGCTTGATATTCCGAGCGGCGTTATGTACGATCTTTTCGTTCCCGATCTCTCTGATGTAAAGACACTTTTTGAATACGGTGATGAGGTGTGCGTGGTGACCGACACCGAAATAATTGCCATAGATACCGAGTTTTCCGATGCCTTTGACGAATTTTATGAGGACCGCTGGACTGCATCCGAGGTGGAATTTGACGAGGTCTACGATGCTTACAATAAATTCACTCCTGTTAAGCTTTACATAAGGGGCGGAATGAAGAGCGTAGGCGCGCTTGAGGTGTACTGCATGACGGGTAATAGCGGAGAGTGGCAAAGGATCGGCGAAATTGATCGTGAGGTCAATAAAATTTGGGGCTTTACGCTTCCGTACCGTGAAACTGATAGCTTCCGCTTGAAGCTTACGGGATGGGGAAATTACGAAGTGAAAAACATTTATTTCGTATATTCTTAAAAATTTTTTTATTTTTGGGAAAAACTTGACAATGTATGGGAAAAGTTGTATAATAAGGTCATAAATACATTTTGAAAGGTGTTTTAGTGATTTATGGAAGATATGGCTAATGTCTTATTAGACGCAATGAGGGGCTTTTCGGGAGTGCTTTCCTATATCCCCTTGATGTTTATGTTTTTGATCGTGCTGGTTTGCGGTCTTATCGGTCTTGCAAGAGGCTTGAAGAAGGGTATAGGCTCCATCTTTGTGATTTTGTCCTCCCTTGTTGTATCCCTTGTTATTACACTTATTTTGTGTAGCCCCAAGCTTCCCATTATCGACAGTATGATAATGAGTGTTGTAGCTCCGCTTATGAAAAATCTCGGTGCGGAGTCTCTTTTGCAGCTTGAATCCTTTGCTGTTGTTGCGAAGTATTACATTCTTATGTTTGTAAGCCCCTTTGTGTTTACAGCGCTTTTCTTCTTCCTTGGAATCGTTCAGGGTATCGTTCTCAAGGTTATTTGCAAGAAGATCCCCGTTATGAACAATCTTCCTAAGGTTGCTCAGAAGCTTGGCGGTATGGGCGTTGGATTTGTTGTCGGATTCCTGCTTGTTATTATGGTTATGATGCCTATTATCGGTACAATGAACGTAGGCAGCACCGCGGTTGAAGAAATTTCCACCGTTCTTACAAGCACGGGTGAAGAAGATATGGCTCTTATGGGCGAGATGATGGCTACCTCCAGACTTGTTATTGATGCAGGTGGAACAAAGACCGTAAGATCTCTTGGCGTTGATGCTCTTTACAACCTTACCTCTAATAAGTATTATGAGGGTAGAAAGGTATCCTTTGAGGGCGAAGTAAAGGGTATGGGCAAATTCCTCAGCTCGGCACTTGAAATGTCCAAGAATGCCGAAAATATGGATGAAGAAAGCACTGCAAACGTGCTTGACGTTATTGCCGACGTTACTGAAGAATCCGCGCTTGTTTCGGTTCTTGCATCCGACTTCCTTTCAACTGCCGCTATAAATTGGAAAAACGGCGATGAATTTATGGGCGTGTCCTCCTTCGGTGGAGATCAGGCATTCGTTAAGCCTCTTATGGATGCAATCCTTGATGTATTCAGCACGACTGACGTGCATACTATTTCCGCAGACCTTCGTTCTCTCGGCGGTGTGTTTACAGTACTCAATAACTATGGCATATTTGACCTTTCCGAGGATGAGGAGGCTCTTCTCGATAAGCTTAACAATTCTCCCGTACTCTCTGAGATGGCGGAGGTTCTCCACGAGAATCCCAGAATGAGCCAGGTTGAATATGAGGTTAAGAGCCTTGCTATGAGAGCGTTTGCGACCGTTGTAGGCGTTCCCGAGGTTGGCGACGAAAATTATGAGGAATATCACGAGCTTACCGTTTCCATTGCTGACTCTATTAACAATACCGCAGGTATGAGCAAGGAAGAAAAGACCGAAATGGTTAAGGACGAGATCAAGAATGCTGCATCCGATTACGACGTTGAGATCGAGGGTGAGGTAGTTGATCAGATCACAAACAAGTTCATTGAGGAATTCGGTGACAGAAATGACGTAACCGATCAGGAGATCAAGGACTTTATCGCTCAGTATCAGACAAACAACTGATCACAATAAAAATTTACCGCGGCGGTTTTCCGCCGCGGTTTTTCATAGAAACGAATGGAAAAGCGGTTAGAAAAGCGCCGCTTTTGACAATTAAATAACTTGAAAAAAATTTTAAAAAAGTATTGACAAAATAATCTTTCTATGATATTATATATAGGCGGTTGTGAAAACCGCATATATGCGAGTGTAGTTCAATGGTAGAATTCCAGCCTTCCAAGCTGGTCGCGTGGGTTCGATTCCCATCACTCGCTCCAGATTTCTCAATAGAGAAGTCAAGCTTCAAATGATCATGTGCCTTTAGCTCAGCTGGATAGAGCAACTGCCTTCTAAGCAGTAGGTCGGGGGTTCGAGTCCCTCAAGGCACGCCATTTGAATAATGGTGGGTGTAGCTAAGTTGGTTATAGCGCCAGGTTGTGGCCCTGGAGGCCGTGGGTTCGAATCCCATCACTCACCCCATAAAAAAGAGAAGGTGTCAACAGACACCTTCTTCTTTTTTATCTATGGGATGAGTAATGGGATAACATCACACGGGGAGTCCGAAGGACTCGCCGTGCGATGTTTTTCGCAAGAAAAACTCGATGAGTAGGCGAAGCCTACGGGTGGTTCGAATCCCACATCCGACAGGATGTCTTTTTCTTTTTATCCATGGGATGAGCGATGGGATAACATCACACGGGGATGCCGAAAGGCATCGCCGTGTGATGAGGAAGATAAGGACGAACACTCCAACACACTTTCAAGCCGTACTTTTAAGCGCTTTTTGCACTTAGCTTTCTTGCCAAGTCTTACTTGGCTGCAACGCCAAGCACAAAAATCATCTTAAAATTAAGGCTTGACACTTCGTTAAAGTGTATTTTAGTATTCGTCCTTATCTTCTAAGCGAAACTCGATGAGTAGGCGAAGCCTACGGGTGGTTCGAATCCTCAAACTAAATTGGTAGAGTTTGAGTTTTGTCATTCAAAAAATTCGTATCGCTCAATTAAAATATATTGACAAAATTTTCCGTTTATTGTATAATTCAAATAGGGAATACACGGAAACAAATTACGTGTATTTTACATCATTTTTCATATTTAAAGGAGAATTTTGTTATGAGCAAGTACGCAGGTACACAGACAGAAAAGAATCTTGAAGCCGCTTTTGCAGGCGAATCTCAGGCGAGAAATAAATATACATATTTTGCTTCCAAGGCAAAGAAGGACGGCTTTGAGCAGATCGCAGCTCTTTTCCAGAAGACTGCTGACAATGAGAAGGAACACGCTAAGATGTGGTACAAGGAGCTTCACGGCGGTATCGCCAGCACACCTGCTAATCTTCTTGATGCAGCTGAAGGCGAAAACTACGAATGGACTGATATGTACGAGGGCTTTGCAAAGACAGCAGAGGAGGAGGGCTTCCACGAGCTCGCTGAAAAGTTCAGACTTGTAGCTGCTATTGAAAAGCACCACGAGGACAGATACCGTGCGCTTCTTCGCAACATTGAGATGAATGAAGTGTTCAAGAAGAGCGAGGTTAAGGTTTGGGAATGCCGTAACTGCGGTCATATTGTTATCGGTATGGAGGCTCCCGAGGTTTGTCCTACTTGCGATCACCCCAAGAGCTATTTTGAGGTTCACGCAGAAAACTATTGATTTTAAAATTAGAGCCGAGGGCAGTGCCCTCGGCTTTTTTTATGTCTATATATATTATAATATTATATTTTATTAAAAAAGAGAGTGGATTTTGCAAAATAATATTGACCTTTTTATCAAAAAGTAGTATAATAATATGAATAGACTTTTTTAGAGAGGAGCAAATTATGGCAAGACTTACACGACCCGATTACGTTTTTTCAAGATTTTCGGATATAACCCCGTCTTTTTTGAAAAATCTTGGGATAAAAGCTCTTCTTGTTGACATTGACAATACACTTGCGCCCTATGAGGAGGCGACACCAAGCGACAAAGTGGTGGCGTGGATAAAGCTGCTTGACGAAAATGGAATTTCGGTGGCGTTTATCTCTAACAACAATCAGGACAGAGTTGATCTTTTCAACCGCGAGCTCTCACTTGTTGCATTCAGTAAGAGCGGAAAGCCCTTTCCGAAAAGCTTACGCGCGGCAATGAAGCTGCTCGGCTCTGACAAGAGCAATACCGCGATGCTCGGAGATCAGATCCTCACTGATGTCGTAGCAGGCAATAATATCGGACTTACAACAATTATCGTACCCCCTATAAACGACAGAAAAAGCGCATTTTTCAGATTCAAGCGTGCGCTTGAGGTTCCTTCTATGAAAAAATATGCAAGGAAGCATCCCGAGTCGGCGGACGTATGCGTGTTCTGGACACAGGGCGGATACAAAAAGAAAAACAGAAAGTAAGAAAAGTAATGAAATATGCAAGCTTCGGTCCCGGCGGAAACGGAGATATGTTTTACGCCGAGGGCAATAAATCAACAAAGGACGCGCCGCGCTGGATAAAGGGCTTCGGACTTGACGCCTACGAATACGAGGCGGGTAAGGGAATTATGGCGGGCGAGGCCGCGCTTCGTGCGATCGGTGATGCGGCAAAAGAGCAGGGAGTTTTGATGTCTTTGCACGCGCCTTACTTTATTTCGCTTTCAAGCGTTGAGGAAGAAAAAAGGCTCAACAGCATAAAATACATTGAAAAATCAATTTGGGCGGCGGAGCTGCTCGGAGCTGACACGATAGTAATTCACAGCGGAAGCGCGGGCAAGATAAGTCGCGCGGAGGGTATGAAGCTCTCCTGCGATACACTTTACAAGGTCATTGAGGCAGTGGGTGACACGGATATCAAGCTTTGTATTGAGACTATGGGTAAGATCAATCAGCTCGGCACACTCGACGAGGTTATTGAGCAGTGTAAGGTCTCCTCCCACTATGCGCCTTGCGTGGATTTCGGTCATTTGAATGCAAGAAATATCTGCGGGGCATTTAAAACTGTCGACGATTACAGACGCGTTTTTCATAAGATTGGTGAGAGCTTAGGCGACGAGGTAGCAAAGAATTTGCATTGCCATTTCTCAAAGATCGAATATACGAATGCAGGGGAAAAGAAGCATCTTACCTTTGCGGATAACGTGTATGGCCCTGAATTTGAGCCGCTTATTGAGGCAATCGTTATGGACAACCTTACCCCGAGAATTATCTGCGAATCCGACGGTACACAGCCTGAGGATGCGCTAAGAATGAAAAAATACTATTTGGAAAATTTAAAGTCATAAGGAGATAAATTATGAGTAGAATAGCAAAATTTACGGAAAAAATGATTAATGCGGGCGCGGACGCGGCGCTTATCTCGTCCGAGCTTAATATAAGATACCTTTCAAGCTTCAATTTCACTGACGGATATATCCTCGTAACGAGAAACCGCGCGTATCTCATTACTGACTTTAGATACATTGAGGCGGCAAAGGCAACTGTCAACCCCGACGAATTTGAGGTTATGATGCCCGACAGAATGTCTATGGGCGTTACTATGGCATCCTTGCTTGACGATCTCGGCGCGAAGACTGTTATGTTTGAGGAGTCCTCTCTCTCCTGCGCAGACCTTGAAAGATTCAAGAAGCTTTTCGCACAGAAGGAAATGGTATTCGGCGCATCCGAGATCTTAACTGAGCTTCGCATCTACAAGAGCGAGGATGAAATTGAGAATATGAAGAAGGCGCAGGCAATTACCGACGCGGCATTCTCACATATTCTTAAGGTTATGAAGCCCGAGATGACTGAGATAGACGTGGCTCTTGAGCTTGAATTCTTTATGAGACGAAACGGTGCGGAGGGACTCGCGTTTGAAACCATCGCGGTTTCGGGTACTGCGTCCTCACTTCCTCACGGTGTTCCGAGAAACTGCAAGCTTGAGCGCGGCTTCCTTACAATGGACTTCGGTGCAAAGTACAACGGTTATTGTTCGGATATGACAAGAACGGTTGTTATCGGTAAGGCTGACGAGGAGATCAAGAAGGTTTACAATACGGTTCTTTTGGCGCAGACAAGCGCACTTGAGGCATTGCACGAGGGAATGTCGTGCTGTGCTGCCGATAAGATCGCAAGAGACATTATTGACAAGGAATACGCGGGCAGATTCGGTCATAGCCTCGGCCACGGCGTAGGTATGTTTATTCACGAGGAGCCCAGACTTGCAGGCAAGGTGCCCGAGAGCGTTGTTCTCTCAAAGGGACACATTGTAACCGTTGAGCCCGGTATTTACATTGAGGGCAAGTACGGATGCAGAATCGAGGATATGGTAGCTATTATGTCCGACGGCTCCGTTTACGACTTTACAAAGAGCCCCAAGAACCTTATTGAAATGTTCGTTTAATATGAAAAAGATATTTTCTGTTGACAGATTTGTTGGGGAGTATGCCGTTCTCGTTTGCGATGACGGAGAGGTCCTTACGGTCAAAAAAGAAATAATCTCTTCCTTCTCTGAGGGAGACGTGTTCTCGGCAGAGTGGGATGGAGAGAAGCTTTCAGAGATCGCTCTTCTTGAGGGTGAGAAGGAAAGAAGACTTGAGGCGGCGAAAAGTCGACTTGCAAGATTTAAATCGAGGTCAAATTCTTAATTAAGGTGAATTTATGTTATTAGATTTGTTGTTTTTTTGGATATCTAACGGAAAATTTGCATGCGTATGGACTTCGCTTTGCACACTTCCCGCAATTAAGGGAACTGTGTGGGAAAACGTTATTTTAGTCGCATTCATCGCGATCACAGTGATAGGGGCTTACCTTCTCGGTAGCATCAGCACGTCCATTATTTTATCCAGAGTGTTGTATCACGACGACATCAGAACGCACGGAAGCGGTAACGCGGGCGCGACAAACGCTCTTCGTACTTACGGAAAGAAGTTCGGCGCTCTTACTCTCGGCGGCGATATCTTGAAGGCATCCATTGCCATTATAATCGGTTCAGTTCTTCTCTCGGGAAGAATCGGCGGAGCTATCGCGGGACTTTTCGCGGTAGTAGGACACATTTTCCCGATTTATTATAAGTTTAAGGGCGGTAAGGGTGTTGCTTGCGCGGCTACGGCTATCGCATTCCTTGAGCCCATGTCCTTTGTTACTTTGGGCACGTTCTTCGTTATTATCGTCGCAGGAACAAAGTTCGTTTCTCTTGCATCCTGCATGTGTATGGCACTTTTCCCCGTAATCGCTACGGCGTTTGAAAAGCTTTACGTTGCCTTTACGGGTGAGAAGCTCGGAGCGATTCCCGTGGTCGGTATACTTATCGCGGCAATGGTAATTTATATGCATAGAGCGAATATCAAGCGACTCCTTGAGGGCAAGGAATCAAAGATCTCCTTCAAGAAAAAGAAGGCGGAGGACATACCTGCGCCCGCTACCAAGGAAGAGAAGCTTGAGGCGAAGAGAGAAAAGACACGCGAGTTCCGTGAGAATCGCGAGGAGGAGGCACGTCAGCTTGACGATTCCAATTTCTGCGAGTGTGAATGCGGCAGACTCATTCCCGTAAGCCGTAAGAAATGTGCTTACTGCGGAAAGGCGAATCCTTCATATAAGGGTAAAAATTAATGGATAAAGTTCAATTTAGTGAAAATCAGCAGCTTTTGCGCCTGATATTAAAGAGCGCAGGACTTCAGCTGCTCAAAAAAGCGGTTTTCTCCAAGCCGCTTGATAAAACGGTGGTAAAATGCATTTTGACTCCCAAGCTTTTGCGAGGCGAGACGGTGCTTCAGGCAGAGAGCTTTCACACCGATAACAAGGCAAAGCAGAAGAATATTGCTATGTCGTCCGAGAGCGAGATATTGGAGCTTATCGAGGGATTTTCCCAGATAAACGTTATAACGAGCGCGGGAGACTGTGAGCTTAAAAGATCCAAGTCGGGTAAAATTACGCTTATCGGCACGGAAAAGCTTGACCGCGCCCTTGACGCAGACAAGTCGAAGGATTTCAAGAAAATTATCCCTACGTCCAATAACAAGGTTAAAAATCATATTTTAAACGGCAGTGAGCCCTTCCTTATGCACTTGGGCGTCTCTGATAAGAACGGCAGAGTTTACGATAAAAAGCAGGCAAAGTTCCGCCAGATAAATAGATTCCTGGAGCTTATCCGCGACGTTGAGGACAAGCTTCCGAGAGATTTCATCCGCATTTGCGATCTTTGCTGCGGAAAGAGCTATCTTTCCTTTGCGGTTTATCACTATTTCTCAGTTATAAAGGGAATCAAGGTAAAGATGACGGGCGTGGACTTAAAGAGCGACGTTATAGAATACTGTAACGAGGTGGCATCGGCCTGTGGCTTTGACGGACTTGAATTCCTTTGCGGAGATATAAATCTTTATAATGCCGACGAGCACGTGAATCTTGTTATCTCGCTCCACGCGTGTGACATTGCAACGGATATGGTGCTTGATAAAGCGATTTTGTGGGATGCGGACGTAGTGTTATCCACTCCGTGCTGTCATCACGATTTAAACAGAAAAATTAATAGCGAGAGCCTTAAATTCATAACCGACCATTCAATGCTTCGTCAGAAGCTTTGCGATGCGGCGACCGACGCGCTCCGCTTAAAGCTCCTTGAATGGCACGGCTACGACGTGGTATCATTAGAGCTTATAGACCCCGACGAAACGCCTAAAAACATTATGCTTCGCGGAGTAAGAAAAAAGAATTTTGATAAAAATGGCGATGCGGCTCGCAAAGCGCGTGCGGAATATATATCCGCATACGAGTTCTTGACGGGCAAGACGCCGAATATCTCGGAGGAATAAAATGGGATTATTTAAAAAGCTTGCAGAGAAAATAACGAAAAGCAATAATCCCGACAGTAAGAGATACAAGTGGGATATGGCAAAGAGAATTTGCGGACACCACGTGCGCTACGTTACCGAAAACCGCAACGGAGTCGACGAGGTAATCGGCAGGGAAGGTCACACAAACATAAAGGATGACGAGATAATCGTTTTTGCTTCGGGTGATGTTGTTCTTCGTTGCAAGGTGGAAGAGATGCAGGCGTGGGAGCTTCTTTCCCACGACGGCATGGTAATTACTGCCCCCGATATTGAGCACGGCGGCGTTACGCGTACAATTATAGTTTATTACGTATATTATCGATAAGAGAGGATATTAAGATGTTTATTAAAGAACCTACAAAGGGTATGAGAGATATTCTTCCCGCTGAGATGGAGATAAGAGAATATCTTTTGACAAAGCTTAAGAAAACGTATGCTTCATTTGGCTTTTCACAGATAGAGACACCCTGTGTTGAGCACATTGAAAATCTTACAAACAAGCAGGGCGGCGAGAACGAAAAGCTTATCTTCAAGGTGCTTAAGCGCGGTGAAAAGCTTCAGGAATCCATTGAGGGTGCAAGTGTTGACGAGCTCGTTGACTCGGGACTTCGCTACGACCTGACAGTTCCGCTTTCCCGTTACTATGCAAGCAATTCCGCAAATCTTAATCTTCCTTTCAAGGCAATGCAGACGGGCTCCGTTTGGAGAGCTGACAGACCCCAGAAGGGAAGATACCGTCAGTTTACACAGTGCGACATCGACATCCTCGGTGATCCCACTAACGCGGCTGAGATCGAGCTTATTTGCGCGACCTCTACGTTCCTTGCCGACGTTGGAGTAAACGGCTGCACGGTTATGATCAACGATAGAAGAATCCTCTCCGCTATGGCGAGAGCGGCAGGCTTCCCTGAGGAAGAATTCTCCCGTGTTTTCATCATTCTTGATAAGTTTGACAAGATCGGTGAGGCGGGAATTGAGCGCGAGCTTCGTGAGGCAAACTACGATTCTTGTGCGGTTGACAAGTACATGGAGATCTTCCGCGGCGTTATGGGCGCGTCGGATAGATTTGCATATCTTCTTGAGGCGGTTGGCGCGAGCATCGAGGAGGGTGTTATTGAAAACATCCGTGATATTTGCGAGGCGGTTGACACAATTTCCGAGGGCAGCATCAATCTTGATTTTGACCCCACTCTCGTTCGCGGTATGTCTTATTATACAGGCGTTATCTTTGAGATCAAGAGCGAGGATTTCCGCGGCTCAAGTATTGCAGGCGGCGGCAGATATGACAATATGATCGGTGGATTTACAGGTCAGAAGACTCCCGCATGTGGCTTCTCGATCGGCTTTGAGAGAATCGTTGGCGCGCTCCTTGATAAGAAGTTTAAGCCCGACACAAGAGCGGAGAAGACGGCAGTTCTTTACGATAAGAGACTTTCCACTGCTGATCTTGCGCTTATGCAGAAGCACGCTATGGCAAAGAGACGCGAGGGCAAGACAGTTCTCGTTCAGAAGATGAACAAGAACGTAGGCTTCCAGAAGCAGAAGCTTGAGGCGGACGGATATACGAAATTCGTTGACGTTCGTTATCCCGACGAGATCATAAAGATTGCTGAAATATAAAATGAAAAGCGGACGCGTCGCGTCCGCTTTTTTATTCAATAAATTTTGATATATGATTCCAAATTTCGGGGATATCCTTGTATGCTTCCTTTATTTTTTCGGGATTTGTGACCGTTCGGGTTATGATCTTTTCATTTGAGTCAAAAACATCCGCGAGATAGGATGCATAAGCGTATTTGTTCTCGAAGGTCTCGTTGAATTTCCTTGAGTAGATGCCGTCGCTCTGTAAAATCTCAAAGCTCTCGCCGTTGTACATATTGATATAGAAAACAAGTCCCGTATCGTTGAAGCCCACTCTGTACGTGCTTATATCGTCGAGGGTGTATTCGTTATTGGCAAATACGATCCTTTCGGTTATTTTGTTATCCTCGATTTTGGTATAGCAATTCATATATATTGCAGGGAAGATAAGACAAAGCGCGATTATTATCGCATACACGCTGCGGGTGATGACCTTGAATCGCTTGTCCTTTTTCTCGCTTTTTTCGTAAGGATTGTTCTCGTCAAGCACTTCCTTGAAGGTCTTTGCCTGAGTCGTAAATAGAATTCCCTCGAAAAGAAAGAAATATATAAGAAATACGCTTGCGGAGGGGATAGTCAGGATCATTGATGCGATCGCATCCTTCATGCTTGCCTCAAGCAGAGATTTTGCTAAAAATGCAAGTCCAAAGGTAATGCCGAGCGCGCCGAATACGACGAGCGCGGTTCCTATGATTACGGGCCATATTGGAAATTTCTTTTTCATTTTAAACTCCGTTTGTAAATTTCGGTGCTGCGATTAGCAACACCGAAATTTGTTTATTAAAGAACGCGAATGAATTTTTCGCACTTGAATGTAGCGTTTTCCATAAGGGAGAGCGCTTCGGACTCGGTCATACTGTCTACGATAGCGTAGAGCTTGCCGTCCTTGAATACCTTGTCAACGAGCTTGCCCTCAAGGTTTTCTGATATACACTTTTCAGCGCACTTTTCGCAGGGAGTAGCAAAGATAAACATACGTCTGCATGAGTAGTCGGAGAAGTCAGCTACGTCTTCATTTGTCGCAGGAGTCCATTCGGGAGCCTTTAAGGGCTTTTCCTTGTGAGACATGATATCAACGATATCCGCGCATACCGCACTTGCCGTGGGGAGCTTACCTGCGCCGGGGCCGTAGAACATAACGTCGCCAACCATATCGCCGTTGACGAGAATACCGTTGAATACGTCGCTTATAGCGGAGAGGGGATTGAATGCGGGAACGAGACGGGGGGAAACCATCGCGAGAATTTTGCCGTTAAGCTTTTCGGTGTGACCTATAAGCTTGATAGCGTATCCGAGAGTTCTTGCCGCATCAACGTCCTCACGTGTGATCGTTGTAATTCCCTCGGTATGAATATTCTTGGGATTTATGAGCGTGCCGTAGGAGAGAGCTGCGAGAATTACTATCTTTCTCGCCGCGTCAAGGCCCTCTACGTCAGCCGCGGGATTAGCCTCGGCATATCCCTTCTTCTGCGCGTCGCGGAGCACGTCGGCAAAATCTGCGCCCTCAGTATCCATCTTTGTGAGAATATAGTTCGTAGTACCGTTGAGAATACCGCTTACCTCATTGATATTGTTGGAGGAGAGGTCGCGTATCATAGGACGGATGATCGGAATACCACCGCCTACGCTTGTCTCAAACATATAGGAGACACCGTGCGCCTTGGCAATTTCAAGAAGCTCTGCGCCAAAATTCGCAACGACCTCCTTGTTGGAGGTAACTACGCTCTTGCCCGCCTCAAGACACGCCTTGGAGAAATCGTAAGCGGGGTGTGAGCCGCCCATCATTTCCGCAACGATATCGATTTCGGGATCGTTTAAGATAATATTGAAATCGTGAATTACAAGATGCTCGAATTTGTCGCCGGGGAACTCGCGAAGGTCAAGGATGTACTTGATATTCGACACGTCGCCCGTCTTTTCTTCAATGATATTCTTATTCTGTGTTAAAACCTCTACGGCGCCCGAGCCTACGACACCGTAACCGAGAATTGCTATATTTGCCATTTCTGAATATCCTTTCAAAATAACTATTAGAATTATAATAACATATTTTATCAAAAAATGCAACTATAAGTATTGAATTTTTTTTTAGTTTGTGATAAAATATATTAGTATTGAACACGACATTGAAAGGTTATATAAAATGGCAACGGTTAAGAGTAAAAGAAACGTAAAGATATTCGTTCTCTATCTTATGCAGAACGTAAATTATCCTATAGATTACGTAACCATAAACGATATGGTTATGCAAACAGACTATATTCAGTATTTTGAATTTGCAGAGTCCTTCTACGAAATGGTAGACACAGGCCTTATTGAAGAGGTTTGTCAGACCGAGGACGGCGATCCTATGTACGTTGTAACCGCGCAGGGTAAGCTTGTTGCGACCGAGCTTAAGAGTGAAATTCTCCCCTCGATCCTTGATAAGAGCCTTGAATGCGCTCTTCGTTATCTCAACTTCAAGAAGAGAGGGGTAACGGTGAAGACTCATATCAATAAGCTTGACGACAATAATTACGAGCTTATTTGTATCTTAAAGGAGAAGGACGAGGAGATCATGAAGACCTCTGTGATTCTTGACTCACTCAACCGCGCGGAGAGAATGGAGAATAATTTCCACGATCATCCCGAGGTCGTTTATAAGGGAATGCTTTCACTCTTGTCGGGAAACATCAACTTTATTTTCAACTGATTTTTGTGTTTAAAATTGCTTATTTTACAATTTAAATGAACATTACGTTCATATTAATGAAAAAATTAATAAAAAAAGCGGGGTAAAAACAAACAAAGTTTACTCCGCTTTTATGTTCATTATGCACACAATTTGTTGAAATGCAAGGAAAATTGTATAAAACAACGATAATATTTTATGCTTTTTGTATAAAAATTATTAAGATGTTGTAAATTGTCGAAGAAAAAACACTTGACCGAACAAATTAAATATGATATAATTATATAAATCTTTTAATATTTGGATTATAAGATTTACGTTCACATTGAAAAGGCTATACTATGGAAAAAATTCATCTGAAGCTTCAGATAGAAAAAGCGGCGCAGGGCAGTGAAGAGGCTCTTTGTCAGCTGATGACACAATATAAGCCCCTGATCGAATCCGAGGTTTCTCGGTACACGGGAGAGGGGATGAATAATCAGGATATTGCGGACCTTCGTCAGGAGGCTGAGATCGCGTTTTGCAACGCGGTTTGCAATTACGACGATTCACTCGGCGGAGTGGAATTCGGTCTGTATGCGAAGATCTGTATAGGAAATTCGCTCGTATCCTTTTTACGCACCTATAACCGTCGCAAAAGGACGGTATCTATTGAGGACGGCGTCGGCTCCGACGTTACAAGCGCCGATCCTATTGAGCGACTTATCGCCGAGGAGGATTTTATGATCCTTCGCAGGAAGATACAGTCAAATCTTTCGCCCTTTGAAAACAAGGTGTGGTGGATGTACGTCTCGGGTCTCGGAGCAAAGAGGATCGCCGAGGAGCTTTCCGTTGAGGGCGGTGTAAAATCCGTTAACAACGCGATATACCGAATAAGGAGAAAGCTCCGTTCGGTAATTTCAAAATAAGATATAATACCCGAGAGGGTTTATATAGCCGACCGTAAAAGCGGGGTTGGCTTTAAATATTTAAAATCAAAGTGAGGAAACTAACCAATGAACGAAGAAGTAAAGGTTTACGAGGATATCGTCCTTGTATGTAAGGACTGTGGTGAGGAATTCACATTCACAGTTGGCGAACAGAAATTCTATGAGGAGAAGGGCTTTGTAAATCAGCCCAAGTGCTGCCGCGCTTGTCGTACAAAGAGAAAGAACGCAGGCAAGCCCGAAAGAGAATACTTCATGGCTGTTTGTTCCGAGTGTGGCGGTGAGGCAAAGCTTACATTCCAGCCTTCTAACGACAGACCTGTATATTGCAGCGCTTGCTTCGAGGCAAAGAGATCTGCGAAGTAATTCTCAAAATCAAAAATTTTGAGATGTAAATTTTAATTATCAGGTATACACACCTTTTCGCTTTTAAAGTTTGTTTAGTTGCCGATTATTATTATTTATCATAGAATACCCTGTGGGAAAATCCTGCAGGGTTTTCTTGTTTTCGGTTGACATATAAAATAAATAATGTTATAATTATAATGGAATAATATTTTGAATTGTCAAGCATAATTTAAAGAAAAGGAGGACGGAAATGGATAAATTCGTATTAAAGAGCGATTATAAGCCTACGGGAGATCAGCCCGAGGCAATAAGACAGCTTTGCGAGGGAATTGAGCGCGGCGAGAGAATGCAGACGCTTCTCGGTGTTACGGGCTCGGGTAAGACCTTTACTATGGCAAACGTAATTGAAAAGATAAACCGTCCAACCTTGGTTTTGGCGCACAACAAGACTCTGGCGGCGCAGCTCTGCTCGGAGTTCCGCGAGTTTTTCCCTGATAATGCCGTTGAGTATTTCGTGTCGTATTACGATTACTATCAGCCCGAGGCGTATATTCCGGGCAAGGACGTTTATATCGAGAAGGACGCGCTTGTAAACGACGAGATTGACCGACTCCGACACTCCGCGACAAGCTCACTTTTCGAGCGCCGCGACGTTATTATCGTGGCGAGTGTGTCCTGCATCTACTCCCTCGGTGAGCCTGAGGAATATAAGGATCTTGTTATTTCCTTGCGTCCCGGTATGCTTTTGCCGCGTGAGGAGCTTATCTCCCGCTTGGTTTCTATCAGCTATACGAGAAATGACTTGAACCTTGTCCGTGATTCCTTCAGAGTGCGCGGCGACGTTGTTGAAATTATCCCCGCGAGTATGAACGATAAGGCTATCCGCGTCGAGTTCTTCGACGAGGAGATAGATAGAATTTCTGAGATAAATATAGTAACGGGCGAGGTTTTGAGAAATCTTTCCTACGTTCCGATCTATCCCGCTACCCACTATGCCGTATCCGATGAAAAAAAGGAGGCGGCAATAAAGGAAATACTTGACGAGATGTACGATAGAGTCAAGTTCTTTGAATCCGAGGGCAAGCTTATCGAGGCGCAAAGAATTTCCGAGCGTGTACGCTACGATATGGAGATGCTCCGTGAGATCGGCTTCTGCTCGGGTGTTGAAAACTATTCGAGAATACTTTCTCGCCGTCCCGTTGGATCGACTCCGTACACGCTTCTTGACTATTTCCCGAAGGACTTTATTATGTTCGTTGACGAGTCGCACGTAACTTTGCCGCAGGTAAGGGGTATGAGTGGTGGCGATACCGCAAGAAAGAAGAACCTTATAGATTACGGCTTCCGCCTGCCGTCGGCTTACGATAACAGACCCTTGTTCTTTGAGGAATTTGAAAATAGAATTAATCAGGCGATATTTGTCAGTGCAACGCCCGGTGATTATGAGGACGAGCACTCCGAGAGAGTCGTTGAGCAGATCATTCGTCCTACGGGACTCCTTGACCCTACGGTTGAAATACGTAAGATCGAGGGTCAGGTCGACGATCTTATGGGCGAGATCCGTGTCCGCGCAGAGAGGGGCGAGAGGGTGCTTGTAACCACGCTTACCAAGAAAATGGCGGAGGATCTGACGGATTACTTTACCGATAACGGAATTAAGGTAAGATATATTCATTTTAACGTGGATACTATTGAGAGAATGGAGATAATCCGTGATCTAAGAATGGGTGTGTTTGACGTGCTTGTCGGCATCAACCTGCTCCGTGAGGGACTTGATATTCCCGAGGTGTCGCTCGTTGCGATACTTGATGCGGATAAGGAGGGCTTCCTCCGTGCTGAGCGATCACTTATTCAGACCATCGGCCGCGCCGCGAGAAACGCGAACGGCAAGGTCATCATGTACGCGGACTCGGTTACGCGATCAATGGAGAGGGCGATCGCGGAGACCAACCGACGCCGCCGCATACAGGACGATTATAACAAGGCTCACGGCATTGAGCCGAAAACCATCGTCAAGGGCATACGCGACATAATCGATATGTCTGCAAAGGAAGAACGCGCGGAGAAGAAGGCGAAGGCAAAGAAGCTTACCGCCAAGGAAAGAGAAGCGCTTATCGAGAAGCTTACGCGCGAGATGAAGGATGCAGCGCGTCAGCTTGAATTTGAGAAGGCGGCTTATCTGCGTGATGAAATTAAGAAATTGAGAGAAAAGTAAGGTAAAAATGGAAAGAGATATTAAGATTCGTGGCGCGCGCGTCCACAATTTGAAAAATATTGATCTGACGATACCGAGGGATAAGCTCGTCGTTATGTCGGGACTTTCGGGCTCGGGTAAGTCCTCTCTGGCGTTTGATACCATTTACGCCGAGGGACACAGAAGATTCGTGGAATCCCTGTCATCCTACGCGAGAATGTTCTTAGGCCAGCTTGACAAGCCCGACGTGGACTCTATCGAGGGTCTGTCTCCCGCGATATCCATAGATCAGAAGACTACCTCGAAGAACCCTCGCTCCACTGTGGGAACGGTTACCGAGATATACGATTATCTCCGTCTTCTTTACGCCCGCATAGGAACTCCTCACTGTCCCGTGTGCCATAAGGCAATCACAAGACAGACGACTGACGATATAATCGAGAAGGTGATGACGCTTCCCGAGGGCGAGAGATTTATGATAATGGCTCCCGTAGTCCGTGAGAAGAAGGGAATGCACGAAAAGGTACTTTCCGACGCGAAGAGAAGCGGATACGTAAGAGTGAGAGTTGACGGTTCGATCTACGATCTGTCCGAGGAGATCGCGCTTGATAAAAACAAAAAGCATTCAATTGAAATAGTAGTTGACCGTCTCGTTATGAGAGAGGGAATAAGACCGAGACTTGCGGATTCCATTGAAAACGCGCTCTCAGCGGCCGACGGACATTTACTCGTCGTAACGATGCCCCGCGAGGGCGCGGGCGAGGAAATGAGTTTTTCACAGTCCTACGCCTGCGAGGAGCATTCCTTCTCGGTCGGTGAGCTTGAGCCCCGTATGTTCTCGTTTAATAATCCGCAGGGCGCGTGTCCTCGATGCGCGGGCATAGGAGATATGAGAAGAATCTCGGTTGCGAGAATAATTCCCAATAAGAATCTCAGCCTTCACGACGGTGCGATCGCGGTAAACGGCTTTAAATCTCTTGAGGAGGAAAGCTGGAACGGACCGCTCTTCATTGAGGTTGGAAAGAGACACGGCTTTAATCTTGATATGCCTCTTTCCGAATTTTCGGATGAGGCAATGAATGCACTGCTTTACGGCACGGGTATGGAAGAATATAAGTGCATCCGCTTCTTCGGTGGCGAGGCGCACGAAAAGAAGGTAAGATTTGACGGCGTTATCCCCATGATAGAGCAGAGACTCCAGATGGGTGCGGCGGGCGAATATTACGAGCAGTTTATCGAGGACGCGCCGTGTCCCGAGTGTCACGGTATGCGACTCAATCCCATGTCTCTTGCGGTTACCGTGGGGGATAAAAATATATTTGAGCTTTGCTCACTGTCGGTATCCGACGCGCTTGATTTCGTATGCAACTTAAAGCTTACGGAGTCCGAGGGCATAATTGCGAAGGAAATCTTAAAGGAAATACGTGAGCGACTCGGCTTCTTGAAGAGCGTCGGTCTTGACTATCTTACTTTGTCGAGAAAGGCGGGAACATTATCGGGCGGCGAGGCGCAAAGAATAAGACTTGCAACCCAGATAGGCTCGTCCTTGACGGGAGTGCTTTATATTCTCGACGAGCCCAGCATAGGACTTCATCAGAGGGATAATTCCAAGCTTATTGCTACGCTCAAGAAGCTCCGCGATCTTGGAAACACCGTTATCGTCGTTGAGCACGACGAGGAAACAATGATGGAATCCGATTATATCGTAGATATCGGTCCGGGCGCGGGAATTCACGGCGGACGCGTTATTGCCGAGGGCACGCCCGAGGAGATAATGCAGAACGAGGATTCCATTACGGGCGCATACCTTTCGGGCAGACGTGCGATTGAAATACCCAAGTACAGACGCGAGGGCAACGGAAATTATCTTTGCATCAAGGGCGCTCGTGAGCATAATCTCAAGTCCATCGACGTAAGCATTCCGCTTGGCAAATTCGTATGCGTTACGGGTGTTTCGGGCTCGGGGAAGTCCTCGCTTGTAAACGGAATCATATATCCCAAGCTTGCGCACGATCTCAATCGCGCGATAGCATATCCAGGAGATCACGACAGTATCGAGGGTAGCGAGCATCTTGATAAGGTCATTCTTATAGACCAAAGTCCTATCGGAAGAACACCGAGATCGAATCCCGCGACTTATACGGGACTTTTCTCGGAGATCCGCGACCTTTTCGCACAGACTAAGGATGCGAAGGCGAAGGGCTACAGCGCGGGCAGATTCTCCTTTAACGTAAAGGGCGGTCGCTGTGAGGCGTGTGAGGGAGACGGCGTAAAGTGTATTGAGATGCATTTTCTCCCCGACGTATACGTTACCTGCGACGTTTGTCGCGGCAAGAGATATAACCGCGATACGCTTGAGGTTAAATATAAGGACAAGAATATTTACGACGTGCTTGAAATGACGGTAGAGGAGGGACTCTCCTTCTTTGACGGACTTCCGAGGATCACGCGTAAGCTCCAGACTCTTTACGACGTAGGCTTAGGCTATATCAAGATCGGACAGTCCTCGACGACGTTGTCGGGCGGCGAGGCGCAGAGAGTTAAGCTTGCGACCGAGCTTGCAAAGAGAGGTACGGGCAAGACGATCTATATTCTTGACGAGCCCACAACAGGACTTCATACCGAGGACGTATCTCATCTGCTCCTTATTTTGCAGAGAATTTGCGACGGCGGAAACACGGTTCTCGTTATTGAGCACAACCTTGACGTTATAAAGAGCGCAGACTATATTATTGATCTTGGACCCGAGGGTGGAGACGGTGGCGGACGGATAATCGCTACGGGAACTCCCGAGGAGGTCGCGAGGGTAAGCGGCTCGTATACGGGTCAGTATTTAAAGAAAATCCTTGAAAAGTAAGGGAAATTGATATGAACACAAGACAGGAAAAAATTAATGATCTTATCGGGAAGGAAAGCTATACCTTCGACGATCTCGTAACAATTATGGAGCTTCTTCGCAGCGAAGGAGGCTGTCCCTGGGACAGAGAGCAGACACATAAGTCAATAAGAAACAATTTTATTGAGGAGACGTATGAGGTGATCGAGGCGATCGATACTGATGACGCGAAGCTTCTCCGCGAGGAGCTTGGCGACGTTATGCTCCAGATCGTTTTCCACGCGAGAATGGAGGAGGAAGCGGGGGCCTTTGACGTAAACGACGTTGCAAACGACGTATGTGTAAAGCTTATCCACCGTCATCCCCATATTTTCGGTGACAACGATGCCAAGACCAGTGAGGACGTGCTTAAAAACTGGGAAGCGATCAAAAACGAAGAGAAGAGCAGAGTAACCTATACGGACAAGCTCAATGCGATTCCTCCTATGTTTCCTGCGCTTCTTCGCGCGCAAAAGGTTGGCAAGAAGGCGTCCTTCTTTGACTTTGAAACAGCCGATCTCGTAATTGAAAAGATATACGAGGAGACTGCAGAGGTCAAGGAAGCAATGGAATCGGGAGATAAGGCGCAGGTTGAGGAGGAGATCGGAGATCTTCTTTTAACAGTAACCAGCCTTGCGAGAAAGGCTGGCGTGGACTCCGAGGAGGCTCTCTTTAAGGCGGTAAATAAGTTTATAAATCGCTTCCAAAAGGTAGAAAATGCCGCGATCGAAAAGGGACTTTCCGTGGACAAAATGAGCATGGCAGAGCTTGACGCGATCTGGGATGAAATTAAACATAAATAATTAGTCATTTTGTATAAAAATCTTCGCAAAAGGGGCGAAAAATGTAAAAATATTTTCCAAAAGCTATTGAAAAAATTGGCAAAGTGTGTTATAATATAAACACATATGATGAAGAATCATAATAAACACATTAAGGAGAATAAAATTATGAACAAGTTACAGCTCACAGATGCAGTTGCAAAGCGCACAGGTATGACAAAGAAGGATTCCGCTACAGCAGTTTCCGCAGTTCTTGACGTTATCATTGAAGCTCTCGCAGCAGGCGAGGACGTAAAGATCACAGGCTTCGGCAGCTTCGAGGTTAAGACTCGTGAAGCAAGAACAGGCAGAAATCCCAAGACAGGCGCTCCTGTTGAGATTCCCGCTTCCAAGTACGTTTCCTTCGGTGCAGGCAGCACTCTCAAGGAAAAGGTTAATGGATGAGACTTGATAAATATTTAAAGGTATCCCGAATCATAAAGAGAAGAACCGTAGCCAACGATGCCTGCGACGCCGAGCACGTGACCGTGAACGGAAGAGCGGCAAAGGCATCCTATGACGTTAAGGAAGGGGATATAATCGAGATAAGCTTCGGACAGCGCAAGCTTAAGGTAAGAGTTCTCGATATCCGCGAATTTACCGCTAAGGCGGACGCGTCCTCCCTTTATGAGGTAATAGAATAATTTAAACGATCTCCGCATATAGTGTACCGAGAAATTTTGTCGGTGTGCTTATGCGGAGGTTTTTTATGCAGGAGATAAGTAAGGCTCGTGAGCATTCGTTTATATCAAAAAACAGACAGGGAATAAAGGTAGATGGCGTTATCGACGTTACAAGCTTTGATACGTCGCACGTTCAGATGAATACGTCTTCAGGAGGTATGGTAGTCGAGGGTGAGGAGCTTAAGGTAAACGTGCTTGATCTTGAGCGCGGTGTCGTTGAGATCGAAGGAAATCTTAACGGAGTCTTTTATTTCAAGGAGGGCGCGGTTAAAAAGGGAATGTTTGGGCGCAATAAATAATGCTTGTTTTTACTCATAATATAAGGCAGCTTGTTTTGTGGAGCCTTGCCGTCGGGGGAATACTGTGCCTTGCTTACGATATTATCCGCGTATCAAGGTGGGTGTTTTCCATCGAAACCAATATTGTGAAAATGAAGGGGCAAAGGCTGTTTATCCTTAAATTACTGTACACCTTCCTTACGGATGTTTTATTTTGTATTTTTATTGCGGTATGTATCCTTCTCCTATCCTATTATCTTAACGGAGGACTTATGCGCGGGCTTACGGTCATATGTATGGCGGTGGGCTTCATTGCGGCAAGGCTTACCGTGTCGCGCATCTTTACCCTTGTTATTTATAAGCTTGCGATGGGGATAAGATGGGTAATACGGGGAATTATTTCTATTTCGGTAAAAATTTTAAAAATAATTCTCAAGCCTGTTTTTTTACTATATCACTTGACATTGGGACGATTTATTTGTATAATTAAGGATAGAGTAAGGAAAAAACGCGAGCGCAGAAGGATGAGAAAAAGCATTCCAAGTGACGTCGCGGGAGAGGAAGACGATGTCGCGCATAAAGGACGTATGGAAGCTCATAACAAAAAAGAGCGAATCCTTATCGGAAGAAGAGCATAAGAGCTACCGTGAAGTAAAGGCGGACGGTAAAATGGACGTGGCGACGCGTGACGTTGCCGAAAGCGTCGGAAAGTCCTCGCACAGGGCAGCGTTCCGCATATTCCTCATAGTATTGCTCGTTGCCTCTATCGTAATATTTATCGCGAGCTACGTGCGATACACGGAGCTTAAAAATAGGGAGGCAGTGCTTCAAAACGAGCTTGAACAGATTGAGCTTGAGATCGACGAGCTTCAGTACCTTATCGGCGTTCCCAAGGACGATTACGAGTATATGGTAAGGGTCGCGAAGGAAAAGCTGGGACTTTACTATCCCGACGAAACCATATATTATAACGGCGCAAACAAATAAAATAAAGCCCTTGATCATTGATCAAGGGCTTCTATAATTTTGAAAGCGTGCCTATCGCGTCTTCATGGAGTATTGTATTTCCATGCTCGGTAAGGTATAGCTTTATTACCTCTCCCGACATTCTTTCTCCGTATTCACCGAGAAAGATGAGGTCAATATCCTCGTAAAACGAATACCCCTCGGGAAATCCGATATATAGATAAAATGCGCCCGATTCGTCCGCGCGCAGCTGACTTCTGACGTTCGCGTTTAACGTCAAAAGGCGCTTTGAGGCTAATATGAGGTCCTCAGCGCTTTTGAATTTGTATATAATAATGCTCTCGCGCAGGTCTTTTTTTATATACGAGTCGCCCGTAAGGGCGCTTTTTTTCTCTCGCGTTATAAATATTTCACAGCCTCCTCGCAGGGATTCAAAAAGCTCTATGTAGACCGAGTGGTCGCGTGTGTCAAAGCCGCTTTTTTTCTTTATTTCTTCAAGAAGCGCGGCGAATTGCCTTTTGCCCGAGACGAGCGAGAGATCGCATTCCTCGGAAAGCTTATATTTCTTCATTTCGTCGTCATCGAGGATAACCTTCATTTTATTTGAGCTTATCAAGATAAGTTCCATTTTCATCCCTCCTTTGTACTAATATTATAATACCGAACGGGGAAAAATGTAACCCCTAAATTTATGGTATTTTTATTGTCTTTTATTTCTTTTCGGTTGACGGGGAGCAAAATAAATGGTATAATAAATATATATTTTTACACGGGGAGGGAGAGCTATGAGATATAACTTTGAAAATGATACGATAGAAATGTCAGTAAGCGAGCTTGCGTCCATAGCTTGTCCTGAGGGTCATATTGACAGCCGTGGCTTTGGAAGAGCGGCGCAAAGGGAAATGGGCGGTACGTCTATTCATAAGAAAATACAGAACGCCTACGGCGACGCGTACCGCACAGGTGTGGGCTTTAAGAACACCTCGAAGCTTGGGGATATATATTTTTATGTCGCGGGCGCTCCCGACGGCATAATATGTGATGAGGGGGAATTTACCGTTGACGAGATAAAGGCGGTAAATAACTTCGGCACTGCGGAGGATAGCGGCTTCCACGCGGCAAGGCTTTATATTTTCGCCTACTTTTTCTGCAATTCCAAAAATTTTGATGGCGTGAACACCCGCCTTACCTATTATAATACCGACGACGGCGAGGTAAGATATGCCGAGAGATACGTCACTCTCGATGAGCTTCGTGACTTTTATATGCAGTTTTTGTCCGCGGCTTATGCGAAGGCGAGCTTTCTCCGTGATAAGCACATTGTTCGCCGTGAGTCCGCAAGAATGGTAAGATTTCCGTATCGAGACCTTCGCGAGAGTCAGGACGAGATGATACGCGAGTGCTATTACGATATAAAGCAGGGCTCCCGCCTGTTTTGCCAGGCCCCTACGGGTATAGGTAAAACTATTTCGGTAATATATCCGTCGGTACGCGCATTCGGTGACAACGCGGCGGATAAGATATTCTATCTAACCTCAAAGACGAGCATCAAGCGAGAGGCATATAATGCGGCTATTAAGCTCCGTGAGTGCGGTGGAGATATCTATACGATCAGTCTTTCCGCCAAGGAATATATGTGCCTTTGCGACAAAAAGCTTTCGGGCAGGCTTAAAAATTCCTGCCGTCCCGATATATGCAAATACGCAAGGGACTATTATAAAAAGCGCGACTCGGTAATCTTTACGATGCTCTCAAATCATAGGGAATTTAACCGTGAGCTTATTATGAAATACGCGAAGGAGTACGAGGTTTGTCCTTACGAGCTTTCTCTTGACCTTTCGGAATATTGCGATCTCATCATTTGCGACTATAACTATGTTTTCTCCCCCTTGGTATATCTTCGCCGTTACTTTGATAACGTAAGCGAGCGATATATTTTCCTTGTTGACGAGGCGCACAATCTTCCCAAGCGCGCAAGGGATATGTATTCCTCAAGGCTTGATAAGGCTCTATTTGATACGGCATCGAAGGCTGCGCTGTACGAATATCAAAACGGCTCGGATGCGCTTTCAAGGGCGCTCGGTGACGTCTCGGCGGTGTTTAAAAAGCTCGGAGACGCTTGCGCGGAGAGTATGAAGCAAACTGCGGACGGCGTAAATTACGGATACAACGTAAGTAAAGAGCCACCGTTTGAGCTTATTGATAAGCTTGATAAATTAAAGAAAATAATTGAAGTATGGCAGAAGAACAACCCGACAAGCGAGAATTATCAGGCAATTGATGATATTCTTTACAGGTGTGAGGAATTTTTGAAGCTCTCCGAGGGATTTGGCGCGGGTTACCTGTCGTTTACTAATGTTTACGGCGACAACGTAAGCCAGCTTCTTTACTGTCTTGATCCGTCGCTTCATTTGTCCACCGTGCAGGATAAGGCGGTTGCGAGTATTATGTTTTCCGCGACTCTGACTCCCGCGGAATATTACGCGGAGATACTCGGTGGCGGAGATAAGGCTGTATCCGTAAGATTTTCCTCTCCTTTTGATAGCGATAATCTTTGTGTTGCGGTGGTGGATTCCATAAGCACGCGATACGAGGACAGGGAGAATTCTTACAAAAAGATAGTATCATCCATTGCCGCTACGGTAAGCGCGAGGGCAGGCAATTACCTTGTATTCTTCCCATCCTACGATTATATGGAGAAGGTACACGGCGCATTTGTAAAGAAATATCCGAAGGTCAAGACTGTTGTACAAAAGAGAAATATGACCTCGCGCGACAGAGAGGACTTTCTATCATCCTTCAAGGACGATACGGGCGTGCTTCGTATAGGCTTTTGTGTTATCGGCGGTATGTTCTCTGAGGGCATAGACCTTCCGGGTAATCGACTTATCGGCAGCATAGTTGTGGGTGTGGGTATGCCCGGTATTTCGGATGAAAATAATATCATCCGTGAGTATTATGATGAAAAATGCTCCGAGGGCTATGATTACGCCTATACCTATCCTGGCTTTAACAGTGTGCTTCAGGCGGTCGGTCGAGTAATACGAAAGAGCGATGACGTTGGAATTGCAGTTCTTATTGACGACCGATACAGCGAGCCGAGGTATATAAGACTGTTTCCTAATGAATGGAAACACATCAAATTTGCAGGGAATTCACAATCTCTTGCAGAAATTGCCCGTAGATTTTGGCAAAATCAAAAAAAATAACAAATTTTTGCAAAATTTCAAAAAACATCTTGCTTTTTTAAATTATGTGTGGTATAATGCTTACGTTGTTATTTTTGCGATGAAAATGAATAATTCGGGGAAGAAAAATTCATAATTTTATCCGTAATGTACGAAAAGGAAGATTGATTTATGAAATATACAGAAATGACAAGGGAAGAGCTTTTGTCCGTCAAGGCGGCTCTTGAGGCGGAATATGCCGAGGTGTTGAAGAAGGGCTTCTCCTTCGACCTCGCTCGCGGTAAGCCCGATACCGAGCAGCTGAATCTCAGCAACGGAATGCTTACCGTTATTTCAAGCGAGAGCGACTGCATCACCGAGGGCGGATTTGACTGTAGAAACTACGGTCTTTTTGACGGTATTCCCGAGGCGAAGAAAATGTTTGCCGAGCTTCTCGGCATCCCTTACGAATATATTTTCGTTGGTGGTAGCTCGTCCTTGAATCTTATGTACGACGCTATGGTAAGAGCTATGCTCTTCGGCGTGTACGGAAGCGAGCGTCCCTGGTGTCGCGAGGAGAAGGTTAAATTCCTGTGCCCCGTGCCCGGCTACGACAGACATTTCAAGATTACCGAATCTCTCGGTATCGAGATGATAAACGTAAGAATGACGGAGACGGGACCCGATATGGATACGGTTGAGACGCTTGCCGCGTCCGATCCTCAGATCAAGGGTATTTGGTGTATCCCGAAATATTCCAATCCCGACGGTATTACTTACAGTGATGAAACGGTTGAGCGCTTGGCTAAGATGAAAACGGCGGCGCCTGACTTCAGAATTATGTGGGATAACGCTTATGCCGTTCACGATTTCTTTGAGGAAGGCGATAAGCTTGCTGATATTTTTGCTATGTGCCGTAAGTACGGAACGGAGGACAGAGTGCTTGAATTTGCATCTACCTCAAAGATAACGTATCCCGGCTCGGGAGTTGCGGTATTTGCGGCGAGTCCCAACAATATGAAGCAGATAAAGGCGATAATGGACGCGCAGACTATAAGCTTTGACAAGATAAATCAGATCCGTCACGTTAAATACTTCGGCAATGCGGATGGAATTCGCGCGCATATGAGACGTCACGCTGCTCTCCTTTATCCTAAATTCAAGCTTGTTTTGGAAAAGTTTGACCGCGATCTCGGCGGGCTTGACGTTGCAAGATGGACAAATCCCCGTGGCGGTTATTTTATAAGCCTTTACGTTACGGACGGATGTGCCGCGAGAACCTATGAGCTTTGCAAGAGGGCGGGACTCACGCTCACGAACGTGGGCGCGACCTATCCTTACGGATACGACGAGCGCGACAGTCATATAAGAATCGCTCCTACGTATGCGGATTATCCCGATCTTGACGGCGCTATGGGAATCCTTACTCTTTGTGTAAGACTTGCCGTTGTTGAAAAATTGCTTAAATAATATTTACACCCGAGATATAGCGTGTTTTCCTTAACGGAGAACACGCTAAAACTAAGTTTGCCCCAAGGGGCAAGTGAAGTTATCTTCGATAGTGAAGTTCACTTCGTGAGTGAAGTTTCGCCGACGGCGAAGTTTAGGGTAAACTTAACTTCACTGCGAGCCTTGGCGAGCAACTTCACCGTGCATTGCATGACTTCACTTTCGCGATAGCGAAAACTTCACGAACAAAAATATGATACAATTATAGCGAAAATAATTTGTTTTAAGGAATTAAAATGGCAAATATAAAGAAGATCAAGCAAGCCGATGTGAATCCGTATGAGCATAGCGATACGAACAAAAGGTATCAGACGTACGACTATTGGCTTAAAAAAACATTTGGCGGAAAGTGTATGAAGCTTCCCGTGGACGCAGGCTTCACCTGTCCGAATATTGACGGAAAATGCTCGGTGGGTGGTTGTATTTATTGCTCGTCAAGGGGTAGCGGAGACTTCGCCCAAAGCTCGGAGATATCCGTTTCAGAGCAGCTTAGAATAACTAAGGAGCAGCTTTCCTCAAAATGGAAAACGAATATGTGTATACCGTATTTTCAGGCTCATACGAACACCTACGCGCCGATATCGGTATTAAAGGAAAAATACGAGGAGGCGCTTGCATTTGAGGGAACGGTCGGACTTAATGTTGCTACTCGCGCGGACTGTCTTCTCGACGACGTTGTTGAATACCTTGCCGAAATAGCCGACCGCACGACACTTACGGTTGAATTGGGACTCCAGACGGTACACGACAGTACCGCGTTTATAATTAACCGAGGACATACCTTTGAGGAATTCGTTTCGGGCTATAACAAGCTCCGCGCGACATCGGATAAAATAAACATATGTGTGCATCTTATCTTTGGTCTGCCCGGAGAGGACAGGGAAATGATGATGGAGAGCGTTCGTGTCTTGGCAAAAATGCGTCCCGACCAAGTGAAATTCCACCTTCTTCACGTGATTGAGGGAACCTCTCTTGCGGATATGTATCTTTCGGGCGAGTATACTCCTATGGAGAGAGAGGACTATATTGACGTCCTTTGTGAGGCCCTGACGCTTATGCCGAAGGATACCGTTATCGGACGTATCACGGGCGACGGTATGCAAAGCTCACTTTTAGCTCCCGAATGGAGCCGCAGAAAGACAGCGGTAATAAACGATATAGACAAGAGAATGTTTGAAAAAAACATTTATCAGGGAATGAATTTCCACGAATAAAATGAAAAACCGACGAATTGATTTCGTCGGTTTTTATTGTTCATACGTTCCGTGAGTTCTTACGTATTTGAGAACCGCGCGGAAGCCTGATTTATTGAGATTTATGCCGTCGTCGTAGGCGTAGTCGGCGCGTAAATATCCATGCTCGTCACGGAGAGCCGCGGCGGTGTAGAGGAAATGCACGTCGTTCTTTACGGCAAGCTCGGACACCCACTCGTTCGCACGGTTGATGCGGTCGTTGGAGAGCGCGGGATTTGCCTTTTCAGCCTTTTTCGTTATGGGGAAAATGGACTGTAAAATTATGATCGTATCGGGCGAGGATGCCTTTACCACGTCGATAAGAGACTGATAGTAGGATACGAATTTGTCGTGATCGCAATAGGGAACGCCGTTGCTGATACCGAAGGTAATAACGATTCTCTCGGGGCGTCTTTCCTCAAGTAAAAGTGAGAGATCGCGACAATCCTTGGTGCTTGGAATATATATGGACGCGTTTGAAATATTTGAATCAAGCGGAAGATCTCCGTCCTCTCCCGACCATACCTGCGGGGAGAGTGCGCCACCGTCAAGCACCTTTACCTTGAGCATTTGTCTTGTCGTGTAGTCACCGAGGAATACCGTAGAATCGATATAGTGGTCGCCGTAGTCGATGGTGGGAGAAAGAGCCGCTTCGCTGCCTGAGAGATCGAAGGATGGCGCGGGGTCTTCCTTTTCCACGAAAATATTCGTAGGACGGCAGAACGCTAATATCACCACTAAAACCGATAAAACGGCGACTAAAGCCGCAAGCACGTACAAGAGCTTGCGCGTCAGCTCAAGTGGGTTTTTGATAATTTTTACAAGCCTTCTGTTCATTTATTTTTTGTCTGAAGAAAAGAGATTTGTGTATTCGGGCTCACTCTTCTTGGTCTTGCCGTAGAGCGCGTCCTCGCGAGCCTTCTTTTCCACCTTGCCTCTTGTCTTTTTGTTTTCCTTTACCTTCTTCTTGCCGCCCTTCTCGTCGTACTTGACGATCGCGATCACAACGCGAACGAGCGCGTAAGCCGCGATAAATCCGAGAGTCCAGCCGCATGCCTTTACAAGCTGCATGCCGTCGCGAGTCAATACTACAAAGAGAAGGAAGCCCGTAGTCATTCCGCCGCCTTCAATGAAATACTTGGCGGAGGAGGGGATTCTTTCTAATCCTGCTACCGTGATGCTTATAGCCGAGAAGAGTGAGAATGCAAGGAAGAAAAGGTGTGTATCCACTCCGATGGGTGGGAATTCTCCTGCTTGGTTAGCGCCGCCGAGCATCGTGACAATCACGATGAAGAGCATTGAAACCGTGTATATGATCGGTGTAAGAGTAAATGTTTTTTTAAGAAAGCCTTTTACGTTCATTTTATAGCTCCGTGTAAAGATCGTATTTATATTATTTTAACATATTTTGCGCGTTATTGCAATACCAAAGAGCATAAAAATATTAATATCTTTGAAAGTTTTCTTCGCTATGTATATATAAATAATATAAATATAAAAATATTCAAATAAATATACATCTTATATTGACATTCGCGCGAAAAAACTGTATAATGGTGTTATAATGTATAATTATGCCCAAAAACGAAAAATTACGTTGGGCAAGGAGGATATATGGCTCAGATTAAGAGAAAAGAAGCAAGAGAGATGCTTTTCGGACTTTTGTTTGAAAAGGAGTTCAAGAGTGATGAGGCGATTGACGGTATCTATGAGATCTCCGCGGAAAATCGTGAGATCCCCGAGGATGCTTATATAAGAGACGGCTTTTTCGGTATCTCGGAGAAGAGCGAGCTTCTTGACACGGTTATCAGTAAATATGCAAAGGGCTGGACGGCGGACCGTCTTTCCCGCGTTTCCCGTTCGGTTATTCGTTTGGCGGTTTACGAGATGCTTTTTTGTCCCGATATTCCCGCGAACGTTTCGATCTCCGAGGCGGTTGAGCTTGTAAAGAAGTACGGCGAGGACAAGGCAAGAGCGTTTGTAAACGGTGTGCTTTCAAGCATTAACAAGGATATTTCGGCATCGGGTGTCGAGAGCTTCCTTGAATCCGCTGCAAGGGTTGAATCCGCAGAGGAATAAAATGTCGGAAAAATTAAAGCGTAAGCTTTTCATAGGAATTGATACGAGTAATTACACAACATCGGTCGCAGTATCCGATGAGGACGGACGCGTGCTTGCAAATATCAAAAGGATGCTCCCCGTAGTCGAGGGCGAGAGGGGGCTCCGTCAAAGCGATGCGGTGTTCCATCATACGAAAAATCTTCCGTTATGTATGGATGAGCTTAAGGCGACTCTTGAGAACCTTGACTTTGAGTACGAAATAGCGGCGATCGGAGTTTCCGCGTATCCGCGCGATAACGAGGGCTCGTATATGCCGTGCTTTTTGTGCGGTATTGCTTCGGCTCACGGTATTTCCGCCGTTACGGGCGCTCCCGTATACGAATTTTCCCATCAGTGCGGACATATAAGAGCCGCGGTGTACTCGTCGGGCAATAACGGATTGCTCAATGAAAAATTCGGCGCGTTTCACGTTTCGGGCGGCACTACGGATCTTCTTTTAGTCGAGCCGAGAGGCGTGGGCTTTGATATTACGCGTGTCGGCGGCACTCTTGATATGAATGCGGGACAGGCAATCGACCGCACGGGCGTGCTTATGGGACTTAAGTTTCCCGCGGGAAAGGAAATGGAGTCGTTTGCAAATAAGTATGACGGAGAGATAAAGGGTGTTTCGGTTTCGGTGAAGGGGCTTGATTGCAACCTGTCGGGACTTGAAAACAAGGCGGCAAAACTTTATGGTGACAGCGGTGACATAGCGCAAACGTCCGCATACGTTTTTGAATTCGTAGGCAAGACACTCTATAAGCTCAGCGAGAATTTCAGAGCCGAATACGGAGACATTCCGCTTCTTTTTGCGGGCGGAGTTATGAGTAACGGCAAAATCAAGAAAAAGCTTTCCACTATCGGTAATTCGTATTTTTCCGAGCCGCAGTTCTCGGCGGACAATGCCGCGGGTACAGCTCTTATGGCTCGCGACAGATATTTCAGTTAATTTCAGCGAAGGAGAGAGGATATGACGGATACGAGAAGTATTTTTAGCGTGTCGCAGATCAATGAATATATAAAGCTTTGCGTTGAGTCGACTCCCACTCTCCAGAACGTTTTTATTAAGGGCGAAATATCCAACTTTAAAAATCAGTATTCCACGGGTCATCTTTATTTTTCATTGAAGGATAAGGATGGAATGATCAAGGCGGTAATGTTCCGTGGCTATGCGAGTAAATTGAAATTTGCTCCGCGCGACGGAGACAAGGTCATTATTCACGGTAAGATCTCCGTGTACGTAGCTCGCGGCGAATACCAGATATACGTTGACGATATGCAACCCGACGGTGTGGGTGCGCTCGCGCTCGCATTTGAGAGATTAAAGGAAAAGCTTATGTCGGAGGGACTTTTTGATCCTTCGCATAAAAAGGCAATTCCGACCTCGCCCCGACGAGTAGGTGTGATTACCTCGGCATCGGGCGCGGCAATACACGATATTTTGAACGTTTCGGGCAGACGCGCTCCGAACGTTGAGATAGTTATTTATCCTGCTATCGTGCAGGGAGAAAACGCCCCGAGATCTCTTGTGGGCGGTATAAGGTACTTTAACAACGAGAGTCCCGTTGACGTTATCATTATAGGTCGCGGTGGCGGTTCTATTGAGGACCTGTGGGGCTTTAATGACGAAAATCTCGCGCGTGAGATCTTCGCTTCCGATATCCCCGTGGTTTCCGCGGTAGGACACGAGACTGATTTTACTATTTCGGATTTCGTCAGCGATCTTCGCGCTCCCACTCCGAGCGCGGCGGCGGAGATAGTTTTCCCGAATAATCTTGAAGCCTTGCGAAGAGTCAGGGTTATAAAGGACACGGCGGAGAATCTTATTGCAAGACGTATTTCTTCTGCAAGGCAGAGCCTTTCGCTTTACAAAAGCGAGCTTGAAAGAAAATCGCCGATCTACAGGTTGCGAGACCGAACGATGAGGGTATCGCATATAGCTGAGCGTCTTGAGGCGCTTGCAAAAATGAAGCTCGATGAGAAATCGGGAAAAATGAAGCTTTGCGCGGCGCGTCTTGTTGCGGTAAATCCGATGGCGGTGCTATCAAAGGGATATACCTTTGTTGAGACGGCGGACGGCAGGATCGCATCAAGGGTGAGTGATCTTTCTGCGGGCGAGAAGATAGATCTCGTGTTTGCGGACGGACGCGTAGCCGCTACGGTTGATCAGATAGAAAACAAGTGAGGGTATAGATATGGCAGAGAAAAAGAAAATGAGCTTTGAAGAAAATATTGAAAAGCTTGAGGAAATACTTTCGCGTCTTGAGGACGAAAAGCTTCCGCTTGATACCTCGGTAAAGCTTTACGAGGAGGGTATGAAGCTTATTTCGGTTTGCAATCGCTCGCTTGAGGATGCTGAGAGAAGAATTAAGATTTTAACGCGCGGAAATGACGGAGAGATAGTTGAAATGCCCGTTTCTCCCGATGAGCTTGCGTAATTTCGGAGATTTTTATGAGTGACAAAAATATTGCATCCGAAATGCTCGCGGAGTATTCGGAGATAATAAATAATGAAATTGAGAAAAGATACGCCTTTGCCGAGACTGCTCATCCTACGGTGAAAAAGCTCTACGAGGCGCAAAAATACAGTATTACGGCGGGCGGAAAGAGAATAAGACCCGCGCTCGCTCTTGAGGTGTGCCGTATGTTTTCGGGAGAGTATGCTCCCGCGATGCCGTTTGCTATGGCGCTTGAGATGATACACACCTATTCGCTTATCCATGACGATTTACCGTGTATGGACGACGATGATCTCCGTCGCGGCAAGCCCACGAATCACAAGGTCTTCGGTGAGGACTACGCGGTTTTGGCGGGCGATGGACTCCTGACTGACGCGTTTTTGGAATGCGCTATGAACCCGTACGTTTCGGGAGATTGCGCGGCGGCTGCCGTTGGGATCCTCGCGAGCGCCGCGGGAAGCTTCGGTATGGTCAAGGGGCAGGCGATGGATATGCACGGTGAGGAGACGAGGCTGTCTCTTGAGGAGCTTATAGAGCTTCACAGGGGCAAGACGGGCGCTATGATATGCGCCTCCGTTCAGCTTGGTGCCTTGGCGGGAGGAGTTCTTCCGAGCGATGAGAGAATGCTCAGGATAACGGGCTTTGCCGAGAAGATCGGATTGGCATTCCAGATAATCGACGACGTGCTTGATGCGACCTCGACTGAGGAGATGCTCGGCAAGGGTGTTATGAGTGATGGGGAAAAGACCACGTTTATGACTTATTTCTCGCCCGAGACGGCTTATAAGCTTGCGGAAAGATATACGCTTGACGCGATTGAGGATATAAAGAATTTTGATGGCGGCGAGAGACTTCGCGCTCTTGCTACGTATCTTTTGGAAAGAAAAAATTGATTGACTTCATAGAGGAAATGAAAGGACAAGAAAAATGACTTGGTTTTATGATGCAGTAGGGAATTATATTCTTTGGGCAGGCGCGGCAGGTTGGATCGTTGCTCAGCTTTTGAAGGTAGTAACCGGTGTTTTCAAGAAGAAGAAGTTCTCCTTCGTTGAGCTTATGTTCGGTACGGGCGGTATGCCCTCGTCCCACTCGGCGGCGGTATGCGCGCTTGCGACTGCTTGCGGTATTTCAGAGGGACTTGATTCCCCTGTATTTGCAGTAGCTACAGTTCTTGCTATTATCGTTATGAGAGACGCTATGGGCATGCGCCAGGAGGTTGGCAAGCACGCGAGAGCGCTCAACGTTATTATTGAAGAATTTATGAAATCCAATATGCTTCCCGATGACTTTAAGAAGACACACAGGGAGCTTGTCGGTCATACACCTCTTCAGGTTTACTGTGGCGCGGCGACGGGTATTATAGTTGCATTTGCAATGAGCTTTATTCCGCTGTTCTACTCCTGGCCCTATGCGACTTGATAAATATCTTACCGAAAACAAATACGTTGACAGCAGAACACGCGCAGAGAAGCTTATTCTTGCGGGCAACGTCGTAATTGACGGACAAAAAAGGGAAAAGCCCTCGTTTGACGTTGATGAGAGCATCCCGCACAATATTGAAATCCTGAACGCCGAGAGATACGTAAGTCGCGGCGGACTCAAGCTTGAGGGAGCGCTTGACGCGTTTTCTGTCGACGTGAGTGGACTTGATATTATTGACGTCGGCGCATCGACGGGCGGATTTACTCATTGTCTGCTCGAGCGCGGCGCTAAAAGTGTTATCTCTCTTGACTCGGGACACGGTCAGCTTCACGCGAAGATAAGAGAGGATAGTCGCGTACGAGTTGTTGAAGGCTACAATGCGAGAAGCTTAAATTCCGCCGACGTAGGAATTCTTGACGGCGCGGTAATGGACGTTTCGTTTATTTCCCAGACTCTTATCCTGCCTGCGCTTGCGGGAGTTATCCGTGAAGGGGGCTTCTACATAGGACTTATTAAGCCTCAGTTTGAAGCAGGAAGAGGCTCTATCGGTAAAAACGGAATCGTAAAGCGAGCATCCGACAGGGAGGCGGCAGTATGCCGTGTGCTTGATTCGGCGCACGCGTGCGGACTTCGTCCCGTGCGACTTATAAGATCCCCCATTGAGGGAGGAGACGGAAATATTGAATACCTTGCGCTCTTTATAAAGGAGTCGGGAGATTCTTTGGTAGATAAAAATACAATCAAAAAAATATGTGAAAAGTAACCGATTGGGGACGCGCTGTATGTCTTTTGGCGCGGAGGAAACGGAAAGGGGACAAAATGTCAGAAACAATCAAAAAAGTTGCGGTAATAACAAATTACAACATTTACGACAAGGCGGGCGCGGCTATGAGCGTTGCAAGAAAGCTTTACGAGCTTGGCTGCGAGGTATATGCCAGCGTTTACAACAAGGAAAAAATTATCCGTATGAACAAAAGCGAGATCAGATTCAATTTTGTTCCTATGGAGGAGATATATTCTTCGGTCGATGCGGTTTGCGTGCTCGGTGGCGACGGAACAATTCTTGAATCCGCAAGAAGAGCGGCGCCCTACGGCACTCCCATTATCGGCATCAATCTAGGCAGAGTCGGCTTTATGGCTGAGCTTGAGCCGAATGAGATCGACAAGCTTGAGAAAATGGTTTCGGGCGAATACAAGATTGAAGAGAGAGCTATGCTCTCGGTTGAGATCATCAATAATGCGGGTAAGGTAAGAGCCTCGGGCGTGGCGCTTAATGATGCGGCTATCACAAACGGCTCTATTGCGAGAATAGTTGATCTTGAGCTGTCGGAGGCGGGAATTCCCGTTGCGACATATCGCTCGGACGGGCTTATTATTGCAACTCCCACGGGCTCGACTGCATATTCCATGGCGGCGGGCGGCGCGATCGTTGACCCCCGTGTCGCGTGCTTCTGCGTAACGCCTATATGCCCTCATTCGCTTTCGTCAAAGCCCCTGGTTTTCCCCGATAGCGCAACTATATGCATTAAGAATATCTGTCAGAGAGAAAAGATGATATATCTTACTCTTGACGGACGCGCAAATTTTGAGCTTTACCGTGGCGAGTGCGTTCAGGTAACACGCTCACATACAAGCACAAGATTTATTACGATTAACGAAAGTAAGTTCTATACAAAGCTTCGCACAAAAATGAGCGATAAATAAATTGCGGAGGCGTCTTAAATGAAAAAGAACAGACAAATGAAGATCCTTGAGATCATCTCAAAGTACGAGGTGGAAACTCAGGATGATTTGATAGACCTCCTCAAAAAAGAGGATTATTACGTAACTCAGGCTACTATTTCAAGAGATATAAGAGAGCTTGATTTAATTAAGATAACTACCCCCAGCGGTAAATATAAATATACGGTCGGCTCGCATTCCGCTCACGAGGCGCAGAAGAAGAGCCATATCGGAAACGCGGTGCTTTCTGCTATCCGTTCCATTGACTACGGACAGAACATTATCGTTGTAAAAACTCTTCCCGGCATGTCCGATGCGGTTGCAATTGAGATCGACAGAATTTCGGTTCACGAGATACTCGGCTGTATCTCGGGCGACGATACTATTTTCGTTGCTATCCGCGATACCGATTCCGCAAGAAGAATATGCGAGAAGATGAAAGAGCTTCTTGAAGCGAGATAATAATATGCTTCAAAATTTACACATTGAAAATATCGCGGTCGTAAAGGTCGCGGATATAGATTTTTCGTCGGGCTTTACCGTGCTTACGGGTGAGACGGGTGCAGGAAAATCGGTTATAATTGACTGTCTCAGTCTTATCTCGGGCGAGAAGATATCGCGAGATGCGATCCGATACGGCGAGAATCAGGGTATAATCGAGGCGGTTTTTTGCGACGTTTCCGAGTCAGTACAAAAAATGCTTGATGATGCGGATATCGAGTGCGACGGTCAGGTTATCGTAAGATATACGATGGATACGTCGGGCAAGTCGGTAGCTAAGATCAACGGAAAGAGCGTTACAAAAACCTTTATGAGACAGGTTGGCAGAAGGCTTGTATCCGTTTCGGGACAGGAGGACGGTCGCGCGCTTTACGACACGGATTCCTATATTCCCATGCTTGACTCATACATAGGTGACAGTGAGCTTCTCTCGGAGTATTCCGGCGTTTACGCCGAGATATGCTCGACAAGAGCAAAGCTTCAAAAGCTTTTACTTGACGATGCGGCAATCGCGCGCGAACGCGATATGCTTAGCTTTCAAATAAAGGATATTGAATCCAAAAAGCTCAAGATAGGTGAGGAGGAAAAGCTTTTAGAGGAAAGACTTCTTCTTCAAAATTCCGAGAAGATTCAAAAGCAGGTTGGATTTACATATAAAGCGCTTAAGGGTGCAGAGAAGGGCAACGCCGCGCTTCTGCTCTCAAGATCGGCAAGCGCTCTCTCAACTCTTACGGACGTTATCCCCGCGCTCTCCGAGTATGCGGACAGGTTGACCGAGATGAGCTACGAGATAGATGATATTGCCGAGAGCATAGCTGATTATCTTGATGATTCGGGTGTTGATCCGACCGCAAGAATAGACGAGATAGAATCGAGACTTGAAGCAATTTCCTCGCTCCGCCGCCGTTACGGTGATAGCGTTGAGGCAGTGCTTGAATATTGCAAGAAGGCCCGCGAGAGACTCAACGAGCTTGAGGATATAGAGAGCTTGTCCGCAGAATATGAGGACAAGATACAGGCGCTAGAAAGCAAGGCGTACACGCTCGCTACGGTTATTACGGAAAAGAGAAGAGTAGCGGCAGCCGACGCGTCGGGCAAGGTGCTTGAGGTGCTTAATTTCCTTGATATGAAGGGAGTTCAGTTTGAAATAAGAGTTACGCCCGCAACACTTAATCAGTACGGCGCGGATAACGTGGACTTTATGATCGCTACGAATCCCGGTGAGGAGATGTCGCGTATGGACGAGATAGTTTCGGGTGGTGAAATGTCGAGAATTACTCTTGCGCTCCGAAGTGTTATGAATGAGCGCGACGGAGTAGGTTGCGCGGTATACGACGAGATAGACACAGGTATTTCGGGAAAGACCTCGCGAAAGATCGGTATCAAGCTCAAGGAGATATCGGGCACGTCCCAGGTTATTTCCGTAACCCATTCGGCGCAGATCGCGACCTTAGCCGACAACCACTATCTTATATACAAGCAGAATATTGACGGAAGAGCCCTGACACACGTGAAGCTTCTTTCCTACGATGAGAGAGTAGAGGAGGCGGCAAGAATTCTCGGCGGCATCAATATTACCGATGCGCAGAGACAGGCAGCTGTCGATATGCTTAAAAGATAAAATATATTTACTAATATATTGATTTAACGGAAAAACTGTGCTATAATATGCTTTGGTTTTTCAAAATAAGAGAAAATTTTAAAAACGGAGATATATAAATGCTTACAATCAAAAGAAAAATAGCTGAAAAAATATACGACGAGGTTGTAAAGATCAACCCCGCGGCAGAGCTTACTGCTATCGGTATTGCGGATATGCTTGAATATCCCCCCGATACTACTATGGGAGACCTCGCGTTCCCTTGCTTTAAGCTTTCCCGTGCGCTTCGTCGCTCTCCCGTGCAGATCGCAGCCGCTATAAGCGAGAATCTCGCTTGCGATTGCATTGAGTCCGCGGAGGCTGTAAACGGCTATCTTAATATCAGAATTTCAAACGAGTATCTTGGCGAGAACGTTTTGTCCGAGATCATTGAAAAGAAGGAATCCTACGGCGCGCCCGTTTCTATGGGTGAGGGCAAGACTGTAGTTCTTGACTACTCCTCTCCTAACGTAGCAAAGCCCTTCCATATCGGACACCTCGGCACGACAGTTATCGGACATGCGCTCAAGAAGCTCCACGAATTTGCGGGATATAAGTGCATCGGCATCAACTACCTCGGCGACTGGGGTACACAGTTCGGTAAGCTTATCGTGGCTTACAGACTCTGGGGCAACAAGGAGCAGATCGAGGAGGGTGGAATCGACAAGCTCGTTGAGCTTTACGTTCGCATCAACAATACCATCAAGGGCGACGAGGAGAACGGTATCTCCGCACGCGAGGATCTTGCACAGCAGGCAAGAGATGAATTTAAGAAGATGGAAATGGGCGACGAGGAAAATATCGCGCTCTGGAAATGGTTTGTACAGATAAGCCTTGACGAGTATGAGAAGACGTACAAGCAGCTCGGTATTGAGTTCGATAGCTATAAGGGTGAGAGCTTCTATACTGACAAGATGCCCGCTCAGGTTGAAAAGATTCGTCAGATGGGTCTTATGAAGATCGACGACGGCGCATCCATCGTTGACCTTGAACAGTACGGTATGCCCCCTTGTCTTATCTTGAAGCGCGACGGCTCTACTCTTTATCCTACTCGTGATATCGCGGCTGCAGTTTACAGAAAAGAGCATTACAACTTCGATAAGGCTATCTACGTAACAAGCACACAGCAGATTCTTCACTTCAAGCAGTGGTTCAAGGTTGTTGAGCTTATGGGCTATGATTGGTACGAGGGTCTCGTTCACGTTCCTTACGGCACGGTTTCGCTCAACGGCGCAAAGCTTGCTACAAGAACAGGTAACGTTGTACTCTTGAAGGATCTCTTCGCTGCGGCTATCGAGAAGGTTACTTCCATTATGGAAGAGAAGAACCCCGATCTTTGCGGCAGAGAGGATATCGCAGAGGCGGTTGGCGTTGGCGCTATCGTATTCTACTACCTTACAAATAACAGAATCAAGGACATCAACTTCGTTCTCGAGGAAGCGCTCAGCTTTGACGGTAACACAGGTCCTTACGTTCAGTACACTTATGCGAGAGCTTGCTCACTTCTTGAAAAGGCGGGCAATATCGAATACAAGGATATAAAGATCACCTGCGACGAGGAAGCAGAGCTTGTAAAGACACTTTCTCAGTTTGAGGAAAAGGTAAGAGTTGCTATCCGCGACTACGAGCCCTCTGTTATCGCAAGATATATTCTTGATATCGCTGCGGCGTTCAATAAGTTCTATCACTCCTGCCAGATACTCTCTGCAACCGACGAGGGTGTAAAGGCAACGAGAGTTATGCTTACTGAGGCGACAAAGTACGTTCTCGGTTCTGCATTTGAGCTTATCTGTCTTAAGAAAACCGAAAGAATTTAAATAAAGACAATTTATAAAGACAATAATATTTGGAGGAATTAAAAAATGTCCGGACATAGCAAATGGGCTAACATAAAGCACAAGAAGGAAAAGACCGACGCGCAGAGAGCGAAGGTATTTACAAAGATCGGTAAGGAAATTACTATCGCAGTTAAGGAAGGCGGCGGAGATCCCAACTCCAACGCGAAGCTCCGTGACCTTATTCAGAAGGCAAAGTCCAACAACGTGCCTAACGACAATATTGAAAGAACTATCAAGAAGGCAATGGGCGGCACAGGTGAAAACTACGAGGAGGTAGTGTACGAGGGCTACGGTCCTGCGGGTGTTGCTGTTATCGTTGAGGCTACGACTGACAACAGAAACAGAACTGCGGGTAATATTCGTTCTTACTTCTCAAAGTACCACGGAAATATGGGTCAGACAGGCTGCGTAAGCTTTATGTTTGAAGAGAAGGGCGTTATTATTATTGCGGACGAGGACGGCGAGATCGAGGAAGATAAGCTTATGGAAACTGCTCTTGAGGCAGGCGCTGAGGACTTCTCCGGTGAGGACGGCATTTTCGAGATATACACAGAGCCCGATGACGTTTATGCTGTAGCTGAGACGCTTAAGGAAGCTGGCTACACCTTTGAATCCGCTGAGAAGAGCAAGGTTCCTACAACGTGGACAACTCTCTCCTCCGAGGACGATATTAAGTTTATGACACTTCTTATCGAAAAGCTTGAGGAAGACGACGACGTTATGGAAGTTTACCATAACTGGGAAAACTGATTTTTAAAATCAATATAGCTTCGGGCGACCGACGAGTCGCCCGAAATTTTGACTAAATTTTTAAAGGAGGAAATATGAACGAAAAGATCAAAAAGCTGCTTTCCAATACCGCGATCTTCACGGCGGGAAAGTTTATTTCAAAGATAATCGTGTTTGTAATGCTTCCGTTCTATACCTCCTGCCTTTCAAATGCGGAGTATAGCACGGCGGATCTTATCGCCAATCTCTGCAACCTCATAATTCCTATGGCGGCGCTTGGCGTAAGCGAAGGAATATTCCGTGCGGCGGCGGATAAGAATGACGACAAGGAAGCATTTTTTACGAACGGCATTCTTCTTATGCTCATCGGCTGCTCCGCGTTTCTTACGCTCTCACCGTTGCTTTTGCTTTGGCGAGCATTCACACCTTACGTCTGGCTCATCATTCTATACGTTATAGCGTCCAATATCCATTCGGTATGCTCGCAGTACGTTTGCGCGATAGGAAAAAGTAATCTTTTTGCGGTGCAGGGAATACTCAATACCTGCATTACCGTAGTGCTTAATATCGTGTTCTTGGCGGGAATCGGTCTTGGCGTTGAGGGATACATCTTGTCCATTATTCTTGCTGATTTCCTGAGTGCGGTATTCGTGTTCTTCGTAGCAAGGCTATACAGGGCTATAAAGCCGCGTAAGATAAGTATTGATATAATCAAGCAGCTGCTTAAATTCTGCTTGCCCCTCGTTCCTTCCACGGTGTTCTGGTGGATCACGGGTGTGTCGGACCGATATATGGTAAGTGAGATTTGCTCTCCCGATGAAAACGGTCTTTACGCGGTGGCATATAAGATACCGACGCTTCTCACTTACGTAGTTATCATCTTTAATGACGCGTGGAAGATATCCGCGGTGTCGGATGCCGACGACATGCAAAAGAACGCGGATTTTTATTCCAAGACTTATAAGCTTTATCAGGCGATAATGTTTATCGGCGGCGGATTTATTTGTATTTTCTCCTGGGTGTTCTCAAGAATCCTTTTTGCGGAATCCTTCCGCGCGGCATGGGTGTTCGTGCCGATCCTTACGGTCGCGACGGTATTTTCCTCGCTTGATACCTTCCTCGGCTCCGCCTACTTTACGGTGAGAAAGACGGGTATGTCGCTTCTTACCTCGTTTATCGGCGCGGCGGTGAATATCGCGTTGAATTTAGCACTTATCAAGCCCTACGGCGCAATGGGTGCATCAGTAGCTACGCTTGCAAGCTATCTTATAGTTTATATTATAAGAGCCGCCACTATGAAGAGCTTTATTCCTTTTAAAACGTATCCTGTGAGAGTTGTTTTGAATACCCTTATGGTTGGAGCTATGGCGGTTATCCTGACTGTGTTCGGTATGAAGCTTGTGCCGATATTGGTGTCCGCGCTGTTGCTTGTCGCTTGCATTATATATAATGGAAGAGATTTGTATTCCGCTATGCGCGGAATTGCGATGCCGATCCTAAAAAGATTGAAAAAACGCTGATTATTTACAATTTTTTCATATATTTTTGAAAAAGGGTATTGCAAAAATCTTTTTAGTATGGTATAATATTTCGTACGCGTAAAAAACGTGTTTATTTTAGGGTGGTCCGCTGCATGCTCGCATGAACATCCGGATATTAAGGAGGGCCATTAAAATGGATTTGATTAAGGCTTTTACAAACGAGCAGCTTAAGAGTGAAGTACCTCAGTTCAACATCGGTGACACAGTTAGAGTTCACAACAAGATCGTTGAAGGTACAAGAGAAAGAATTCAGATGTACGAAGGTACAGTTATTGCGAAGCACGAGGCAGGTATCTCCTCTACATTCACAGTAAGACGTATCACATACGGATGCGGTGTTGAAAAGACATTCCCCGTACATTCTCCTAACGTAGTAGCAGTTGACGTTATCCGTAAGGGTAAGGTTAGACGTGCTAAGCTCTACTACCTCAGAGGCAGAGTTGGTAAGGCTTCCAAGGTTAAGGAAGATCTCGCAAAGTAATTTGATCTCAAAACGAGTGGAAATAGGGCGTGTGTTCCTAAAATGCACGCCCATTTCTAAGGCTCATTTCGGTTGATTTCAGTGGATTTTAACTGCTGAAAAAAGTTTCAAAAAAACTGAAAAAAACTAAAAAAAAGTATTGACAAACAAAAATGATTGTGATATAATAATTGAGTCGTCAGCGAAAGCGGGCGCTAATGGGAGCATAGCTCAGTTGGGAGAGCATCTGCCTTACAAGCAGAGGGTCATAGGTTCGAGCCCTATTGTTCCCACCATTCATTTTAAAACGTTTGACGAAAGTCAAGCATGGCCCGGTAGTTCAGTTGGTTAGAACGCTAGCCTGTCACGCTAGAGGTCGTGGGTTCGAGTCCCATCCGGGTCGCCACAATCTTTAAGCAATTTTATTTGCCTCTGTAGCTCAGTTGGTAGAGCATGTGACTGAAAATCACAGTGTCGTTGGTTCGATTCCGACCGGAGGCACCACGCCGAATTTAATTCGGCAATATGCGGATTTAGCTCATTTGGTAGAGCGTCGCCTTGCCAAGGCGAAGGTGGCGGGTTCGAGCCCCGTAATCCGCTCCATATGGGAGCATAGCTCAGTTGGGAGAGCATCTGCCTTACAAGCAGAGGGTCATAGGTTCGAGCCCTATTGTTCCCACCATTTTTTGGCCCGGTAGTTCAGTTGGTTAGAACGCTAGCCTGTCACGCTAGAGGTCAGGGGTTCGAGTCCCCTTCGGGTCGCCAAATAAATACAGCTAAAAGCTGTATGCCTCTGTAGCTCAGTTGGTAGAGCAGAGGACTGAAAATCCTCGTGTCGTTGGTTCGATTCCGACCGGAGGCACCACCTGCGGATTTAGCTCATTTGGTAGAGCGTCGCCTTGCCAAGGCGAAGGTGGCGGGTTCGAGCCCCGTAATCCGCTTAAAAAGAAAAGGACAGCATGTGCTGTCCTGTT
>JAZRDO010000033.1:0-47226 GCA_045660325.1 Eubacteriales bacterium
ACACTTTCGATAAGAACTTGATTGATAGTCTCAAGGCGGCACAGGAGAAAGAGCCTGTGATGTTTATCGTGAGTGAGCCTGACCGTTACGGTTGTGTCAGCGCAATTTGTCCCGAAGCACTTCTCGATATTGGATTTCATTTCTACGAGGAAGAATGGGAAAAGGACAAGTACAGACTCTTCCCGAAATGCGAAGGTCTCGCGGAGCTGATGACCAACGCACTCTTTGAAATGGAGTAATACGTTCTCCGAAAATGGCAGGTGGGAGTAGCTCTCCCATCTGCCACCACCCACCAAAAACTATGCCACAGGAAACAAAGAAAAGGCATTTTCATTCATCGCACACAGCGTATGCTGGAAAACAGGATAAAGCCGAGGCTCGCCTCGACACATCACATCGCCCGGCAACGCCGTGCGGTGGAGATTTACGGCTGTTTCAAGCCTTTTTGCAGGGTTTACGAGAATAGCCGCATTTATTGCATGAGCCTCAAACGGCACTATATTTCAAAATCCGAGCCTCATAATGCCAAAATCCTTAGTGTTTTCGGGCTTTTCCCGAGGCTCAAATCAACATCACAAACGAAAGGATCAATACAATGGAAGATACCAAGAAGAATCAAGAAGCAATGCCTGCGAAGAACGTTCGCCTTCGTGTAGACCAATGGGAGGACTGTGACCGACTCGCTAAAAAACTGTCTCTGCCCTCAGAAAAGCACTTCATCCGCGATGCCGTGGACTTTTATATCGAGTTTCTCCATGCAAAAAGCTCCTCCAAGTTTCTCACTCCTGCTCTCGAATCTGTCATTGAAGCTAAGAACCGTGACAGCGAAGGGCGCATCAACAGAAACCTTTACAGGCTGGCGGTGGAGCAAAATCACCTTGCAAGAATCATCGCATACACCTACGATATTCCCGATGAAGTGGTGAAAGAGCTCCGTACTCAAGCCATTCGTGACGTGCAAGAAACCAACGGAACGATCCGCGCGGACGAGATCATTCGAGGTAACTGAGCGTGGCAAAGCTCATTCTGAAGGCTCCGTACTACAAGCCCGGACACAAGACAGAGGAAGGTCGTGGGCGCGGAGGAATGCTGGAATACGTGGCAACTCGCGAGGGAGTTGAACTGTTGCGCGGAGGACTTGTGGATTATATCGGCACGCGAAAAGGCTCCTGCGGACTCTTTTCCGACAAGGATGTGACCATCAATCTGAAGGAGTTATCCGAGGAGATCAACGAGCATCGCGGCAACGTTTGGACTTTAATTTTCTCTTTGAAGCGCGAGGATGCCGAGCGTTTGGGCTATAACACTGCTGAGGAATGGATGTATCTTCTGCGCTCCCGGCGCAATGATATCGCAAAGGAAATGAACATCGATCCCATGAATTTTCGTTGGTATGCGGCCTACCATAACAAAGAGAAAAATCCTCACGTACACATGCTGGTTTGGTCAGACAGACCCACCGAGCCTTACCTCTCGCCCACAGGTATTCATAACATCAAACAGAAGATCGCCAGCGATATCTTTCGCTATGAAATGATGTCGGTTTACAAAAAACAGACCGAGGTTCGTGACGGTCTGAAGGATGAATTCCGACAAAGATTACGTGAGCTTGCGGACAAACTGCAGAAGGATCCCGGAGAGATATCCCTCGAGCTTTATCAAAAATTCTCTATGCTTTGTCAAAATCTTTCGGAGCATAAAGGCAAGAAGACCTACGCGTATCTCAACAGAAAAACAAAATCTTTGGTCGACGATATCGTGAAAAATCTTGCGGATGATCCTCGCATTATCGAAATGTATGACCTCTGGCACGAGCTTCGTTGCGAAACCTTCCGCACCTATACCGATGCAATGCCCGAAAAGATTTCGCTGGAAGCCAACAAGGAATTCAAATCCATTCGCAATCAGGTGATACAAATCGCCTCGGGTATAGGCACACCTCCCGAGCTTCCGTTCCACGATGTCGGCTATGATTACAGCGAGTTGAAGGACCGCGCTAAGGACCTTAGCTACCTTGAAATGATCTCGGATATGGGTAATCACGTCGCCATGTACCGCGTAGGTCGGTACTACTTGGAGCAAGACTACGAGCCGGACGAGGCTCTCTATTGGTTGAAGCTGGCGGCGGATCACGGCAATGAGCTGGCTATGTATCAGATCTACAAGGGCTACCGCGATGGGATATTTACCGAGAATGCCTCCGACAAGCTCAAATATCTTCGCATGGCTGTGGACAAAAAATTCGGATTTGCCGAGTACGAATATGCGAAAACACAGGGCAAGCTCACGCCGGAGGTCAAGCTTGACTATCTCCAAAGAGCCGCCGATCATGGATGCGGTCAAGCGGAATATGCCATCGGCAAGATCTTTTACGAACGCGGTCAGGTCGATGATGCACTTTACTATTTTGAAAAAGCAGGACGGCGTGACAGCATGGCGCGGATGCATCTTGGTCTGCTCTACTGCTATTCTCTCGATGATTGGGATCGAGGTATGATGCTGCTTCGTTCCGCTTCGGACGAGGGTTATGCACCTGCGACCGAAGCCATCCGTGCGATAGAGAAAAATCTGGATGCCCGAATCATCGTAGGCGTGTGCGATCTGTTCTACTATGCTTCAAACATTCTTGATGAGAGCGGAGAGGATTATTATTCGCACGATCACTCCGATGGCGTGGATATCCGTATCAAAAAGGAAGACCGCGCCAAGCGCATGGGCATCACCATATCGGGATTTTAATTGATAACAAATTGATAACTCTTGGCGTTGCCGCTGGATATATGGTTGAACCTGTGGTATCTTTGTGGTACGAAAAATCTACGAAAGGAAGTGAAAACTAATGGCAAAACGCAGACCGCAGGGTGACGGAACGATACACAAGCGCAAGGATGGGCGGTGGGAGGCAAGACTCGTCATCGGTCACAAGAATGATGGCAGCCCGATGTACAAATCGGTATTTGCGAAGACGCAAAAGGAAGCCTTGAAGCTCCTGCACACAGCCATCGAAACCTACCGTGACGTGGATCTGACCGAGGACTCGCGCATTACGTTGGGCGAATGGCTCGACAAATGGCTGGACGAGTATATGATATTCACCGTCCGCGAAAGCACGCTGGAGTCCTACGGTGCTCTGATCAAAAATCAAGTCAAGCCCTTCATCGGAAACAAGCCGCTCTCGGCTCTGACCACCTCCGAGGTACAGAAGTTCTATAATAAGATCAAGCGCGAAGGTCGAGTACGCGAGCATCCCATACACGGCAAAACGCTTGCCGATAGCATGGTCAGGGGCATCCACATGATGCTCCACGAAGCCCTTGATATGGCAGTCAAGGAGAGGTTGATCGTGAAAAATCCCACCAACGGCACGACGGTTCCCAAGTGCAACTACGCCGAGAAACAGGTGCTTGGCGACAGCCAGCTCGATACGTTCCTCTCGGCAATTCAATCCTACCCCGAGTGGACGGACTTCTTCTACGCCGAGGTCATGACAGGTCTTCGAAAGGGTGAGATCTGCGGACTCAAATGGAGTGACGTGGACTTCGATGGCGGCAAGCTCCACGTGCAAAGGACGGTGACAAGGCAGAAGGGCGGCATCCGCATCGGTGAAACCAAAACCGACACCGGCATGCGAGTCATCACTCTGCCGCCAAGTGTCCTTGATATGCTCACGCGAAGAAAGCAAGAAGCACTGAGCGAGTGGATCTTCTACAAATTCACGAATCCGTGCGAGCCGATGCCGCCCGATGCAGCCTACCACAAGCTGAAGGTGATCCTCAAAAACGCGGAGCTGCCGCTGATACGATTCCACGATCTGCGCCACACCTTCGCAACCCACGCTACCGATGGCGGCGTGGATCCCAAGACCTTGTCGGGCATTCTCGGACATACCAACGCCAGCTTCACGCTGGATACCTACACCCACGTGACCGCCGATATGCAGAAGAAAGCCTCAGTGGTGGTCGGCAACATGATGAAAAACTTTAAGATTGGAGATTGATTATGGCAAAAAGGAAATACGGTGACGGCTCTGTATTCGAGCGAAAGGACGGTCGATGGGAAGGCAGACTGGTCGTTGGATATAAGGAAAACGGCTACGCCAAGACCAAAAGCGTGACCGCTCCCACCAAGACCGAATGCGAGGAACGGCTTAAAAAGCTCCGCGAGGAAGTCGGTCGCAGAAGTGAGCGCATCAAGCCCGATATGCTGTTTGGGGATTGGTTGGACTTCTGGTATCAGAACTTCTCCAAGCCCAAGCTTCGCCCGACCACTCAGGCGTGCTATGAGGGCAGAATCTATACGCACATCATCCCCCAGATCGGGCAAATACCACTCAATAAGCTCACGCAGAACGAGCTTCAGCAGTTCTACGCACGGCTGAAAAAGAGCGGACGCAAGAAACACGTGGAGAAATTCGGTGAGGGATTGTCTGATCGCATGGTGCGCTCCTGCCACACCACCTGCAGGACGGCACTTGAAAAGGCGGTGACCGAGGGGCTGATCCGCATCAATCCTGCGGTTGGATGCAAGCTACCACCGAAAAAGGCAAAAGAAATGCAGGTGCTGACACCTGCCGAGATCATTCGCTTCCTCACCCAAGCCAAGGAGGAAGGATATTACGAAATATTCCTTCTGGAATTGACCACGGGCATGCGCCGCGGTGAGATCATCGGGCTGAAATGGCGTGACCTCGACCTTGCAACAGGCGAGCTTCATATCGCACGACAGGTCATCCGAGTCAAGGGCGAAACGGTGGTGTCACAGCCCAAGACAAAATCCTCGATCCGTACGGTCATCCTCGCACCCGACATGGTGGAGATCCTTGCCGAGCTGAAAGCCGAGGTCAAGGGTGAGTGGATGTTCCCGTCACCCGTCAACGAGGGGCAACCGCGTAACCCCTGCGCCCTCTACCACCGCTTCCAGACCATTCTTGAACGAGCCAAGTGCAAGAAGGTGCGCTTCCACGACCTGCGCCATACCTTCGCTACCATGGCACTTGAAAACGGCATGGACATCAAGACGCTGTCCGCCATGATAGGCCATGTCAGCGCCGAGACCACACTCAACATATATTCCCATATCACCGACACTATGCAACAGCAGGCCGCGGTCAAGATCGACCGCGAGATCGGCGGTACAGACGCACAAATGCCCGAACCGGAGCCACACAAGGCGAGTGAACCCACACCCACAAAAGCCACGCCGGAGAAGAAATTTGAGCCCTACAAGGGCAAGATACGAAAACCCGGCACGGGTTGCGTGACGATGATAAACGACCACCTCTACGAAGGACGCTTTACGCCAACCAACGCCGATGGCAAGCGTATCTCACGCAATATCTACGCGCAGACGAGAGAGGAATGCGAAGAAAAACTTGCGATGCTGATCGTGGAAATGAAGGCTGAGATCAAAGCAGAGAAAGAGAGAAGAAAACAGGCGGTGAGTGCATAACGAAAGAGGGCGACCATGGCGGTCGCCCTTCAATATTTGGGATGCGGTAAGCAAAGAAAAGACAATTATATGTCTATCCTATAATCGGCAACATCACCATATGGAATAGCATACTCCTTGTTGAACAAAACAATATTCTTTGATTCAGGACATACTGTACTCGAATATACGATACCATCAAAGCCCTCCCTAATAAAATACATAGCCAGTGTTTGAAAAGGGGCGTATACCAATTTCTTATCATCGGTTTTAATGGGAACAAATATATTCTTTGACATCATTTTCGCATATGTGTGAAGCGACCATTTGGCGATATCTTGTTCAATGTAGTCATTCTTATAATACAACTTGTACATCAAAAGTCCATTTTTCTTTGCGTATCTATAAGCTTTATCATACTCGCGTTTTTCTAACTCGCGCAATTTGTTATTTATATCCTCATAAGTCATTTCGTCTGCTATAGTAAGATCGACTACTTTCAAATTAGGATAATCCGGATTGGTTTTAAAATTGCAAAAAGCAAAGCGATCTCCGTATTTAACTCGACATTCTTTTTCAGCGCCCTCTTGAATAATTTCTTGGGTATCACCAACGGCCAAATATAGCCACTCAATACCTGAAGGGCTAAACCTGTTATCTTCGGTGATAAATTTTGATATTGGCATAAATCTATCATAAGGTGGCACATCTTCTGGTTCAGACGGTTTTATTATAGTACCTCGCCCAATGCACTTGTTTTTGAAAAAATCAGAAAGAGTTATTGACATTTCAGCTTTTCCGATTCCTTGAAACCATTGGTCAAACTGTTTCAAAAAGGTAACAGCTAATGCACCATCAGTATCCGTATATTCAAATATCTTTCGAGCAAGAGCATCGCCAAATTCTGCCCAAGTTCGTTTCATCGTTTCTTCTGAATGTGCTAAACTTTTTTCATCAAAAATAATTGAACTTCTGCTCAGTTCTTGCTTAGGAATTCTTGCTTTCATATTCTCCTCCTTTATCATCTAAAAAAGCCGCAAAGTATTGTTACTCTGCGGCTTTGCGGAAAATCCGCAGTTTGGTGGAGGTGTGGGAATTGAACCCACTCGGTTTATCTTCAATTTCTTTTCTGGTATAGCTTTCGATTGATCGCAATGACTCTATTGTCAGGTCTTCCCCCCATAACAACCGATTCCCACCACAATATTTATGACATCCATACCTATACCTCCTGTAAGTCCGATAAACGAAATTACGAGTTCCAGTGTACTGAAACTGAGAGAGAATACTTCAGCAGAGTCAAAGTTTTCAAAGTCAAGCACCATACAAAAAATAAGAAGCAAAGTGAACGAGTGTTCATAACTGAGATTCGTTATGAACACTCGAAATGGTCGGAGTGACAGGATTCGAACCTGCGGCATCGACGTCCCAAACGTCGCGCGCTACCAACTGCGCCACACCCCGATGTGTGATTTTTATTCGATTTTTGGTCTATTTCTGTAAGTGGTCAAATCTGTGGTCAAGCCTCTTTTCAGGGGGCTTTTTTGTTTCTGTGAATGTGCAGAAAACCCAGCATTTACAAGGCTTTTCGTCGTTTTACGGGATTTCATAATGAGGGGGCGGTGCCTTGCTTCCAAACGTCGCGCGCTACCAACTGCGCCACACCCCGAAGTGTGATTTTTATTCAATTTTTAGGTCAATTCTGTAAGTGGTCAAATCTGTGGTCAAGCCTCTTTTCAGGGGGCTTGTTTGTTTCTGTGAATGTGCAGAAAACCCAGCATTTACAAGGCTTTTCGGCGTTTTTCGGGATTTCATAATGAGGGGGCGGTGTCTTGCTCCCAAACGTAGCGCGCTACCAACTGCGCCACACCCCGAAGTGTGATTTTTATTCAATTTTTAGGTCAATTCTGTAAGTGGTCAAATCTGTGGTCAAGCCTCTTTTTAAGGGGCTTGTTTGTTTCTTGGAATATGCGAAAAGTCCAGCATTTACAAGGGTTTTCGGCGGTTTCGCTCTCGGTCGAACTCGGAGTCGGTCACACGCTCCCAAAGCTAGCGCGCTACCAATTGCGCCACACCTCGATATTGAATTTTATGTTTTTGGTATCGCGCAAGCGCGCTTCCCGTTGCAACTAAGGCTCTGCCGTCGTGCGCTTCGCTACTTGTCATCGCCAAGTTGCTGCCACTCCTTACGCCTCGCTGCATCCGCCACAGGCGGCGCTTCGGCGACGTCCCCAATTGCGCCACACCTCGATATTGACTAAAACATTATATCAAACTTTTTCTTGTTTGTCAACATTTTTAGCAAAATATAAATGAAAAAAGAGCAGAGAAAATCTGCTCCTTTTCTATTTTTTATCCCCTGTGGCGGGGCCGTCAATTACTTTGCCGTCCTCGGTAAAGCGGGAGCCGTGGCATGGGCAATCCCAGGTGTGCTCCGCCTCGTTATATTTGAGCGCACAGCCGAGATGGGGGCATCGGGGAGTCGTGGGAGTGATGAGATTTACGACGGATTCAAAGGCGTTTACGGCAAGCTGCGGGCGGAGGATTGTGCGCGAGGGCGAGTACACGTCGGCAAAACGGTTTTCCTTTCCGCATATAAGGTCGCATAGTATTGATGAGGCGACCATTGAGCTTGACATACCCCATTTATTGAAGCCCGTCGCCACGTACGTGTCGGGCGTGCATTTGGAATACTGTCCGATATATGGAACGCTGTCGAGAGTCATACAGTCCTGCGTTGCCCACTTGGCGACGACCCTTGAATTTTTGTAATGCTTTGAGGCAAATTCCTCAAGCTCTCGCCACGAGCCACCCTGCTTGCCTGTTCGGTGTCCACCGCCGCCAAGCAGAAGCAGGTCGCCGTAATTTCTAAAGGAAAGTCCCGTATCGGATTCATCTACGTATATGCCGTCTACGTTCTTCGCGCCCTCGAGAGCCAGCACGTAAGAGCGGTGCTGATACATTTTAAGAAAATACGAGCCGTGCTTATTGAAAATAGGGAAGTGGGTTGCAACGATCAAGCGCTTGAAGGTAATTGAGCCGCGATTGGTTATGATCTTATTCGGTAAAAATTGGGTGGCGTTTGTTTGCTCGTAAATTGGCAGGTCCTTTGCAATTGCATAAAGGAATTTTAGGGGATTGAACTGCGCTTGATCCTTGACCTTGACAGCACCCGAAACCTTCATAGGAAGCGCATCCGCGGTTGAAAATTCCGCCTTGACGCCGAGAGTCGTGAGCGCTTCAATTTCCTTTTGAATTTTCTTTGTACCGTCGTTGGAATAGACGAACGAATCCTTTTTCTCATAGTCGCAGTCAACGTCGTGGCACATTTTTTCGTATTCCTTGCAAGCATGCATTTGAGATTTGAGGTAAAGATACGCCTTTTCTTTGCCGAATTCACGGATAAGCTTATCGTAAATAAGTCCGTGGCAAAACGTAATTTTTGCGGTGGTTTTGGGTGTTACTCCATCTAAAATTCCGTTCTTTTCAATGAGGATACAGTCAATGCCCGCCTGCTTTAATTTATACGCGCATAAAATACCCGCAATTCCGCCGCCGATAATAAGTGTGTCGCAGGATTTGTTACCGTCGAGCGTGTCAAACCTTATTCGCTCGGCGCTTTTTTCCCAGATTGATTCCATATATATTCTCCTTTTTTCTATAGTTTTTCATTTTCTTATGAGAATATACCCGTGTAAAAAAGACGGCGAGGTCTTTTTTTAATTTCAGTTTTACTGCAACGGTCTTAGTTAAAGAGTTCGGGGATTTTTTATTTTTAGATTCATTGGTGTTAAAACCTCAATTTTTTCTTGACAAAACTATTGAAAATATAGTATAATATAATATTATAATGCAGTATTATATCCAAAAACGGATTTTTATAAGATAAGGAGTTTGAAATGCTGGAATATAAGATTCTTCCCGAGAGTGATTCGGTAAAAAGAATTGAATATACAAACAAGATTTTGAAGATAAATCAGGAGAGAAGAGAAGCGGGCTACGTGCCGCGATGTCACGTTATAACCTTTGGCTGTCAGCAGAACGTAGCGGACAGTGAAAAGCTCACGGGTATGTGTGTTGCTATGGGCTATGAGCCCTGCGATAATCCCGAGGATGCAGACATTATTCTCGCCAACACCTGCGCGGTACGTGAGCATGCCGAAAAGAAGGCGCTCTCGACGATTGGACAGTTCAAGCATATAAAGGCAAAGCGTCCGAATCTCATTATCGGAGTTTGCGGTTGTATGGTAACGCAGGAGCACAGAAAGAACGATATCAAGTTCAGATATCCTTACGTTGATTTTGTGTTCGGCACGTCGTCCATCCACCGCTTGCCGCAGCTTATTTGCGACCGACTTGAAAAGCAAAAGAGGATCTACTGCCCCGAGGAGAGTGAATATCTCGTTGCCGAGGGCTTGCCCATAAATCGCGAGTCTACATACAGAGCGTGGGTATCCATTATGTACGGCTGTAATAATTTCTGCACGTACTGTATCGTTCCGTACGTTCGCGGACGTGAGAGAAGCCGTCGCCCCGAGGACATTATCGACGAGGTACGCGACCTTGTAGCGCGAGGCTATAAGGACATTACGCTTCTCGGTCAAAACGTAAATTCCTACGGCAAGGATGCCAAGGGAGACGCGGGCGAGTCATACGATTTTGCCGATCTTTTGGCTGATCTTGATAAGATCGAGGGCGATTATTATCTCCACTTTATGACGAGCCACCCGAAGGACGCGTCAAGAAAGCTTATTGACGTTATGGCGTCCTCAAAGCATATTGCCCGTCAGTTCCACCTGCCCATGCAGTCGGGAAGCGACATGATATTAAAGAGAATGAACCGTCATTACGACAGGGAAAGATATCTTTCAACCGTTGACTATCTTTACGAGAAGATCCCCGACGTAACGATCACGTCGGATATCATTGTGGGCTTCCCCGGGGAGACCGAGGAGGACTTTAACGGAACGCTTGAGATGATCGAGCGCGTGCGCTTTGATATGACCTATTCCTTCATTTTCTCGCCCCGTGTGGGAACACCTGCTGCCGAGATGGAGGATAATGCGACGGACAAGGAGAAGGGCGAGAGATTCAACCGACTTCTTGAGGCGCAAAACAAGATCGGATATGAAAAGAATCAAACGCTCGTCGGCAAGACCGTCCGTGTTCTTTGCGACGGACGAAGCAAGAATAATCCCGACGTATTTTGCGGCAGAACCGAGGGCAACAAGATCGTCCTCTTTGACGGATGCGACACCGATACGGGTAATTTCGTTGAGCTTAAGATAACTCGCGCGGATACTTTCGCGCTTTACGGCGAAAAATAATAGAAAAAAAGAATTGAGGTAAATTAAAATGAGCATATATGCAATTGCAAAGGAGCTTGGCGAGGCTATCGCGGAAGATCCCAGAATGATTAGAATGAAGGCGGCAAAGGAGGCTTACGAGTCGAATGCCGATATAGCTATACTTCTTACGGAATACGGAATTCAGAGAGAGGCTCTCACAAGCATTGGCGACGAGGGCGGTGAGATCAATACGGATGCTATCACTCGCATTCAGGACCGTCTTGACGAGATCTACGACAAGATCACGACAAATCCTCTCTTTATTGAGCTTGACGAGGCGCAGGCCGAGATCAACGAGCTTATGACGAACGTAAACAATATTATCAAGTTCAACGCAACGGGAGAGTCGCCCTGCACACACGATTGCTCCACCTGCGGCGGCTGCCATTAACATTTACTCATTTACTAAATTCCGATTTTAGGGGGAATACGAATATGACTCCGATGATGGAGCAATATTTTGAGGTTAAGAACAATTATAAGGACTGCTTGCTTTTCTACCGTCTCGGCGACTTTTACGAGATGTTCTTTGACGATGCTATCGTGGCATCGCGCGAGCTTGAGTTGACACTTACGGGAAGAGACTGCGGCGAGGCAGAGAGAGCGCCTATGTGCGGCGTTCCTTTCCACTCGGTTGATACTTACATAGGCAGACTTATTGAAAAGGGATATAAGATCGCGATATGCGAGCAGATGGAGGATCCGTCTCTTGCAAAGGGACTTGTACGTCGCGACGTTACGAGAATCATCTCCAAGGGTACGCTTATTGAGTCCAACCTTCTGACGGACAAAAAGAATAACTTCCTCTCCGCCGTTTACGTTGGCGAGTATGATATCGGCGTTTGCTTCTGCGATATTTCAACCGCAGAGGTGTTCGCTACGTCCTTCTCGGGCAATGATGCCGAGGGTGCGCTGATAAACGAGCTTGCGGCTTACTCTCCCGTTGAGGTAGTTGTAAATCTTGCAAAGGGCAAGACGCCCGCGCTTTGCGATTTTGCTATCGGAAGACTCGGCGCGGCATTTATCGACAATCAGCCGTCAAGATTTGAGCTCTCAAAGAGCTTGGAGCTTGCGAAAAAGCATTTTTCCGACAATTCCAAGGAGAATGATTTTGACGATAAGGCGGTAGTTTGCGCGGTCGGCGGACTTCTTGATTACATTTACGAAACACAGAAAAAGGATATTTCCTACATAAACAAGCTTACTGTTTACACGGGTGGACAGTATATGCAGATGGATGCAAATACCAGACGAAACCTTGAGCTTTGCGAATCCATGAGATCCAAGGAAAAGAAGGGAACTCTTCTTTGGGTGCTTGATAAGACGAAGAGCGCTATGGGTGGCCGACTCATTCGCAAGTGGATCGAGCGCCCGCTTATCTCGGCATCGGAGATCAAGCTTCGTCAGGGCGCGGTAGAGGAGCTTTATTCTAACTTTATGCTTCGCGAGGAGCTTGGAGAAATTTTCTCGAACGTGCTTGACCTCGAGCGTCTTATTACGAGAATCGTTTACGGCACGGCAAACGCGAAGGATCTTCGCGCGGTAGCAAATACCATTAAGGTATTGCCCGAGCTTCGCAGACTTATAGAGAATTGCCGTAGCGAGGAATTGTTCCGTCTTTACCGTGAGCTTGACACCCTTGAGGATATTTTCGAGCTTATTGACACCGCGATCGTTGACGAGCCACCGTTCTCGGTACGCGAGGGCGGTATGATCCGCGACGGATACAATCATCAGGTTGACGAATTCAGAGTTGCGGTATTCCACGGCGACGAGTGGAGAGCGAGAATCCTTGAGGCAGAACGCGAGGCCACGGGCATCAAGAATCTCAAGATCGGCTACAACAAGGTGTTTGGCTACTACATTGAGGTTACAAAATCCCAGATAGAGCTCGCTCCTGCAAGATATATAAGAAAGCAGACTCTCGCAAACTGCGAAAGATACATTACCGAGGAGCTCAAGGATATGGAATCCACGATCCTCGGCGCATCGGACAAGCTCTCCGCTCTTGAATACGATATTTTCTCGGAGATAAGAAACAAGGTTGCGGAGAATAGCGCGAGAATTCAGGCGGCGGCGGCAATAATTGCGGCATGCGACGTTTACCTTTCTCTTGCTAACGTTGCGGCAAAGAACAGATACGTGCGTCCCGAGGTAAATTCGGGTCCCGAAATTGATATCAAGGACGGACGTCATCCCGTTGTTGAGCAGTTCGTTCGCGATACGTATTTCGTTCCTAACGATACAAGACTCAATCTTACCGATACGAAGCTGATGCTTATCACAGGTCCTAATATGGCGGGTAAGTCCACGTATATGAGACAGGTCGCGCTCATTGTCCTTATGGCGCAGATCGGCTCGTTCGTTCCCGCAAGTGAGGCGACGATCGGTGTGGTTGATAAGATATTTACAAGAGTCGGAGCAAGTGACGATCTTGCATCGGGTCAGTCGACCTTTATGCTTGAGATGAACGAGGTCGCGTATATTTTAAAGAACGCGACTCGAAACAGCCTTATTATTTACGACGAGGTTGGACGAGGCACATCCACCTTTGACGGAATGAGTATTGCGCGCGCTATCGTTGAGTATACCGCGAGCAAGAAGATAGGCGCGAAGACGCTTTTCGCTACACACTATCACGAGCTTACCTCTATGGAAGAGGAGCTTGAGGGTATTGTAAATTACAATATCGCGGCAAAGAAGAGAGGCGACTCGATCACGTTCCTTCGTAAGATCGTGCGCGGCTCGACCGACGACTCCTACGGTATTGACGTAGCGAAGCTTGCGGGCGTACCGAATGAGGTAATAAAGCGCGCAAGAGAGGTGCTCTCGAACGTTGAGGCGAGCGCGAAGAACCTTTCGCTCGTTGATAAGAAGCCCGAGCCTGCAGTTGACGAGGAGATAATCAGCCTTGACGACGTAATTAATCAGCAGGTTATCGACGAGCTTAAAAATACTGATATAAACACACTCTCGCCTTACGAGTGCATGACACTTTTGTTTAATTTGAAGAAACGACTTGGATAATTTTTGAAAGGAGGAAATTTATATGGGCGTAATTAATCAGCTGTCCTTTGACGTTGCGAATCTTATCGCGGCGGGCGAAGTGGTTGACAGACCCGCCTCGGCAATAAAGGAGCTTATGGAAAACTCCATCGACGCGGGCGCTAAGAGAATAACCGTTGAGATCAAGAACGGTGGCGTTACGTTTATGCGTGTATCCGACGACGGATGCGGCATGGAGCCCGAGGATCTGCCCGTGGCAATTCTGCGCCACGCGACGAGCAAAATTTCCTCTGCCGAGGATCTTGACGGCATCATAACTCTCGGCTTCCGCGGAGAAGCGCTTGCAGCTATCTCGGCGGTCTCTAAGATAAGAATTATTTCAAAGAGAAGGGAAAATCCTATGGGCGCGGTGCTTGACGCGCACTACGGAGAGATTTTGGGACTTAATGAGCAGGGAGCATCAAACGGCACGACCATTATCGTTGAGGAGCTGTTCTCGAACGTTCCTGCAAGAAGAAAGTTCTTAAAAAGAGATATAACCGAGAGCACCTTCGTCGGCACGAACGTTGAGAAGATCGCGCTCTCGCACCCCGAGATCGCCATAAGATATATTGCCGACGGTCAGATCAAGCTTGAGACTGCGGGCGACGGCAATCTTAAAAATACGATCTACGCGGTATACGGCAGAGATTTTTCGCAGAAGCTCTTGCCCGTTGATATGGAATACGACGGAATCAAAGTTTCGGGCTTTATCGGTCGCTCGGATAACGTGAAGGGCAACCGTGGCGGAGAGAATTTCTACATAAACAACCGCTTTGTCAAGAGCAAGACTGCTACGGCGGCTATCGAGCAGGCGTATTCCTCATATATGCCGAGCGAGAAATTCCCCGTATGCGTGCTCTTTATTGAGCTTTCTCCCGGTCGCGTTGACGTTAACGTGCATCCTGCAAAGCTTGAGGTCAAGTTCTCTAATGAGAAGCCCGTATTTGAGGCGGTTTACTACGCGGTAAAGCAGGCGCTTGATTCGAGCGCGTACCGCCCCGAGATATTTAAGGCTCCCGAGAGAAAAAATACTCTTTCTGCAAGTCAGCTTGAGACCTCGGTTGAGCGTGGAGAATCCTTAAAAAAGAGCCAGATGGCTATAGATTTTGTTACTGAAAGCGGCAAGGGCGGCTTCCAGAAAATGAGCGCGGCGGAGTATGTGAATACTTACGTAGGTGGAAGGGGAACCGTGAAGGTTGATCCCGCCCCGAAGATCGTTACACCCGCACCCCCGCGCGCAAACGAGCCCACATCCGCACCGAAGGTGGAGATTCCTCGCGAGCAGGTGAGTGAGAAGGCTTACACCGAGCGCACCGTAGCGGTGCAGAGAGCGGTTTCAAAGCCCGACACCTCTGACGGCGCGCCGAACGAGGCTATTCCCCCGTATGAAAGCTACGCAAATCGCGAGCAGATAAAGGAAAATGAAGCGCCTACCGAGAAAATCGCAAGCGCACCCACGGTGCTTGATGCGGAAGAGAGCCGTAACGTTTCAAGTGAGCAAACGAGTTGGAGATATATAGGAGAGGCGTTCAATTCCTACATTCTCTGCGAGGTTGAGGATAAGCTGCTTATTATTGACAAGCACGCCGCTCATGAGAGAATTCTCTTTGAGGAATTGAAGGCAAATATGTACCGCGCTGAATCCTCCTCCCAGCTTCTTATGCTGCCTATTGAGGTTATGCTTATGAGCGACGAGATACAGTGCCTTGAGCAGTACCGCTCGGAGATCGAGTCCGTCGGATTTGCCTTTGAAAGCGCGAGAAATACTGTCTTTGTAAGCGAGATACCGTCGGGCGTTGAGACCGAGGACGTATCGGGCTTCCTCTCTGTTATTGCCGAGCGACTCCGCGACGGCACGGGAAATATAGAAATTACAAGAAATCTCCTCTTTGAGAAGGCGCTGTATCAGGCATCCTGCAAGGCGGCTATCAAGGCGGGCAGAGAATATCCAAAGGAACATAATCTTTGGATCATAAGAAAGCTTATGGAGATTCCTGACATTACTGTTTGTCCTCACGGTCGCCCCGTGGCTATGACCTTCTCAAAGGGCAATATTGACAGACAGTTTGAAAGAACGTAAAATATATGCCGCTACATTGGTTTTGTAGCAGGTAAAAAATTATAGGAGCAAAGTTATGTTTGAACTTTTAGCACAGGACGGACGCGCTCGTAGAGGCGTCCTTCACACAGTACACGGAGACATTCAGACTCCCGTGTTTATGAACGTAGGCACGTGCGCTGCGATCAAGGGCGGTGTTTCCACTATGGAGCTTCGTGAGATCGACTGTCAGGTTGAGCTCTCCAACACCTACCACCTTCACATTCGTCCCGGAGACAGACTTATTTACGAGATGGGCGGTCTTCACAAGTTTATGAATTGGGACAAGCCGATCCTTACAGACTCGGGCGGATTCCAGGTATTCTCCTTGGCACAGCTCAGAAAAATTACTGAGGAGGGCGTAAGATTCCAGAGCCACGTTGACGGTAAGAGAATCTTTATGGGCCCTGAGGAGAGCATGCAGATCCAGTCAAATCTCGCATCTACAATTGCTATGCCGTTTGACGAGTGCATTGAAAACCCCGCACCCTACCAGTACGTAAGAAATTCTATTGACAGAACTACCCGTTGGCTTGAGCGTTGCAGAGTTGAAATGGACAGACTCAATTCCTTGCCCGAGACCATTAATAAGAATCAGATGCTCTTCGGTATCAATCAGGGCGGCACGTACGAGGACCTTCGTATCGAGCACATGCAGAGAATTGCGGAGATCCCCTGCGAGGGATACGCGCTCGGCGGTCTTGCGGTTGGCGAGGAGACTGAGGATATGTATAGAATCATCAATGCGGTTGAGCCCTTTATGCCTAAGGACAAGCCCAGATACCTTATGGGCGTAGGTACACCCTGCAATATTCTTGAGGCGGTTCATATGGGCGTTGACTTCTTTGACTGCGTAATGCCCTCAAGAAACGCGCGCCACGGTAATCTCTTTACTTGGGAAGGCAAGATGAATATCTGCAACGAAAAGTATGCAAAGGACCCCCGTCCGATATCTCACTCCTGCGACTGTCCCGCGTGCAGAAATTACAGCCGTTCTTATATTCGCCATCTTATCAAGGCAAAGGAAGCGCTCGGTATGAGACTCGCGGTTGTACACAATCTTTACTTCTACAACAACCTTATGAAGAAGATAAGAGAAGCGCTTGACGGCGGATATTTTGAGTCCTTCTACCAGAAGTATCATATCGCTCTTGGCGAGCGCAACCCCGACTAAATGATAAATTACGTAATTTTTGATATGGACGGCACGCTTCTTGACACCGAGGAGCTTTTCCGCCGTTCGTGGATAGAAACAAGTAACGAATACGGTCTTCCGCGCGGCGAGGAGTTTTACGAGCTTGTTGCAGGAAGTCCTGCGCAGAGATTAAGAGAAAAATTTATAGAGATATACGGCGCGGATATTGACTACGATGAGTTTATCTCTGTCCGCAAGGCGAGATTTTTGTCTTATATTGAAAAAGACGTTCCACTCAAGCCCTATTGCCGAGAGATCCTTGAATATTTAAAGGAGCAGGGAGTTAAAATTGCCCTTGCGACCTCGACGAATATTGAGATAACAAGGAGAAATCTTGAGAAAACGGGAATTTTGCATTATTTCGACGCCATAGTTACGGGCGACGAGGTAAAAAACGGAAAGCCCGCTCCCGATATTTTCCTGCTTGCCGCCAAGAGAATAGGCGCGGGCATTGATGAGACCGTAATCGTTGAGGATACCTATAACGGACTCCGCGGCGCGTACGCGTCGGGAATTCGTGGCATTATGGTTGTTGACGGTCAGCCGCCAAACAATGAAACACACGCGATCACGGTCGCGGAGTGCTATGATTTAAACGAGGTTTTAAATTATATAAAAACACACAAAGGAGATTAAAGCTATGATAATTTCAAAGCTCTTAGCGGAAGAGGTGCTCTCCGTCGCAATGTCGTCGGGCGCTGATTTTGCGGAAATCTATGCGGAGAAGACGAGAAACAACTCCGTAGGATTTCTTAATGGAAAAATTGAAGACGTAACCGATAACACGGTATCGGGCGTTGGTATCCGCGCATTCCTTGGTACAAGAACAGTTTACGCTACTACTACAGATTTCTCCCGCGCAGGCCTTATCCGTTGCGCACAGACGGTTGCCGACGCTATGGGCGAGAGCAAGGCACAGGTGCAGATCAACCTTGCTGAGCGCATTTTCGGTGATATTCATCCCGTAAAGATCGTTCCCGCGAGCACACCTATGAAGACTCGCACAGACCTTCTTAAAGCCGCTTGCTTTGCCGCAAAGGAGAGAGACGAGAAGATAAAGCAGGTTTCGGGCAGACTCCTCTCGGTTGACCATAATATTCTTATTTGCAATAGTGAGGGACTCTATACTACCGACAGACACGTAAGAACAAGAATGTCGGTTTCCGCGGTTGCGTCAAACGGCACGGAAAATCAGTCGGGCTTTTACGGTCCCGGTCGCGGTATGGGCCTTGAATTTTTCGATATGATCTCCCCTGAATATATCGGTAAGAGAGCCGCAGATCAGGCTCTTGTAAACCTCAGAGCTGATTACTGTCCCGCAGGACAGATGACTGTTGCTATTGAAAACGGCTTCGGCGGTGTTATTTTCCACGAGGCTTGCGGACACTCCCTTGAGGCTACAAGCGTAGCGACAGGTCGCTCCCAGATGGCGGGCAAGCTCGGTCAGATGGTTGCAAACCCCAAGGTTACCGCAATTGACGACGGCACTATCCCCGGCGCGTGGGGCTCTGTAAACATTGACGACGAGGGTAATCCCACAAAGAGAAACGTACTTATTGAGAACGGTGTTCTCAAGGGCTATATGATCGACCGTCTCGGTGCTCGCAGAATGGGTATGTCTATGACGGGTAACTCCCGTCGCGAAAGCTACCTCTACGAGCCTACGAGCCGTATGACAAATACTTATATTGCGAACGGCGATGACAAGAACGAGGACATTATCGCGTCCATTGAATACGGTCTTTACGCAAAGTCAATGGGCGGCGGATCCGTAAATCCCTTGACAGGCGACTTTAACTTCTCTGTAAGCGAGGGCTATATCGTACGTAACGGTGTTATTTGTGAGCCCGTTCGTGGCGCGTCTCTTATCGGCAACGGCTCACAGATCCTCAAGGATATAGATATGGTAGGACAGAATATGGAAACGGGTCAGGGCATGTGCGGCTCCGCGAGCGGCAGTGTTCCCACAGACGTAGGCCAGCCTCTTATCAGAGTATCCAAGATTACAGTAGGAGGTAGATAATTATGGATTTTTCAAGGATTAAAGAAATAATCGTGTCCGCGGCAGCTGAGGCGGGCGTTGAAAAATATGAAATTTACTGCACTACGGAGGAAGAGCTTTCCGCAAAAACGCTCAAGCACGAGATCAGCGCTATGAGCTCGGGTATGACGGGCGGCGTTGGATTCCGTTGTATCGTTGACGGTAAGATGGGCTATGCATCCACCAACTCTCTTGATGCGGATGAGCTTGCGTCTCTTGTGTCTCGCGCGGCGGACAACGCGAGAGTTATTGAAAACGAGGATGAGGTGTTCATTTTTGAAGGCTCCGAGTCCTACGAAAAGACTACCGCGGGCGAGCCCTGCGTGGTTGATGCGGCAACACTCAAGGATTGCGCATTGAAGCTTCAGGAAAGCCTTTATAACTACAGTGAAGCTGTTGTAGACGGTACACAGAGCGTTGCGCTCTCCTTCGTTTCCGAATTTTATCTTTATAATTCCTACGGACTTGAACTGACCAACAAGGTCGGTATGAGCGGCTGCTATGCATCCTCCGTAATCAACGTTGACGGAGAGAAGCAGAGCGGATTTGAGTTCGCTATGGGCACCGAGGGTGATGAGGTGGACGGCCTTCCCGCAAAGGCGGTTGACGGCGCTATGGAGCGTCTCGGCGCGGGCTTCGTTGAATCGGGCAAGTACAATATCGTAATTTCGGGTAAGCAGATGCGTTCCATTCTTTCCGCTTACTCCTCCTGCTTCTCCGCGAAGAATGCGCAGATGGGACTTTCCTTGCTCGCAGGCAAGGAGGGTGAGAAGATCGCCTCCGACTGTGTAACTATTACGGACGATCCCATGAGAGAGGGCTGCCCCGTGCAGACCGCATTTGACGGCGAGGGCGTTGCGGCATACAAGAAGAACGTAGTTGAAAACGGTGTTCTCAACACTCTCCTCTACGACCTTAAGACTGCAAAGAAGGCGGGCAAGGCGACTACCGCAAACGGACAGAGAGGCGGTTATGCTTCTCAGGTTTCTATCGCTCCCTATAACTTCTCCATCTCCGCGGGCGAGAATTCTCTTGACGAGCTTTTCGCTGCGGTTGGCAACGGTATTTACATTACCGAGCTTAAGGGCCTCCACGCAGGCGCTGATGCCGTTACGGGCGACTTCTCAATCGAGAGCGCAGGCTTTAAGATAGAAAACGGCAAGAAGGGTCAGGCGGTAAAGACGTTTACGATCGCGGGCAACTTCTTTGAGCTTTTAAAGAGCATTACGATGGTAGCTGATACAATTGAATGGGGAATTCCCACAAGCTTCTGTGTATTCGGCTCTCCCGCAGTTCTTGTTGAAGGCATAAGCGTTGCAGGTAAATAATACACTTTATAGCGCATACGGGCATCCGTATGCGCTTTTTTTACCTCTTACGCGTTGAAATTAACCACTTACACAAACCCTATTTACAAAATTTGCACTAAGTGATATAATATTCTTACAAGGCGAGGTGATGACGTGAAGGTTAGAATCGAGATCGCGGAGAACGAATCTCCCGAGGTCATAATAAAATGTCGCGAGATAAACGACGAGGTTTTGCGCCTTCAGTCGTTGCTTGCAGGGCAGAGAGGCTCTGAGATGCCGCTTTACATAGGTGACGATGAGTATTTCGTGCCGAGGAAGGAAATTTTATTTTTCGAAACGTCCTGCGGCAAGGTGTACGCGCATACGAAGGATAAAATGCTTCTTTGTCAGCACAAGCTTTTTGAGATTGAGGATATGATGGGATCAGCCTTCCTTCGTATTTCAAAATCCACCGTGGTAAACGTAATGCAGATAAGCTCGCTACATAAAGACCTTACGGGCTCGGGCGAGATACGTTTTAAGAATACTCACAAAACAACTTATTTTTCGCGCGGATACGCGAAAATTTTAAAATGTAGAATTGAAGAAATGAGGTTTGGAAAATGAAGGCTTCAAGGATCATATGGGGACTTTTGATAGTGGCAGCCGCCGTGCTTCTTATATTGCAGGGTGTGGGCGTGCTCGGTGATTTTACAAGTATCGTAGGCGAGCTTTCGGTGTGGAGGATAGTTTTGGCGGTCTTCCTGCTTGCGATTATAATTGAAAGAATGATAAAGCTGCACTTTGATCAGATATTCGTGCCGCTTGGATTTATCTTTATGCTGTTTGAGGAGAATATTGCTTTCCTTTGCGGCGTTGAAGAAAATATTATCAATAACTGGATAGTTTTCGGCTGCTCAGTGCTTTTGTCGATAGGTGTACGCTTCCTTATTCCCAGAAGAAGAAAAAAGATCAAGATCAGCAAGAAAATCAAAAACGGTCACGTTCACGTTGATATTAACAGTGACGATCGCGACGGCCCTATTGAGGTAGAGGTTGAAGAGCCTGAGTTTGAAGAGCCTGAGTTTGACGTTGATGACGAAGACGACGAAGACGACGAAGACGATGAAGACGGCGAAAAGGGTGATTTCGGAACTGCAAATTCCCGTTATTTTGACGGAGCGACCTTTAAGAAGGGCTACGTTAGGACGAGAATGGGCGCGTCCGAGGTGTGCTTTGAAAACGCAGACAAGTATACCGGTGGCGGAGTTTTGAATGTCGATTGCAGAATGGGGGCTATTGAGATCAAGGTGCCGAAGAGCTGGAGAGTGGCGGTTGATATTGATAATACTCTTGGCGCGGTTGAAATTTCTCATAAAAACAGTGATCCCAACGCTCCCGTGCTGACGATAACGGGAAAATGTAATCTCGGAGCTATTGAAATTGAATAAAACATAATCCGCGCAAGGACAATTCCTGCGCGGATCTTTTTTGGTAAAATTAGCCAAACTTTTCACAAAAAGGCAATATATACCATAATGTGAGGGAAAAAGCTATTGACAAAGTCCCTCTTTTTTAGTATAATTATAGTTAGATATTGTACAATAGGGGAAGTCTAAACCTTGTTGTTTGATATTATATTATATTTAACTTAAAAGATAAACAAAGGAGGTGTAAAGGGAAATGATTGAAACACCAATTGTTGTTCTTTTGTGTGTTGGTATTGGCGTTGTATGTCTTGCGCTTGGACTTTTCTTCGGATATCTTGCCCGTAAGAAGGTCGGCGAGGCTAAGATCGGCTCTGCGGAGGCAGAGGCTAAGAAGATCGTAGCAGAAGCGAAAACTGACGCCGAGTCCGCAAAGAAGGTTGCTCTTCTCGAGGCCAAGGAAGGCATCATGACTCAAAGAAACGAGTTTGAGCGTGAAATGAGACAGAGACGCACGGAAGTAAACAGACTTGAAGACAGAATTGCAAAGAAGGAAGAAACACTCGACAAGAAGACTGATGCTCTTGAAAAGAAGAACGAGCAGCTCGACCGTAAGCTCCGCGAAAACGAAGCGGTTAAGGAGCAGATCGACGGCGTTCTCGCTGAGCAGTTAAAGAAGCTTGAGCTTATTTCGGGTATTTCTGTTGAGGAAGCAAAGGATGAGCTTATCGAGAGAGTTGAGTCCGAGATGAAGCATGAGCTTGCTGAAAGACTTGACGCCCTTGAAACACAGTTCAAGGAGGAAGCGGACGAAAAGGCGAAGAACATTTTGTCGCTCGCTATTCAGAGATACGCATCCGACCACGTTTCCGAGGCAACGATTTCCTCTGTGGCATTGCCCAGTGAGGAAATGAAGGGTAGAATCATCGGTCGAGAGGGTAGAAATATCCAGAAGATCGAGACTCTCACAGGAGTTGAGCTTATTATTGACGATACTCCCGAAACGATTACATTGTCGGGCTTTGATCCCGTAAGACGAGAGGTTGCGAGAATCGCTCTCGAGCGTCTTATTTCCGACGGTAGAATTCATCCCACAAGAATTGAAGAAATGGTTGAGAAGGCACAGCGCGAGGTTGACGCGTCCGTTAAGCAGGCGGGCGAGAGAGCGACCTTTGAGGTTGGCATTCACGGTATCAACCCCGAGCTTGTAAGATTGCTCGGCAGACTCAAGTACAGAACGAGCTACGGACAGAACGTGCTTAAGCACTCTATTGAGGTGGCGTTCTTAGCAGGAATGATGGCTGAAGAGCTTGGCGTTGACGCGAACATTGCAAAGCGCGCGGGACTTCTCCATGATATTGGTAAGGCAGTCCCCCACGACGTTGAAGGCTCCCACGTTGAGATCGGCGTAAATGCGGCAAAGAAGTATAAGGAAAGCCGCGAGGTAGTTCACGCTATCGAGGCGCACCACAACGACGTTGAACCCAAGACTATTATCGCTATTCTCGTACAGGCGGCTGACGCTATCAGCGCGGCAAGACCCGGCGCAAGAAGAGAGGATATGGAAAACTACATCAAGCGTCTTGAAAAGCTTGAGGAAATTGCAAAGAGCTTTGACGGCGTAGATAAGGCGTTTGCAATTCAGGCAGGACGCGAGATCAGAGTTATGGTTAAGCCCGAGGAGGTTAACGATGACTCTATGAAGGTTGTCGCAAGAGAAATGGCGGCAAAGATCCAGGCTGAGGTTAAGTATCCCGGTCAGATCAAGATCAATCTTATTCGCGAATCCCGTGCGGTTGATTACGCAAAGTAAGATAATATTATTTTACAGAAATCTGTAATTTTTGTTCCCATAAGGGATTGATATATATTTATATATAGCTCTAAAAGACAGACGTTACGGCACAGCCGAAAATAATATAGAAAATCCTCCGTTGAGTCATCTCAACGGAGGATTATTTTTATTTGTCGCAAATTATCAATAAATTGCTATTGCATTTTGCAAATATATATGGTACAATATAAATAGGAAGTAAAAGGAGGTGCGGCTATGATTTATTTTTATGAAAATAGTTTAGCTTGGCGCCTTATTGCGATTTTCCGCGGCTTTTATAAAGAACGTAAAAAAATCAATAGTTAAGCGTACAAGTTAAACTGCTACGGCGGGTAAACTTGTGCGCTTTTTTATCACCATGGAAAGGAGAATGTTATTTTGAAAAGATTTATTGTGATTTTGCTTGCATGCGCGATGCTTGTAGGTTGTCTTGCGTCGTGTACAAAGCCCTATATGTCGGGTGGAGATGTTCCAATAATTAAGACTCCTCCTAAAGAAGAAAAAAGAACTGAGCTGATAACTGCGCTGTCGGAATATTTGAAGCAGCTTCACGTTTGCTATGATATGCCTCCTCCGCCAACGCTTGCTACGGAGATACAAAGCATCAAGGACGGAGCTCAGGCGCTTATAGTAAAATACGATCCCTCAAACTATTATTTTGTGTGCGGATATTATAATTCCGAGCATAGCAATGAGTCAGGCCGATATTGCTGCGCGGAGAATTATACATGGGTAAGATTCTATAATCCAAAGGAAATTCCGGATTCGTATAACGGGAAAGAGTTTATGGCAGCGTTTCAGATAAATCAACCGGAATACATGCTTGATATTGTAAACGAGACGGCAAAAAAACCCGGTATTGAACATTTTACTTTGTTTGAAACAAATTTCAAATATGGTAATAATAAGAATGAGCGTGTTGATTTTGATGATTTGTTTATTTATTTGAATAAAAACACCGATAAGGACGAAATTTATCATACCAGAGAGGCATATAACGATGCTTGGTTTACAATACCTTGCGATAAGATTGACGGGGAATTCTACATTCCTGTTTTCACTCGTATGGAGTATTTGGGCGAAATCAAGCATGAGGATATGGATTATGAGTTTGGAAAGTATCACGATGCATTGATGGAAATAATGGATTTGGAAAAGTATCCTCCCAAATCGTCCGCGGGCACGACGTATTATTACGGTGCTATCGGAGTTCGCGACCTTGTGGACACTCTGCTAAAGGAAGATGAAACAAAAGCGGAATTGGAATTCACCGCACATACTTATATTCAAATGCCTTTCTTATCCTATGCGCATTCTATTGACGTTAAGGTTATCAACGGAGAAACGTATCTTGATAGCAAGCTGTTCAAGAGCATTGAATACGTGGAAAATTTAGATATAGTTTATCATGATTCTTTATACTATGCTTTGGAAAATTTTGAACCCGAAAAGGCACCTGTTCTTAAAGCGATACAGGAGCAGGAATACTGTTATTTGCTTAAAACCCTTGAGGGTGACGGATATTGGGACGTTGTTGCGGCATATTACATTGACGGAGTGTGCTATTTTATTCATTTCATGGATGGAATGCCCGCAAGAATACATTATGCTCCAATAGATTTGGAAAATTGATAAATAGATACCGCCGTGGGTTACCACGGCGGTATTTTTATTTAATCTCATCGAAAAGCTCGCGGATCTTGTCCTCGGGCTCGTCGGAGCGGAGCTTGTCCGTTGCATACGCGCGGCGAAGCAAGGCTTGTGGAATATACGGGTCGTATTTTTCAAATGCGGGGATCTCGCCCTTCTCGACTAATTCATGACAGTTGATGCCGTATCTTTCGACGTCCTGCATAAGATGGGAAATGAGATAGTCGGGGCTCGTCTTTTCCATTTTGAAGGTTATATAGTAGCAGCCCTCAAATTCAATGCCTGAAATGTTGTATTTTTGAGCATTTGCGCGCAAATATTTGCGGAGCGTTCTGAATGAGCGAGTGCCAAGCCACGGGAAAAGACAATAGGAGTAGCCGCCCAGATGCACAAGAGAATGCTCAAGCATTCCCGTATTGCGGGCGCATCTTCGCGCGATTTCAAGGCGCTTTTGCGCATTTTCCTTGAGGTAAGGATAAACGGTGTCCTCGTAAAGCACCTGCTTCATTCTCATAAGGATCTTTGTGTGGATCTCTCCAAAGTCGCCGGGCCAGGAGATCTCCATTTTGCCGTCCACCTTCTTTACGTAAATAAGCTTTCTTTGCACGTCAAGCTCCTCTACCTCCCAGACTCTGCCTGCTAAAGCAAAGCGGTCGCCAACGGGCGGGGGAGTCGTGATAGTTCCGATCTCGTCCGAGCCGCATCGCACGGTAAAGTCCTCACTATCCTTGAAAACTGCATAGAATTTGTAGCTGCGAAGAAGTCTCTCGCCTGCAAGTCCGATTATAAGCCCGCCTATCTCGGTAAGCTGGATATAGTCGCAGTTGAGCATTGAGACGATAAGCTCTTTATAATCCTCGCGGCTTATATTTATAAATGGCGGGAGAGTCAGCACGCGTTCGGCAAGCGCGCGGGGGGATAGCTCGCCGCTTGATGCGAGAACGCTGAGCGTCTGGTGGAAGAGAAGACTCATCGGCATCTTTTTTATTTGCGGAGGCTCGATAAAGCGCTCCTCGATATAGAGCTGAATTATTGCGATTCCGCGCAAAAGCTCCCACGGAATGAGCTGGGGCAGGGGTGTGTTCGGAAGAGCCTCTTCCTCGCGGAATACCATCATCATTTCGGGCGGCATATCGCGTCTTCCCGAGCGACCGAGTCTTTGTAAAAAGTTTGAAACGGTATTCGGCGCTTGCATCTGGAGAACCCTTTGAAGCTTGCCGATATCAATTCCAAGCTCCATTGTAACCGTCGCGCAGGTCGTAATGTTCTCCTCGTCGTCGCGCATTTTCATCTCCGCTTCCTCGCGGAGTGATGCGGAGAGGTTTCCGTGGTGGATAAGAATTCTCGAATCGTTATCTCCGCGTGTGCGGGCTATTTGGCGCATTGTAGCGCAAATATATTCGGTCTCCTCGCGGGAGTTTGAGAAAACAATGGATTTTGAATTCTTTACGCAATCGTAGGCGTATTCGCACCCCGGATCAATTTTAGGTATCAAAACGTGGGGCTTATCATCAACAGGAGCGTCGGCGCCCACGGTATTATCGGTGGTTTCAACCGATGCTGCATCGGAATGCTCCGCCGTGTATTTCTCGGCTTCGGGATTTTCAATATAGAAATGCTCAAGACCGAGTCTCCACTTGATCTTTTCGTTTTTGAATATGGGCGTATCGACCGCGCGTCCCGTGTCCGCCGTAAGCCACGTGGCGGCAAGAGTCGGGTCTCCGATAGTTGCGGAAAGTCCGATTCGTCTTGGGTGGTAGCCGATAAGACGGGCAATACGCGAGAGCTGGCAGATGATCTGGTTGCCTCGGTCGGTACCCGTTAAGGTGTGTATTTCATCAATTATTACGAAACGGAGATCGCCGAAAAGACGGGGAATGTCGTTCGAGCGGTTTATAAGCATTGCCTCGAGGGATTCGGGGGTGATTTGCAAAATTCCTCGGGGATTTGACAGCAGCTTTTTCTTATGTGATGCCGATACGTCTCCGTGCCAATGGGTAACCTCAACTCCCGACAAATCAAGAATCTCGCTTATGCGCTCAAACTGGTCGTTGATAAGGCTCTTGAGCGGCGCGATATAAAGCACGCCGATAGAATAGGGGGGAGCTTCGTTGAGAAGCGAGAGAACGGGGAAAAACGCCGCCTCGGTCTTACCGCTCGCGGTTGAGGAGGTAAGCAAAAGGTTATTGTCAGTATTGAAAATACTGTTTGCCGCCTCTATCTGAACACCGCGAAGGGACTCCCAGGAGTGCGCGTATATATATTCTCTTATATAGTCGGGGAAGCGCTCAAAAATCTTCTCGCTGTTCATAATTTTCTCCTTGTTAAAATCAATCAGAATTCAATGTCTTCTGCGGTGTACGTTCTGTTTTGTGTGGGTGCCGCTACGGGAGAGATAGGCTCGCCGTCGCCTATATCCGCGTGAGATAACGTAACGCTCTTTCCTACGACGTCGGAAAATTTCGCGTCGGGGTTTTGCATTAAGATATTGAGCACTGTCATATAGTCGCGGAGCATCTCACGGGGGGTTATCATACTGTCCGCGCCTGCGCGGGAAAGACAAATGTTCAAAAATTCAATTCTTTCCTCGTCGGTAATTGTGCATTCCCAATTGTAGTACTGTGAGTAAAGAGCTGTTACACGGCAAATAAGCGCGTAAAGTTCGTCGTCGGAAAGGCGCTTCAGACGAATTACGGGACCGATAAGGTTTTTGAATCCGTCAAGAGCAAAACGGCTGTCGCATAGACGGGAGCGGAGCGCCTCGTAGCTGAAGAGTCCGCGTCGGGTGTCCTCAAGGAACTGAGGTGTGCCGCCGAAAATTATGTCAAGTCCGGGGGAACGGCCCTGAAGGGTATCGTTGAACATAGAGAGGATCTTCTCGTAGTTATTCTCGCGGCTGATTCTGTGGGGGATTTTGTAGAGGTTTACGCATTCGTCAATAAATACAACGAGTCCGCGGTAGCCCATCTTCTTTGAGAGTGCCGCCCAGAGCTTTAAAAAGTCATACCAGTTGTCGTCGTCGATAATTACGGACACCGAGAAGCCGAGCGCCTTCTTTGCCTCGGTCTTGGTTGCGTATTCGCCGCGAAGCCAACGAACGCACGCGCTTGCGCGCTCGCGAGCAGCTTCGCCGTCGTCCATAATAGCCTTATAATATTCAATAATTACCTTTGAAAAATCAAAGCCGCCAACGAGAAACTCAAGGGATGAAAGCTCGCTTGAAACTCTCTTTGTAAGCTCTAAATAGAACGATTCACTGTCGGGGGAAATACCGCTCTGGAGAAGCTCGTTCTTTATCTGTCCTACCCAGCGGGAGATGATTTTAGTAAGCGCGCCGCCGTCGGGAGAGGACTTTGACGCCAAGTTTTTCATAAGCTCGCGATAGGTTGCGACACCAGAGCCGCCCGTACCGTAGAGACGGCGTTCGGGGGAGAGGTCGCAGTCGGCGGTAAGGAAATCGCGCTCAAGCGCATAGCCGCGCACGAGCTGGATAAGGAAGCTCTTACCGCTTCCGTATCTGCCTATAAGGAATCGCATAGCGCCGCCACCCTCGTTCACTTCTTCAAGGTCGGACAAAAATGCGCTTATTTCGTCAGCTCTGCCTATGGCAATATAAGGCGCGCCCGATCTCGGTACTACGCCCGCAGATATGCTGGAGAGAAGGGATGCAAGTATTCTTCTCGGAATTTGTGGTGTTTGTTTATTAGTCATTTTTTCTCCTTATATGAGGTCCAGATAGTCTTCAATAACCGTGTATTTTTCGCCGTCAAAATCAAGGATAATATCTCCGATAATTTCTACGGAGAGCTCGTTTAACGTGTCCGCAAGCTCGTCAAGAGACATGCTTTTTGCGCGCGCATATTCGCGCTCGTCGGTTGCATTTCCGCTTTTGCAAATAAGTAAAAACTTATAATGCTCGCCCCATTTTGAGTCGTCCGTCGCTGTCTCCGACGCGCTTGGCGTTTTGCTTAAAACAGTAAGCTCTACGGGCTCTGCCGTGGGGATATTAGGAATAGCAGGCTCGTCCGAGAATGCCTCGGTAAGCTTTCTTGTGGTCTCCCACGAGCGCGATTCTATCTCCTTGGCGCTTGTAAGAGAAAGCTCTCTCTTTGGTACGTCGTAGAGGTGGCTGTATTCCTCCTCTGCGCGTCTTTCAGCCTTCTGCTTGGTGCTTGTCTTATAAATTGCAAAGTCGTCCCAGGCTTGCTCAAAATAGCCGTCAATGACGCTTGTTATCTCTATTGGAAGCTCGCCTACGGCAAGTGTGGTGCGGATACCGAGGAGTGCGCGGAGCTTGTTTTCGGAGTATCGGATCGAGTCGGTTACAACTCCCGCGATACAGCTGACAGGGAAGTAGCTTACAAGAATTCGGGCACTTGGAGCGCAAAATTCCACTCTGCCGTCAAAGAGCTTTCTGTCCGAGAGCTTCGTTGAGAAAATTCCCGATGCAAATCCGCAGATCGCCTTAAATGAGGCATCGTTTATAAAGCAGGCGTGAAGCGCTGCGAGGATGTGGGAGTCAAAAAGTGCTTTATTTTCACCGTCGTAGAACTTGGATTTTTTGTAGTTGTATATTGAAATGTGATCGATCGCTATCGGCGCGTAGAGGTGTCGGTTTGTATTTGTAAGGCTGAGGAAAAACTCGTCGGCGATATGCTCAAAGGTAAAGTGTGAGAGAATGTCAAGTATCTCGTCCGTGGGGCATTCAAGCCTGTGGAGAAGACAAAAGTCGGATATGATTCTTGCCATATACACCTTGCCGACGGGGTTGTCAAAGCAATTTCGCGCGATCTTGATAAGGTCGGAAAGTCCGAGTCTTACGTCCTCGCCCTCGTTCGAGGTAACGATCTCCTGAATGTAGAGCTTAACGTAGGAAATATCGGTCTTTATAAGCTCGCCGCGACGAACATTTTCTCTCCACCATAAATAATAGGCAAGCTGGGGGCGCGTCATTCCCGAATATCTCGGAGAGTGCGCGTAAAAGCTTACGTAATCGCAGGGAGACCCCTTGCGATTAAGTAGAGCGGCTCTCTCGCGCATAAAGAGTGCGCTTGGGTTAAAGATGCTCTTGTCCTTATCGGTCGTCGTGATCTTTACCTTATTTATAAATATATTGTCGGGCGTGTACTCTACAACCGTGTCGGGCGTTGAATACGCCGTTTTTTTCTCGGGGATCTTGTAGGTGGGCTCAGGGGTGTTAGCTCCTGTGTCGGATTCTATAAGCACGCCCTCGGGCGTGGATTTTTTGTGGATTGGATAGCGCGGAGCGGGGCGGGAGACATCCTTATTCTTGGAAAGATCCCAGAAATCGTTGTCACCGATATCATTTCTGCCGAAATTTCTGCCTGAATCGTACATTTTGCCACTCACCTCCGTCTTTTTCTTAATATATAATTATAACATTATTTTTTACTTTTGTCAAGATAAGGTAACTTGACAAAGCACGGGATTTAATGTATAATTTAATTGAAGAAAAATTTTTGAGGTAAATATGATAAAGCAGTTCTTTTTAGTTGAAATCGATAGCAAGGAGTATAGAGTTGAATACTCCTATAATAAGCTTCTCGGAAAGACCGTATTTTCGGTTGACGATGACGAATTCGTAGCGCGAGGACACGCCTTTGGCGCGGGTGTTGAGAGAAGCGAGATCATTATGATCGGTATGACCCAGGGCGTTTTGTCCATTGATAAAAAGGGCAAGGCGAGACTTATTTGTCGCGATGCCGATAGTGTGAAAGAGGTATCGGGCTTTGACGAGTCTGAAATTGAAGAATAAAAAAAGAGGAAACACACACGGAGACCTGCGGTAAAGCAGGGCGCCGAACTAAGTTTGCCCTTGTGAGCAAGTGAAGTTTACTTTGTAAGTGAAATTATCCTGCGGATAGTGAAGTTTTGCCTACGGCAAAGTGGGCAAGCTTAACTTCACTTGTATGTTAGTACAAACTTCACTGCGCAGCAACTTCACTTTCACGTCAGTGAAAACTTCACTTATTGCCACCCCAAAAAGAATAACAAAAAGGGACGAGATTTTCTCGTCCCTTTTGATATTGATAAAAACCGCTTTATGATAGGTGCCCTCAGGGTTTTATTTTACTCTCCGTCGGAGAATCTGAATCCTGCGGTTTCCGTTATAGGAAGCGCAAATACTACGGGATGCGCGCCCTCACCGTACGTGTATGATGCGATCGCCTTCATAATATCGGATTTTACTTCCTTGTGGGCAACTATGTAAACAAGCTCCTTTTCGTCGGAGATCGCCATGCCGAAGAACTTGTCCGTGCCCGCCTTTGCGGTACCCTTTGCCTTTACGATGGTACCACCCGTTGCGCCCGCCTCGCGAGCCGCCGCCATTATTTCGTTTGTATGTCCCTTGGCGCAAATAGAAATTATAAGCTCCATTGTATTTGTCCTTTCGTTAATATCCTTTTTCTTTACGTCCTCGTCGCAAACGCCCTCGGCAACGATACTGTCAAGCACGCGTCTTGATGCGATCGCGGAGAGGGGGATCGCCATAGAAATGCCCTTGTCGGGAAGGTAGATCTGCATATCGTGTGCAAGCCCGTATATAAGCTCGCGCATTTTACTTTCCGTCACTATTGATTGCATAAGCACCTTTTCGCTCTTTTCAAGACCGAAGGTCTTAAGCTTGGTTTCACGCGTTGCGCCCTCGCAAAGAGAGGAATATATAGGATGCGTGTGGCGGGTAAGGAAGAAATCAATGAATTCCTCCGCCTCGCTTCGCTTAACTACTGTAATTAAAAGAAAAATGTTTTCCATCAGGATAAAACCCCACTTAAATCAAATTCAATAATCTCGACGTCGTGTACGACCTCGTTATTATTGTCAAGCTCGATAACCTCACTGTCGATATCGGGAGCGGATACCTCTGCGGCATGACGCTTAACCTTGAATGCGATACCGAGTATCTGAATGGAAATCGTAGGAGTCATCGCAACAAGTGCGATAGTACCGAAGGCGTTGAGCATAATTTCATCACTTGTCGCGCCCATAGCGGTTGAAATACCGATGGACAGGGGGAGCAGGAAGGTTGCCGCCATAACACCCGAGGCAACTCCGCCCGCGTCAAAAGCGATCGACGTGAAAATAGACGGACAGAAGAAGGTGAGAATTACTGCAACAAGATATCCGATAATAAGCATAGGCATAATTGAGATGCCTGTGAGAGAGCGGAGCATTGAAAGTCCCGCCGCGAGACAAACGCCTATTGCCATCATAAGAGGAAGGATCTTTTTCGGGATCGTACCCGCAGTCGCATCCTCAACCTGCTTTTCAAGTACTCCCACAGCGGGCTCGGCATAAGTCATACAGAAGCCGATAACCATTCCTACGGGAATTACCGCATATTTGAGATTTCCGCTTGCAAGGGTGCTTCCAAGGTAGCTTCCTACGGGCATAAAGCCTACGTTTACGCCGACGAGGAAAAGCACCATTCCAAAGAAGGTGTACATAGCGCCGATGGAAATATGGAGCCATTCCTTTTTAGCCACTCTTACGGTGCAGAATTGATAAATAACGAAGAAAATAATGATCGGGACAAGGCCCATAAGAACGTCCTTGATAACAGAGGGAACCTTTGCCAAGAAGGAGAGTGCCATACCCTGAGAATTGTTGAATTCAGGCAGGGGATGAGCCGAATACGCGAGACTGTCAAGCCCGCCGAGAAGACCGAGCAGAAGGATCGCGATGATAGGACCTATTGAGCATATCGCCATAAGACCGAAGCTCGAGTCGTCGTCACCACTTTGCGCGCTTATCGCGGCAATACCTGCGCCGATGGACATTACAAACGGAACGGACATAGCGCCCGTCGTAACGCCGCCCGCATCAAATGCAATAGCGAGGAATTTGGGGTTTTTGAAGTATGTAATGACTGCCAGAGCAATAATTACGCCGTAGCCTGCCAAAAGCAAATATTTGATTTTGATGTTAAAAATAATTCTCATAACGGCGATAACGAGGAAGATTCCAAGACCTATCGCTACCGCGAGCACGAAGATAAGCTTCTGGTCGCCCGTATATCCCGCAAGCACGTGAAGGTCGGGCTCGGAGATCGTGATGAGCACGCCGACGATAAGTGATATGATCGCGATAATAGGAATATTTCTCGATTTAGTTAAGTTTGAACCGATATGAGTACCCATTCTTGTCATTGACATTTCCGCGCCGAGCGAGAACAGACCAAGGCCTACGATAAGCAGGCAGGTGCCGATTATAAACGCTATGAAAATGTCATTTGGGAGGGGGCATATAGTAAAGGACATAAGGAGCACGATCAGTGCTATGGGAAGCACCGAAAAGCACGCCTCCTTGACCTTTTCAAGTATGGTTTCGAGTCTTTGCAGATTCATCTATCTTTAAAATCCTTATAAATATTAAATATATATTTATTATACTATAAGCGAGCTTTGTTTGTCAATGGAAAAAGCAATTTTAATACGCGCGAATAATCTCAAAAAATTAAAAATCCCTTGACAACAATGACGTGTTGTGATAGAATTTATAATTGAAGTAATATTTGCTTTATTACAATTTTATAGTCTACTACCTTGTATCCGTCAAGGTGAGATAGACGGAATGGAGTAAAAAATGAAGAATACAGAAAAGACAATGGACAAAATCGTAGCGCTTTGTAAAAACCGCGGCTACATCTTCCCCGGCAGTGAGATCTACGGCGGACTTGCAAACACTTGGGACTACGGTCCTCTTGGCGTTGAACTCAAGAACAACGTAAAGAAGGCTTGGTGGAAAAAGTTTGTTCAGGAGAATAAATATAACGTAGGCCTTGACGCCGCTATCCTTATGAATCCCCAGACATGGGTTGCTTCAGGACACCTTGCAGGCTTCTCCGATCCTCTTATGGATTGCCGTGAGTGCCACGAAAGATTCCGTGCGGACAAGCTTATCGAGGATTTCTGCGCTGAGACAGGTGCAACACTTGAAAAGCCTATCGATGCATTCACACACGCTGAAATGAAGGAGTTCGTTGAGGCAAATAACATTCCTTGTCCTACGTGCGGTAAGCACAACTTTACTGATATCCGTCAGTTCAACCTTATGTTCAAGACATTCCAGGGCGTAACTGAGGATGCGAAGAATACAGTATACCTCCGTCCCGAGACGGCTCAGGGTATTTTCACAAACTTTGCAAACGTACAGAGAACAACAAGAAAGAAGCTCCCCTTCGGTATCGGTCAGATCGGTAAGTCCTTCAGAAACGAGATCACACCCGGTAACTTTATCTTCCGCGTACGTGAATTCGAGCAGATGGAGCTTGAATTCTTCTGCAAGCCCGGTACAGACCTTGAATGGTTCGCATACTGGAGAAACTTCTGCCATCAGTGGCTTCTCTCCATCGGCCTTAAGGACGAGAACCTCCGTCTCCGCGACCACGATCCCGAGGAGCTCTGCTTCTACTCCAAGGCTACAACTGACTTCGAATTCTTGTTCCCGTTCGGTTGGGGCGAGCTTTGGGGCGTAGCTGACAGAACAGACTATGACCTCACACAGCATCAGAACGAATCCAGAAAGGATCTCACATACTTCGATCCCGAAACAAACGAAAGATACACACCTTACGTAATCGAGCCCTCTCTCGGTGTTGAAAGAAGCGTTCTCGCAGTTCTTTGCGACGCTTACGATGAGGAGGTTATTGATGAAGCGAAGAATGACGTAAGAACAGTTCTCCATCTCCATCCTGCGCTCGCTCCCGTTAAGGCTGCGATCCTTCCTCTCTCCAAGAAGCTTTCCGCTGCGGCTGACGAGATCTACTGTGAGCTTTCTAAGTACTACAACGTAGACTTCGACGAGACAGGCTCTATCGGTAAGAGATACCGCCGTCAGGACGAGATCGGTACTCCTATCTGTATCACTGTTGACTTTGAAACTGTTGGCGACGGCGAAAACGCGGGCGACAACTGTGTAACGGTACGTGACAGAGATACAATGGAGCAGGTAAGACTTCCTATTTCCGAGCTCAAGGCATATCTCGACAAGATTATGGAATTTTAATCAAAATTCAACAAACGTGCATATAAAACAACCAATTGTTTAGAAAAACGAGCGATATTATCGCGCATCTGTAAGAATTTGGAGGTTTGACACTATGGCAAAGAAGGAAAAGAGATTTGTAAAGATACATTCCGACGGCGCGTTTTCCAGTTTTGAGATTTGGGTGGATACCGAAACGGGTGTCAATTATATAGTTTATATAAATGGCTACGCCGGTGGCATCACGCCTCTTCTTGATGCAAACGGAAACGTTGTTATTACACCCGTAACAGAAGAATAAATAAAAAGCAACGAGGGCAATTGTTCTCGGGGCTTTCTATTTCAGAGCGCAAAAAAACCGAGACCGTTAAACGATCTCGGTTTTTCTGTAAATTATCCAAATTTGCAGAATTGTATGTTTGTGAATTTAAAGTAATTTTAAAATTACTTAATTTCAACAGATGCGCCTGCCTCTTCGAGAGCAGCCTTGATCTTGTCAGCTTCGTCCTTGGAAACGCCTTCCTTAACTGCCTTGGGAGCGCCTTCAACCATGTCCTTAGCTTCCTTAAGGCCGAGACCTGTGATTTCACGAACAGCCTTGATAACGTTGAGCTTCTTGTCGCCGAAGCCTGTGAGAATTACGTCGAATTCTGTCTTTTCTTCAACAACGGGAGCTGCAGCTGCTGTTGCAACTACACCTACGGGAGCTGCTGCGGATACGCCAAATTCTTCTTCAACTGCCTTTACGAGCTCTGCGAGTTCGAGAAGTGTGAGGGACTTAACCTCTTCAACAATATTCATAATCTTTTCGGATGCCATTTTAAATTACCTCCTAAAATCTGTGGTTTTAATAGTTTTTTGTTTTTTAAATGTGTGTTTTGCAGCTTAAATTATTCTGCTGCTGCTTCTGTTGTAGCTTCGCCTTCGCCATCCTTGTCGATGATAGCCTGAAGAGCATAAGCAAAGTTGTAAACAGGAGACTTGATAGAGCCGAGGAACTTCGCGATGAGAACTTCCTTCGAAGGAATGGAAGCAAGGTTCTCAACACCTGCAACGTCTATAACTTCTCCGTCAATATATCCTGCGAGAATCTTGAAGGACTCGATCTTGTCAGCGTATTCCTTGATGATCTTTGCAGGAGCAACCGGGTCATTTGTGCTAATTGCGATAGCTGTCATGCCATTGAGGTACTGCTTCATGTCGCCGTATCCGCACATGTCGCAAGCTCTGCCTGTAAGTGTATTCTTCATAACAACGTACTTAACGCCTGCTTCACGAAGAGCCTTACGGAGTGCTGTGTCCTTTTCAACGGTGATGCCCTGGTAATTAACGACTACGCCCGATGCACTAGCTTTGATGAGTTCTGCGAGGTCAGCTACGACCTGCTGCTTCTGTTCAAGTATTGCATTACTTGGCATTGTGTGTCACCTCCCGTAGTGATTGACTAAAATAAAAAATCTTTCTTTTTCCCGAACACAAGTACACCGAGATAAAGAAAGACACAAAAATAGTAATTAAATTAGCATTTTGGTTTTCTCCTCGGCAGGGTGGCTTGCGCTTTTACGGGAACCTGCTGTCTTTGGATAAAGGCTTTTTATCGCCTACCTTGGGATTATATCATATTAGTTTGATTTTGTCAATACCTTTTTTCAATATTTTTTAAAAAAATCCGAAAAAAGGTACGCGGAGCTGAAAAAATGCCCCGCGCACCTTACTTTTATTCGATTTTATTGTTCTTGATGATGTTTTCTGCCATTCTTACGAGTCTTTCCTTGAGCCAGAGGGGCTCGATGATCTTGACGTCGGATTTGAGAGTCATAAATGCGCCGAGGAACTGCTCGATATTGTGGAATTCGCATACGTAATGGTTTCTGGATTCCTTTGAAATGATGAAGCCCTTAAAGGAGAGCACCGAAAGCTTATCGGGGATCTCAACCGTTGCGGTATAGGGGATCTGCATCTGGATGTACATATTCTCCGCAGACATTTCAGCGCCCGTGATGTTATCGGTGAGCTCGGAGAGAGATTCGTCGTTGTCGGATGAAACCACGAAGGGGAGGGAGTACTGCTCGGTGTAGTAGAAGCCCTTGTGCTCTGCGCTGTATTCGATAGGTGCGCCGAGCTTATTCTTTAAGTAATCAACGTCTCTCTGCGCCTGTCTGTGAGAAATGTTGAATCTCTCGGAGAGTCGCATAGCGTTGGGATAGTACATATTGAGTATCTTTTTGTGAAGCCACTGTATTCTTGTTCCCTGGGATGTTCCTGAGGATGTTCTCATAATTTTTTCTTCCTTTATTATATATAGTGGTGTTTAAGGCTCAAGGAGCTTGGATGCCGCGCAGCTTGCCATTGTTGCAAGGAGAATTGCGAATGCGAAATTTACCAGTGTAAATCCGGAATAGAGTATGATTTGGAATATCATTGCCACGCCGCCGCAGAGGGAAAGCGCGATCGATATGATTGAAATAGCTCTCAGAAGTCTCGTTCTTGGCGCGGGTGTGTAAAGTCTGAGCTCAAGAATATAGTAGAGAGCGAATGCTGCAAGAGAAAATTCAAGCAAAAGCTTTATGGGACTGTTGATCGCCTGCGAATGATCGAAATAAGATGCGGTTGCGATCAGGATCGACGTTAATACAGGTGCTATACCTGTGAGGATCTTTGTGTTTCTCAAAGACTGTGAGGGTGAGAATGCTAAAATGCCGAAATGAGCCGCGGAGATATTTGCTCCTATATGAATAAGATGGTAGAAATCGAATTTGATTTTTCCCGCAATAGTGAAGGTCATATAGTCGGGCTTGGGAGTGATGAGAAAGCTTACGAGATAGAATGCAAAGGAGCACATAAGAATTATGCCCATAACTCTTCTGTTCGGCAGGCTATCTTTCGCTTCCTTCTTTTCAGCGGTAACACCGCATGCTATACCGCACGCCACGGTCAGACCAAGCAACGCGTAAAAAATATAAGTTAAGGGATGTGGATTGAAATATCCGACGCCTTTATCAAATGCATAGCCGAATGAGAGAGCGCAGAAGACCGCGCATATCAGTGCAAGTAAGGGGGATACGATCCTTAAAATAGAATGTATTTTATTTTTTGACATTGAATTGTCCTCGTTGAAAATCATTTACTTAATTTATTATATTATATAATTGTTAACAAAAATAAAACAAATGCAAAAATATTGAGAAAAAAGTGCAAAAATTTGCATTTTTAACAAAAATGTATAAATTTAAAGCTACATATAGGGGTGCGAGGGAGTGAAAAATGGCCTATTTAGGCTAAAAAGGGGAATTTTTTATGCAATATGTACAAAAACATACATAAAAAATGTGGTAAAATTCTACGAAAACGAGCTAATGTATGTATTGACAAAACCCTAAAAATAGTGTATAATAGTGGAGCTTGATATGCGTTGAAGCGAGAGGTTGCTTCTGTCGGGACGCTGACGGAAGGTAATTTTCGCAGAGTATGTCCGTATGAATCGGGCGACAAAGCCTTTCATACACACACCTTGCAACATGCGGCATAGTGGTGCATTGTGTTTACACTTTTTGACTTGGATTATGGATTTTTGTTCGCTTATGCTGAGGTGGGCAAAGTCCGTATTTTAATGTCAGGAGCAAGAAACACACGGCACGGTGTACGAAAGAACGCCACTTTTACAGCACACGCAAAACCTTCATTTATTATATACGCGTGTGTGAAGATTTGAAAGGAGGCACAAACCTATGGCAGTTAAGGAGAAGATCAGAGTTCGTCTTAAGAGCTACGACCACACTCTCATCGACACAGCAGCAGAAAAGATCGTTACCGTTGTTAAGGCAAATGGTTCCGAGGTATCCGGTCCTATTCCGCTTCCCACAGAGAGAGAGATCGTAACTATTCTTCGTGCAGTTCACAAGTACAAGGACAGCAGAGAACAGTTCGAAATGAGAACTCATAAGAGACTCATCGACAACATTAAGCCCAATCAGAAGACGATTGACGCGCTTATGAACGTTGAACTTCCCGCAGGTGTTGAAATCGAGGTTAAGCTCTGATTTAGAACACCGCAAGCAAAGATAACAGCCGGTGGGAATAACCCACGACGGTAACTTTGTAAATCATGTTGAACGGAGAACTCCGTATCAACCAATAATTTACAGGAGGAAAAGAAAAATGAAAAAGGGTATTATCGGTAAGAAGATCGGTATGACTCAGATCTTCGATGAAAAGGGTAACGTAATCCCCGTAACACTCATCGAAGCAGGTCCCTGTGTAGTAGCACAGAAGAAGACCGCAGAACACGACGGTTATGACGCCGTTCAGCTCGGTTTTTCCGACGTAAAGGAAAAGCACATCACAAAGGCTGAGAAAGGTCATTTTGAAAAGGCAGGCGTTTCTTTCAAGAGACACCTCAAGGAATTCCGTCTTGACGATTGCACAAAGTACAACGTAGGCGACGTTATAACAGCCGATACCTTCGCAGCAGGCGAAAAGGTCGACATCACAGGTTTAACAAAGGGCCGCGGTTATACAGGTTGCGTTAAGAGATGGGGTCATCACATTCTCCGTATGACACACGGTACAGGTCCTATCCACCGTCAGCCCGGTTCTATGGGTACAATCGACCCTGCACACATCTTCAAGAACAAGAAGATGCCCGGTCAGTACGGTAACGAACAGGTTACAATTTTGAACCTCAAGGTAGTTAAGATCGACAGCGAAAAGAACCTCCTCGCAGTTAAGGGTGCTATCCCCGGTGCGAAGAACGGTATCGTATTCGTTCGCGATTCTATTAAAGCATAATGGAAGGAGGAATTGAATAATGGCTACAGTTAAAGTTTATAACATGGCCGGCGCTGAAGTTGGCACAATGGAACTCTCCAATGTTCTTTTTGGAGCAGAAAAGGTTAATGAAGCAGTCCTCCACGCCGCAGTAAGAGCATATTTGCTCAATCAGAGACAGGGCACACAGTCCACACTCACTCGCTCCGAGGTATCCGGTGGCGGTAAGAAGCCCTGGAGACAGAAGGGTACAGGTAGAGCTCGTCAGGGTTCAACTCGTTCTCCTCAGTGGACACACGGTGGTATCGCTCTCGGTCCTAAGCCCAGAAGCTACCGCACAGGTCTTAACAAGAAGACAAAGAAGCTTGCTCTTATCTCTGCTCTCACAGATAAGGTTAACAACGGTAAGCTCATCGTTGTTGATGATATCAAGCTCGACACATACGCAACAAAGGTTATGGTTGCTATGTTCAAGGCTCTTAACATTCAGAAGAAGCCCCTCGTAGTTCTTCCTACAGTGGACAACTTCGTAGTAAAGAGCTGCGCTAACATCCCCGGCGCAAAGACATGCCTTTACAACACAATCAACGTATACGACATTATCAATGCAGACACAATGGTTGTTACCGTAGCGGCAGTAAAGATGCTTGAGGAGGTATATGCATAATGAGAATGCTTGAAGATGTTATTATTAAGCCCGTTATTTCCGAAGCAAGCATGGACTTGATCGGTCAGAACAAGTACGTATTCAAGGTTGCTAAGGATGCAGACAAGTTCGAGATCGCAGCAGCGGTTGAGAAGATGTTCCCCGGCACAAAGGTTGAATCCGTAAACACAATCAATATGAAGAGAAAGCCTAAGAGATACGGTGTGCACTTCGGTTACACATCCGCATGGAAGAAGGCAATCGTTACACTTACAAAGGACTCTAAGACAATTGAGTTCTTCGAAGGCATGAACTGATAAGGGAGGTCGAAGAAAATGGCTACAATTAAGTATAATCCTACGACACCCGCAAGAAGACACATGTCTGTTACTGATTACAAGCAGGTAATCACAAAGGATACTCCTGAAAAGAGTCTCGTTGTAACAAAGAAGAAGCACGCGGGTAGAAACAGCTACGGACGCATCACAGTTCGCCACAGAGGTGGTGGAAACAAGGTTAAGTACAGAATTATCGACTTCAAGCGCTTGAGCATGGCTCCTGCTACAGTAGTTGCTATCGAGTACGACCCTAACAGAACAGCGTTCATTGCTCTCCTCGAGAATGCAGAAGGCGTAAAGAGCTACATCGTTGCTCCCGAAGGCCTTAAGGTTGGTGACGTAGTTCACACAGGCGCTGATGCGGACATCAAGCCCGGTAACTGCCTCCCCATCGCAAACATTCCCGTTGGTACATTCATCAACAATATCGAAATTTATCCCGGTAAGGGCGCTCAGCTCGTAAGAAGCGCAGGTGTTGCTGCTCAGCTTATCTCTAAGGAAGCTAACGGCATGGCACAGGTAAGACTTCCCTCCGGTGAAGTTCGTTTCATCAGACTTGACTGCAAGGCAGTTATCGGTCAGGTGGGCAATATCGACCACGACACAGTTAAGGTTGGTAAGGCTGGTAAGACAAGACACAAGGGCATTCGTCCTACAGTACGCGGTTCCGTAATGAACCCCTGCGATCACCCTCATGGTGGTGGTGAAGGTAGATCTCCTATCGGTCATCCCAATCCTATGACTCCTTGGGGTAAGCCTGCTCTCGGTCTTAAGACTAGAAACAAGAAGGCTCGCACAAACAAGTTCATCGTAAAGCGTAGAAATGCTAAGTAAGGAGGGAATATAGAATGAGCAGAAGTTTAAAGAAGGCGCCTTTTGTAGAAGAAAAGCTCTACACAAGAATTTGCGCTATGAACGAAAAGAACGAAAAGAAAGTTCTCAAGACATGGTCTCGTGCATCTACAATATTCCCTGAATTTGTGGGTCACACAATTGCAGTTTACGACGGAAGAAAGCACGTTCCGGTTTACGTAACTGAAGACATGGTTGCACACAAGCTCGGCGAGTTTGCACCTACAAGAACATTCAAGGGCCACGCAGGCTCCAAGACATCCAACAACGGTAAGTAATACGAAGGGAGATAATTGAATATGGAAGCAAGAGCATATCTTAAGTATGCGAGAATTTCCCCTCGTAAGGTAAAGATCGTTCTCGACCTCATCAGAGGTAAGGACGCTGGTATGGCAATGGCAATCCTCAAGAACACAAACAAGGGTGCGTCTGAATACCTTATCAAATTGTTGGGAAGTGCAATCGCAAACGCAGAACACAACTTTAACATGGATTCTTCCAAGCTTTATGTATCCGAGTGTTTCGTAACTCCCGGTCCTACGCTCAAGAGAATTATGCCCAGAGCGAAGGGTAGCGCAGACAGAATCCTTAAGAGAACAAGCCACGTAACAATCGTGGTAAAAGAAAGAATCTGAGAGAGGAGCAAGAGTAATGGGTCAGAAGGTTAATCCCCACGGTCTTAGAGTGGGCGTTATAAAGAACTGGGATTCAAGATGGTTCGCTAAGGACGAAGTTTTCGGCGACACTCTTGTATCCGACTACAACATCAGAAAGTATTTGAAGAATGAACTCAAGGATGCAGGCATTCCTAAGATTGAGATCGAAAGAGACAGCCGCAGAGTTAGAGTATTCATTCACTGCGCAAAGCCCGGTATGGTTATCGGTAAGGGCGGCGTAGAAATCGAAAAGTACAAGGCACAGCTTGAAAAGATGGTTAAGATGCCTGTTTCCCTCAACGTTGTTGAGGTTAGACAGCCCGACCTCAATGCACAGCTCGTAGCAGAGAACATCTGCGCACAGCTCGAAAAGAGAGTTTCTTTCCGTCGTGCAATGAAGATGGCTATCAGAAACACAATGCGTCTCGGCGCAAAGGGTATCAAGATTTGCTGCAGCGGTCGTCTCGGCGGCGCAGAAATCGCAAGAAGCGAAACATACCACGAGGGTACAATTCCGCTTCAGACACTCAGAGCTGACATTGAATACGGCTTCGCAGAGGCTGACACAACATACGGTAAGATCGGTGTTAAGACATGGATCTACCGCGGTGAGGTTCTCAACGAAGTAAATCGTCCTGCACGTAACGGTGAGCGTCGTGACAACCGCAGAGGTAACGGCGAGCGTCGTGACAACCGCAGAGGCAACGGCAACCGTCAGGGTCGTGAAAACAGAGCTCCCAGAGCTGAAAGAACACAGAGAGACGGAGGTGCTAAATAATGTTAATGCCTAAGAGAGTAAAGTTCCGTCGCGTACAGCGCGGAAGACTTAAGGGTAAGGCAATGAGAGGTAACACCATTACAAATGGTCAGTTCGGTCTCGTAGCACTTGAGCCCGCTTGGATCACAAGCAACCAGATCGAAGCAGCCCGTATCGCGATGACACGTTACATCAAGCGTGGCGGTAAGGTTTGGATTAAGATTTTCCCCGACAAGCCTATCACAGAAAAGCCTGCTGAAACTCGAATGGGTTCCGGTAAGGGTTCACCCGAATACTGGGTAGCTGTTGTTAAGCCCGGTCGCGTAATGTTTGAAATGAACGGCGTTTCTGAGGAAGTAGCTCGCGAGGCTATGCGTCTTGCAAGCCACAAGCTTCCTATCAAGACAAAGTTCATGGTAAGAGAAGAAAGTAAGGAGGCATAAGCTCGTGAAAGTTAATGAGATTAAGGCAATGACAACTGAACAGCTCAATGCAAAGCTTGCAGAACTTAAGAAAGAGCTTTTCAACCTCCGTTTCCAGCACGCAGTAAATCAGCTTGAAAACCCTCACAAGATTACTGAGGTTAAGCGTGATATTGCTCGCGTAATGACAGTTCTTAACGAGAAGAACGCATAAGGAGGGACAGTCATGACAGAACAGAGAGATACACTCAGAAAAGTAAGAGTTGGCATGGTTGTCAGCGACAAGATGGACAAGACTGTTGTAATCGCTATCGAGGACAACGTTAAGCACCCCGTTTACGGCAAGATCATCAAGCACACTCTTAAGGTTCACGCTCACGATGAGAACAATGTTTGTGGCATCGGTGACAAGGTAAAGATTATGGAAACAAGACCTCTTTCCAAGACAAAGAGATGGAGAGTTGTTGAAGTAATCGAAAAGGCTAAGTAATTTAGCCCCCCAAAAAATTTAAGTAATAAGAATTCGAATAGTAGGTACGTCGAAGCGTACTCGAAACAGTAGGAGGAAGAAAACATGATTCAGCAGCAGTCAAGAATGAAGGTTGCCGACAATACCGGTGCTAAGGAATTGATGTGCATTCGTGTTCTCGGTGGTACAGGCCGCAGATACGGAAACATCGGTGATATCGTGGTTTGCTCTGTAAAGAAGGCAATCCCCGGCGGTATGGTTAAGAAGGGCGACGTTGTAAAGGCTGTAATCGTAAGAAGCGCACACGGTGCAAAGCGTGCAGACGGTTCTTACATCAAGTTCGATGAGAACGCAGCAGTAATTATTAGAGAAGATAAGACACCTAAGGGCACACGTATCTTTGGCCCTGTGGCAAGAGAGCTCAGAGAAAAGGACTTCTTGAAGATCCTTTCCCTCGCTCCCGAAGTACTTTAATCAAGGAGGTAACGAAAAATGGCACAGCTTCATATTAAGACAGGCGATACCGTTGTAGTTCTCTCCGGTAGCTCCAAGGGCGTAAAGGGCGAGGTTATCGCAGTTTCTCCCAAGGAAGGTAAGGTAATCGTTAAGGGCGCTAACATGATCAAGAAGCACGTTAAGGCTCGCCGTCAGGGCGACGTTTCCGGCATCATCGATGCTGAGGGCGCTATGTATGCTTCTAAGGTTGCTCTTTTCTGCCCCAAGTGTAACAAGGGTGTTAGAACACATGTCGTTGTAGAAGGCGACAAGAAGATCCGCGCTTGCAAGTGCGGTCACAAGTTTGACTAAGGAGGGAAATAACAATGGCAAGACTTAACGAAATGTATAAGGCTGAGGTTGCTCCCGCCCTTATGAAGAAGTACGCTTACAAGAGCGTAATGCAGATCCCCAAGTTCGATAAGATCGTTATCAACATTGGTGCAGGTGATGCAAAGGATAACTCCAAGGTAATTGATGCAATTATCAAGGATCTTACAATTATTTCCGGTCAGAAGGCAGTTCCCACATACGCTAAGAAGTCCGTTGCGAACTTCAAGCTTCGTGAGGGCATGAAGATCGGTGCGAAGGTAACACTTCGCGGCGAAAAGATGTACGAATTCATGGATAGACTTTTCAACTTCTCTCTCCCCAGAGTTCGTGACTTCAAGGGTATCAATCCCAACGCTTTCGATGGTCGCGGTAACTACTCCCTCGGTCTCAAGGAACAGCTTATTTTCCCTGAAATCGAATACGATAAGGTAGACAAGATTCGCGGTATGGATATCTGCTTTGTAACAACAGCGCAGACAGACGACGAAGCAAGAGAGCTCCTCACACTTATGGGCGCTCCCTTCGCTAAATAATCGGAGGTAGAGAAATGGCTAAGACAGCGATGATACTCAAGCAGCAGAAGCCCCAGAAGTACTCCACAAGAGAGTACAACAGATGCAAGATCTGCGGTCGTCCCCACTCTTACATGCGTAAGTATGGTATCTGCCGTATTTGCTTCAGAAACCTTGCATACAAGGGCGAAATTCCCGGCGTAAAGAAGGCAAGCTGGTAATTTAAACGATTTTTATTCGCAAAGCGAATGAAATAAACTCGGTCACAGACCGAAAAGGTTCGGAGTCGGAGATATGCGGCATTCGCCGCAAGCTCTCTGGCTTGCGAGTACCCCCACTACCGAAAGGAAGTTAATCGGAAAGTTGATTATCCGTTGGACTTAACCGTCGGTACGCCGCCGAATATCGGCAGCAAGAAAATATTTTAACTTGCATCAGGAGGAAAGAAAAATGCAAATGTCCGATGTTATTGCAGATATGCTCACAAGAATCAGAAATGCTAGCAACGCTAAGCATGCTACTGTTGACATTCCTGCATCCAACATGAAGAAGTCCATCGCAGATATCCTTGTTGAAGAAGGTTATATCAAGAGCTACGAAGTAGTAGAAGATGGCAAGCAGGGTACAATCAGAGTTACTCTTAAGTACCTTGGTAAGACAAAGGTAATCAGAGGTCTCAAGCGCGTATCCAAGCCCGGTCTCAGAATCTACGTTGGCTATGAAAACATGCCCAAGGTTATGAACGGTCTCGGTATCGCAATCGTGTCCACATCTAAGGGTATCATGACAGACAAGAAGGCTCGCGCACTTAAGGTTGGCGGCGAAGTTCTCGCGTTTGTATGGTAATAGAACAGGAGGAATACTAATATGTCAAGAATTGGTAGAATGCCTGTCGTAATTCCCGCAGGTGTAACAGTAACACTCGACGGTAACACACTTACCGCTAAGGGTCCCAAGGGCACACTCACAGAGTCCTTTAACCCCAGAATGACAATTACAGTTGAAGGCAACCAGATCCTCGTAACACGTCCCACAGACGATAAGGAAGACAGAAGCGTACACGGTCTCACACGTGCTCTCATTCAGAACATGATCACAGGTGTATCCGTTGGCTACCAGAAGATCCTTATGATCATGGGTGTTGGTTACAAGGCAGTTAAGGTTGGTAAGGACCTTCAGCTTTTCCTTGGTTACTCCCTTGTTCCTACAAGCGGACTTCCCCAGGATAAGTACATCATCAGCGATACTGATGAAGTAAAGCTTTCAGTTCCTAACGAGGCTGAAATCAAGGCTCTTGGAATTGATAAGATGACAACTGAAAAGATCAACGGCGGTCTTATTATCATCGTAAGCGGTGCTAACAAGCAGGCAGTTGGTCAGATGGCAGCTGTTATCAGAAGCAAGCGTCCTCCCGAACCCTACCACGGTAAGGGAATTCGTTACATCGACGAATACGTTCGTCGTAAGGCCGGCAAGACTGGTAAATAATTGAAAGGAGTGGAGTAAAATGGTATCAAGAAAAGACAGCAACAAGGCTCGCCTTAAGAGACATAAGAGAGTCAGAGCAAAGATTTCCGGTACTGCAGCTCGTCCCCGTCTTTGCGTATATCGCTC
>JAZRDO010000034.1:0-72244 GCA_045660325.1 Eubacteriales bacterium
CCGATCAAAAAGGTTGGTATGTAATCGATAAAAAGCTCTTTTTTACTGATTTTTTTCAAAAACATATTTTTCTCCGTTCAAATTCAAATCGTCTTAATTATACACTCAAATCTCCCGAAAATCAATAGATTTTAAATACAAATATAATCGCGCAATGTCCTTTTTTTACAGTCACATACACAAAAGCGGTGCCAAGCACCGCTTTTTCTCTTAATTTCATAGCTTGACCGTTCCCTAAAAATCACAGCAAGACTTCGGCAATCTGATCGCAGATAGCAGCCATTCCCTTGGCTGAGGGATGGTTATTTACCTTATCGACATCGTGAAGTCTGACGAATTTTACACCGAAGGCTTTCGCCGCCGTCTCAAAGCAATCCTGTATTTCCTCTTTGATTCCGGTGTTGATAATAAGCACGATCTCGGTGTCGGGCAGATCGGTCTTTAAAGTGTATGCAAAATAGCAGATTGCGGGCAGAACGTTGAAAAGATCGTCATCCACCCAATCCGAAAGCTTTACCTCCCCGAGAGGAGCATCAGCCCAGCTGTCGTTCGTCGCGCCGAAAACAAAAACGGTGTCGATCTGATTCTTTTCAAAAAATCCCGCGTTTTTCAGCTCTCTGTACCGAGCGATAAAGGAGCCGAAGGTAACGCATTTGGTACCGTTATACCCCGTATATCCGAGAGGAGAACCCGACCAGCTGTTGTTTTGTATCCAATTGATATCTGCGATCTTGCCAAGCTTTCCCCACCAGGTCTTCTCCACACCGTCAACGTCAGCGGCAGGATAATAGGTGGGATATCCGCTCGGGATATATCCCGCGTATGTTGAATAGCTGTCTCCAAAAATCACACAGTTTTTCATATTCTCATAAGTTCCCCCTTGTCTTTCGTTGCTCGGACTTAAAGTGCGATTATCTTAATAAGATATGTATCGAAAAGCTTCATATCAAGATTGAGTGCAAAGCTTTCAGCAGTAAAGATCTCCTCGCGCACAAGCGTCGCATCGTGGTCGTCGTCAAGTAGATAATACTCAACACGAACACCCTTCTCGCTCTTAACGTTCTCAAAAGCGACCTTAACAGACTCCGCGGGAGTTTCGTCGTTGTCGTTGAAGTGAGTGATCATTACCGCGCTGTCGCGTCCGTTAGTCGCCGCGCAGGAATAAACACTTCCAACCTTCGCGTCTGCCTTCACCCAAGTGCCCAGCTTTGGCAGCTCCTTTACCATATAGAAGGTATAATAGGGCTTCAGGGGGTCAAGCGTGTCGGTGTCAAAGAGACCGCACCAGTTGCTGGGACGGGCATCATAATACATCAGCATATCGATGTCGCTCGCCTGTGCCATGCACATGCAGCCCGCGATAAAGGACGCACCCTTGATCTTTTTGCTCATTCTGCGGGAGTATTTGTATCTCTCGCCCATCCACTCGCAGACGTAATTCCACTCGTTGTAGTGAAGCTCGGGTCTCTCGCCGTTCTCGCCGATAAGTCCCGACACGCGCAGAGTCTCCATAGCGCAGTCGGAAAGCTCCTTAACAACGGTAGGGGTCTTCATATATCCGTGGAAGGAATAGAAATCAAGGGGGATATTCCTCTCCTTGACCGCCTTCAAAAACGCCATCTTAAAGGGTGTTGCCCAAGAGCTTGTAAACGCGGGGCCGCCTATCTTCAAGTGTGGGAACTTGGATTTAAGATGCTTTGCGGCAATCTCGTAGAAGTCGATAAACTCTGACTCGGTTCCCTGCCAGCAGGGGTTTGAGCCGTCGCCGTTGCGACAATCGGGCTCGTTCCAGATCTCCCAATATTCTATATCGTAATTGAATCCGTCAGCCCAGCCCTCGGTGTAGTGACGGATGATATGCTCACAGATCCTCGCCCACTTTTGAAAATCCTTGGGGGGATGAGTTCCGTATTTGTATCCGTGCTCGATAGCCGCGCCGAGACGGTAAAAGGTCTTTGTGCCGACCGCTTCGGTGTTGGCGATATATGTGTCGGTCGGGCCGAAAACGTAGCTTGCAGGGTCGTTTTCATCGGCATCAAAGTTTTTGAAAATGCGATGAACGTCTACGGTATGCTCTCCGCCGTATCCCGTGTAAAATGCCGCGTCGTGATTTCTCGCGTAGGGTATCTCAAGAGCCTCGTAAGCGACGGAGTTTCCCGTACCGCGCTCCTTTGAGCCCGCAGGGCCGTTGTTGACTGCATTGATTACTTTAATTTTTCCGCCGATGTTCAAAAAATCAAATTTTAATTCTGTCATGATCAATATCCTCAACTTTAAAACTTCGGTATTAAAATATAACACCTTAAGGATAGTTTAGCACAAAAAGGTAACTTTTACAATACCCGAAAGCAAAAAACACACAACATTTTTTGCAAAAAAAGCACACCCCCCAAGCTTCGTTTTATGCAAAAGCGACAATAATAAAAAAAGTCGAATTTTTTTCAAAAAAAGTGTTGACAAACCCTATTTGTTGTGGTATAATATCAAAGTCGTCAGCGAGCGACACTAAAATACGCTGGTGTGGCTCAATGGCAGAGCAGCTGATTTGTAATCAGCAGGTTGTTGGTTCGACTCCGATCACCAGCTCCATATGGGGGATTTCCCGAGCGGCCAAAGGGGGCAGACTGTAAATCTGTTGTCACTGACTTCGGTGGTCCGAATCCACCATCCCCCACCAAAAAACGCTGTAGGCATTAGCCTACAGCGTTTTTTGCTGCGTGGTGCCACGATTCAGGACCACAGCAAATTGCCAAGCAATTTGCAACGTTTGCGATCAAAACACTTAGATTTAAAATATACGTTGTCGCAAACATGGTCCAGAATCCACCATCTTCGGCATTTGCCTATGGTCTTTTTTGCTGTTGGACGCCACGATTCAGGACCACAGTAAATTGCAAGGCAATTTGCCGCGTTTGTGCATTGATTACTTTGCTCAAAAAGATACATTGTCGCAAACATGGTCCAGAATCCACCATCTTCATATAAGGCTTGTGCCTTGATTCCATATGCGGCAAAGCCGCAATACCATACCGCCTGTGGCGGGTTACATATAAGGCTTGCGCCTTTATTAAAAACAAAAAAGAGTGGGAACCCACTCTTTTTTGTTTTATGTTGATATTACTTAATGTCCTGAAGGGACTTCATATCGTTTGTCGCTGCCTTACCGTGTCTTGCCCAGTAACCGTTGAGGTTATTTGTCTGGTCGATACCGAGAATGATTCTGGGGATCGCGTAGAGAAGAGCATCGAGAGGCTTTGTGGATGTAGTTGTGTTGGAGTAAGCCATAGCGAAATCGGAAACCTGGCTGTCCCAAATTATGTCGAGCATATCAGCATCGTCCGGAACGTCGGAAACCTGCGCGCCGAGAAGCTTTTCATAGAAAGCAACTGTAACAGGCTTGCTGTAGTACTGGAGAAGCTCAAGTGTGTCGCTGATCATTTCAGGATCGCTTACAACGTCAATGTTGTAGGGAACTGCCATATAGCCGTTCCAGCTGAGAGAACGGTAATCCTGACCCTCTGTGAAGGTGGGGTAAGGAAGAACGCCGAACTTAACGTTTGTGCTCTTGAGGTCAACGAGGTTGTAAGAGCCCTGAAGCTCGAAAAGTGTACGGCCTGTCTTCATCTGAACCATCTTGGAGGAGTCTGTTGCGTCCTCGGACTTGTGCATGAAGGAATATTCAGCCTCGTAAAGCTCCTGAACCTTATTGATGATCTGCTGAACTCTTGCTGTGTTGATGCAAAGCTCGTAAGCCTTTGTGTCCCTATTGTATCTGGAGATGTTTGCGCCGCAGGACTGGAGGAAGGAGCAAGCAGGAACCCACATACAGCCGGAGAGACCGTATCTGTCAGTTGCTTCAAGTCCGTCACCGTCGAGGTCCTCGTAAGCTGCGGAAGCGAGAGTGCCCATCATATCGAGTGTCCACTTCTTATCGTGAACGAGATCGTAGATGGTGTCGTTACCGAGAGTTGTTTTGCCGTACGTAGCAAGGAGGGACTTGTTGAATACAACCGTGTAAACGGAAGCGAGACAAAGGTCGCCGTATCCGAGAAGGTATTCGCCCTTGAACTTAACTGTGTCCATAAGCTCCTTGTTCCAATAGCTTGCATCAAGGTTGATGGATTCGAAGTCAGCAAAATCGTAGAGGTAACCCTTTGTTGCAAAAGTAGCAACGCCGATGTTACAATGTGTAAGACAAAGCTGGTACGTGTTATCCTGAGAAGAAATGGAGGTTTCAAAGTCCGTAGAGTAGGAGTTGTAATCCTCAGTCTTCTTAGCAGTGATCTCGACGCCGATGTTTCTACCTACGTTGAGCTGTCGCTGGTAGATAGAGTCGTTCATCTCATTGTAAAGCTTTTCGGATGCGTACATATATTCAAAGGGCATAATGTCGTTCATAACAAGATAATTGAACGTTTCGCCGTAGTTCTTCTCTTCAATAGGTGAATTGGGGTCAATTTCGGTGGTGGTTTGATTTCCACCGTCATTGTTACACGCAATCAACGCTATGGGAAGCATGAATAATGCAAGCGCGAGAGACAAAAGTCGAATTGCTTTTTTCATTATTGAGTGTCCTTTCTTTGATTGGTTATGCAGTGAGCATAATTTCTTAATTATAATATACCACTCAATACTCCTTTTGTCAAGAGATTTTCCTATATAATAATATAAAAGTTTACAATTAAGACAGTCAAAATCATCATGATTCCGTAACGGTTATGCTTTCTCCGGCAAGGAGGGGCTCAAAGCATGTATCGTCTGGAATATTGATCCTTATCCCCTCAATATGAAGGTATCTGAGAGAGGTGTAGTCGTAAGAGGATAGCGGTCGGTCAAGCGCGTCGTTCGTATGCGCCGAAACGAGTGTGTTCCCGTCTCTGAAGCCTGTGATAATCAGGGTGTGGTAGAAGTCTCCGCTTGAATCAGCGAGCTGAACGACGTCTCCCTCAAGCGCATTCTCGGCGCCCACCTCGATGCCGAACGGACCAACACCGCCGTTTTCCGCAATGAAAAGTGGATTTCCCGTAATAAAATCAAAGAAAAATTCCACGCTTGACCAAGCGGGCGCGCGATCCTCAGAGCTGACGTAATACCATCCGAAATCGGGAGTGAAATTCATCGTGCAGCTGCCTGCCAAAATGCACTGTGAAACGAAATTTGTGCAATCGCCTCCGCGTCCCGCAAAGTCAATGAACAGGGGATTTCTTTCAAGTGCCCAACGCTTCGCGTACTGTACTGCGCGTACGCGGTTGTATTCCTTATAAGCTATCATAATTTGTCCTTTCATACGTAAAAAGTCATCATTACAGTATACGCTGAAGCTCTTTTTTTGATTAACCGTATTTTGCTGTATATATTGGATTTGTCGGGAGAATAATTCGTATGAAATCTAATTAACAAAGGAGAAGAAAATGGTAGATTTTCAGTCAAGCGAAACCAAAACCAATCTTATGCGCGCGTTTGCGGGAGAGTCTCAGGCGAGAAACCGATATACATTTGCGGCAGGTAAGGCGCGCGCCGACAAGCTTTATTTTGTAGAATACGTATTTAATTTTACCGCGGGGCAGGAGAAGGAGCATGCCGAGATATTCTATAATCATCTTTTGTCCTGCGCGGGCAAAAATATCGAGATCGACGCGGCGTATCCGATAGACTTTACGGAAACTACAACCTCGCTTCTTCGCGCGGCGCACGACCACGAATACGAGGAGTATCAGGATATTTATAAGAGCTTTGGTGACAAGGCGAAGACGGAGGGCTATCTTGCCGTTGCGGATTCCTTTTATAAAATAGCCGAGATCGAGAAAAAGCACGGAGATAGATTTGCCGCCTTAGCGGAGCTTATCGAGAGTGGAAGGATGTTTGTAAACGACGTTGAGTGCGGATGGTTTTGCCTTAACTGCGGTCATGTCGTAAACGGAACAGCCGCGCCCGAAATGTGCCCCGTATGTCATCATGATAAGGGCTATTTTATCCGAGCGCAAATGCTCCTCAATATTTGACGGGGAATATTAAGTCATAAAAAATCTCTCGACGGCATATCATTCTATGAATAAATATGCTATCGGAGGAGAGAGATAAATGAATAATGCGAAAAACAGCACGATTATGTGCGAGCTTTCGGGAAAAAGCTTTTTCAGTGAAATATCGAAGGACATTTCGCTTCCCGATTATCAGCCTGAGATAAAGAGGCTTATTAAAATCACGGCAAATATATTACCGCCCAAAATGGATTTTGGTATGGACGACACGGTATTTTCGGGAAACATCGATTATTACGTGCTGTATCTCGGCTCGGATAATCAGATGTACTGCGCGCCCGTATCCGATGAGTATTCGGTTAATATGCCACTTGATACACGGGAGATGGCGGACTCTTACAGCTGTCTTGCTGATATTACCTGCGAGGGGATAAACGGCAGGGTCACCGCGCCGAGAAATCTTACTGTTCGCGTAAAGCTTAAAACCAATGCGAGGATCTTTGCAAATTTGCTTGTAAACGATACCTTTTCCGACGGCGCGTGTGACGAAAGCATAAAGAAGCTTTGCGGTACGGTCAATTCATGCCAAGCGGAAAGAACGGTCTCCGAGCCCGTGCGAGTGACCGACGAGGTCATCCTTGATATGAGAGAGGGGGACGTGCGGGTAATATGCGCCGACGGACACGTTATGCTCTCCGAGGTCAAGGGCAATAATGATGAAATGTATATTCGCGGAGATACCTATATTAAGATTCTCGCGTGTCGGGAGGAGGTAGGCGCACCGTACGTTATTCAAAGAAAGCTCCCGATATTTGCAAGCATCCCGCTTCGGGGCGCGGACACGTCGGCCTCCCTGTATGCGAGGGGTAGCGTGAGTGAGCTCAGCGTTATCGTTGAGGATGGGCGAATCTCTCTTGACGTCGGCGTGGTGTTTGACTGTATGAGCTTGAAGAACGCGCCCGTTTCCTACGTTAAGGATATGTATTCTACGGTATGCTCAACGCGTTGTGACTACAAGAAATATAAGGTAGTCAGTGAGTCGGGCGGTAACGCGTGCAATATTACTTCAAGTGAAACGCGAGCTCTTGATGAGGTGTCAGTCGATCCCGCATCCGTTATAGCCGACGTATCCGCTACGTCCCGTGTTGATTCGGTTGAGTGCGACGGCTCACGTATGAAGGCATCGGGTACGGTCAAGTATAATCTTGCGCTTGAAAATAACGGAGAATATTCGTCGAAGGAAATTGAGCTTCCTTTCACCTATACGTGCGAGTGCCGTGAGGATTGGGACAGCATCTTCCCGTCAAGCGAGGTTATAAGCACGAGGGGAAGAATCGATGGTGAGAGGATCTCTCTTGACAGCGAGCTTGCTTTGACCTTCAAGGCGTACCGTGAAAACGAAATTTCCGCGCTTGAGGCTATGCACTTTGGTGATGCTATATCGGAAGAGAAGTGCACCGTGGTGGTGTTCCCATCGGCTGACGACAGCGTCTGGAGTATTGCAAAAAAATACAATGCGCCGACCGAAAGGATCATTTCCTCAAATTCGGCTTTATCAAAGGTGAGCGACGTTCTTTCGCTTGACGATACGGGTGCGCTCTCGGGTGTTCATCATATAATAATTTAAAAAATCGGGCTGTTGGTCATCAACAGCCCGATAAATTAGCCCGCAAACAACAGTATCGCGAGAAGTATGAGAAGATCTCCGTGCTCCTCACCCGATAAATATACGGATAGCATTATTCCGAGAATTAAAAGCTCTTCTTCTCCCAAGCCGTGCCCGAAGGGAAAATTGTTTTTTAATATTCCGTTCGGGAGTATCGAGGAGAAAAGCGAGCTCGCGGGCGGTGTGCCGCGCGCCGCTTCGTGAAGCTCCTTTGATTCGCTTATTTCTCTTGGAATTATCACAGGCTCGGGGATCGGCGGCGGGGGAACAAGCTCCTCCGCCCTCGGTATTGTAGGGGGGACGCTTGGGGATATGCGCGGTCTTTTTTGAGGCTCAACTGTCCGAGGAGAATCAATATTCTCTCCTATGGGAGATAGCGGCGCCTTGTGTCCGTCGCTCGTAAACGCGTTTCCGCTGTAATTTTTAGGGATGCGGATGTCGGGCGGCAGGTCGCTTTGAGGTCTTTGGGTGTTAACTTTAGGTGGGATTCGTGTGTACATATTGCCACCTCACAGGGTTTTGAGGATATCACCGAGTCGGTTCAGCTTTATCATATAGTCAATGGCATCCTGTCTTTCCTTCTTTAGGTACGGCTTGAGCGCGCAAAGCAGGGCGTTTGAATTTTGCACCTCGCGGCTTTGTGTAGGTAAAAATGCGCCAGCGGGCTTTGCTTGATTCTGCGGTGCGGCGGGAGTGTGAGTCTGGGCGTTGCCTATGGGTGAGAGATTTGAAAGCAGGGGAGAGACGATAGAGATAAGCTCAGGTAATTTTGATAAAAGCTCGGGATTTGACAAGAGAGACGAGAGAAGAGGAGATTCCCCCGCGCCCGAAGGCTTTTCGACGTTGCTCGTAGTCGGATTCTGCATACTGCCGAGCTTGCTTAAAATATCAAAAATTCCCGATGGAGCGGAGCTTTCGTTTTCGGACTGTGTGCCTGTCGCAATGTTTTCCTCTGACATATCTTAGCTCCTTTACTGCTGCTTCAACTGTCCTAAAAGCTCGGTCGCTCTTGCTATATCCTCGTCGGTCGCGACGGCAAGGGCGCTTCGCAGGGCATCAAGCTGGGATTTGGTAAAATTTATGCCCGAGAGATCAACTCCCGATTCCTTACCCAAGCGACGGATAATAAAGGCAAGCTGGTCGTCGGGGAGGCGGATGATCTTTTGTACGGTGTTTTTGTCAAGTGTCATAGCTATTACCTCGTTTAGTTTTGTTATTCACAGTATATGTAACTGAAATTTTTTCTGTTAACGTATAGACAAAACACGACATAAGTGGTATAATAAAGTGATAAAATATTGACATTTATGCAGGAAAATGAAAAATATGGAATTTCTTGTCTTATCCGACTCGCACGGAAGAACGAAAAATATACTTGAAGCCATATCTCGTCAGATAAGACGCCCCGACGGAATAATTTTTCTCGGTGACGGACTTCGCGATCTTATGTATTGCGATATTGACGTACCGATCTACAGCGTTGCGGGAAATTGCGATACGGGTAGCTTTTATGGAAATCTTTGTGCGGACACCGTGAGAATAATAGAGATCGCGGGAAAGAGAATTATGCTTACGCACGGGCATTTTTATTCCGTTAAGAGCACGCTTTCAAGACTTATATATGCCGCGGCGGATAATAATATTGATATCGTTATGTTCGGCCATACACATGAGCCGATTGAGAAAAGACTTGACGTGGGCGACATTGATATGCCTACACTCAAAAAGCCGCTTTATCTGTTCAATCCCGGTTCGGTCGGCGGATACGACGGAGACTTTGGAATTCTTACAATAAACAACCGTGGAGAGATACTGCTCTCGCACGGTAGACTTAATAAATGAAAGGTGGAGATGCTTGTGCCAACGCCTAATACGCATCATGGCGCTGAATATATAAGGACCGTTATGAGGGCATCCGAGGATAGATCTATATTCTTTGCGGGTGTCGGAGGAGTTATGATGTCCTCCTTGGCGCTTCTTACGAAGCGCGCGGGCTATAAGGTGATCGGCTCGGACCGAGCGCAGACTCCTGTAACTAAAAAGCTTGAGGAGTCGGGCATTTACATAAGCCGTACACATTGTGCGGAAAATATCGACGATACTGTCGGCGCGTTCGTTTATACCGTTGCGATCAGTCCCGATAATCCCGAATATCTTGAAGCGCAAAGAAGGGGTATCCCCTGTATTTCCCGCGCGGACTATCTCGGCTTTATTATGACCGAATATAAGAATAGAATCGGTATTGCGGGTATGCACGGCAAAAGCACGGTCACATCAATGTGCGCGCAAATATTCCTGACGGATGCCGAGTGTAGCGGAACACCCTCGCCTACGATAATTTCGGGCGCGGATTATAAGCCTATGGGCGGCGCGTACTATATCGGCGAGAACGAGAATTTCATCTTCGAGGCGTGCGAATATATGGATAGCTTCCTTGATTTCAATCCCACGGTTGCCGTTCTTCTTAATGCGGAAATGGAGCACGTGGATTATTTCAAGAGCATGGAGCATATCAATTCATCGTTTGCGAAATATGCGTCTCTTACGGGCGAGAGCGGTGTTTGTATCGCAAACGCTGACGATGAGAACATTATGATCTCGGTTGAGAATTATTGCGGAAAGCTTGTAACCTTCGGACTTGTTAATGACGCGGATTATACCGCAAGAAATATTCGCGTTGAAGATGCGCGACTCCACTACGAGCTTATTTATCACGGTGAGCGCGTAGCGGATATATCCCTTGCCATTTGCGGCAAGCACAACGTGTATAACTCTATGGCGGCGGCAGCGGCGGCACACGAATGCGGAGTGCCTTTCTCTAATATCGAGGCGGGATTATCCGAGTTCGTTGGCGCAGGCAGACGTATGGAATATAAGGGACGCGCCTTTGGTGCGGACGTATACGATGATTACGGTCATCATCCTACCGAGGTCGCGGCAACACTTAAGGGCGCATCAGAGATGTTTTGCGGAAGACGGTTAATTTGTGTTTTCCAGCCCCACACCTACAGTAGAACCGCGGCTCTTATGGATTCCTTCAAGACCGCCTTTAACTCTGTGGATAAGGTTATTTTAGCCGATATCTACGCGGCAAGAGAAGAGAACATCTATGGCATTTCCTCAAAGGATCTATGCGATAAGATTGGCGAGCGAGCAATATACGGAGGCACCTTTGAAGGCTGCGGAGAAGCATTAAAGGATATTCTTCGTGACGGTGACGTAGTGCTCGTTATGGGTGCTGGCGATATATATAAGCTTTATCCGATTTTGGGTATTTAAGAGGTAAAATAAATGAAAAAGACAAGATCCTTGATTCTCGTTATTGTATCCGTTCTTATATTGACCCTGTTCTCATCCTGTACGAATTATTCAGAGCCGTCGGGGAAGGCGGGAATAGGAAAATATTACTTTCATGCCAACGTAATTGAGGTCTATGACGGATCAATTATGGTGTCGCCCGTAGATGGCGCGGCAGAGGGTGGCTCGAGTGATCTTATTTCCGTTTCCTTAACACTCAAATCAGGTGAGCTTGTCAGTGGAATTAAGGCGGGCGACAGGGTTCGTATAATTTATAGTGGCGAAATTATGGAGTCATATCCTGCGCAGATAGGTCGCGCGTATGACATTGTAGTTGTTTCATAAAATAAGGCATAACCGATTTCGGTTATGCCTTTTATTTTATTGTTTTTTCATTTGACGAAGGAAGAGAAGGCAAGCGGCGACAAGAATTACTGTCGCATAGCCCAAAACCCATAAAAGATGAGGAAGAATCTCTCCGTAATTGCCTGAAAGCACTGCGCGTTCAAGCTCTACCGCGTGAACGAACGGCAGACAGTACGCGATCTTCTTGAATGCACCGCCAACAAGCTCAAGGTCAAACCAGACACCCGAGAGCCAAGCCGAGAGATTTGTCATAAGCGCACCGCAGATACCGCCAACCTGCTTATCGTTCAATATGCTTCCGAAGAGAAGACCGAACGCGATAAAAAGAATCGAGATGGGTATTATAAGCAGGATCGCCCATAAAATATTTATTGTGATTTTAAGGCCTAAAATAAGCGCTACGGCGTAGCAAATAATGCTCTGCATTACTGCGATAGGAATTATGGGGAGAGTGTAGCCCAGAATGAACTCCACAGGAGTCATAGGCGTTGTGTAAAGCCTTTGCAGGAGCGCGCTGCCTCTGTCCTTTGAAATGATAGTCGCAGAGAACAGAGTCATAAACGACAGACCGAATACTGTAATGCCTGGTGTTAAGTGCTTGATTTCAAAGAGCGATACGGGGATGCTTGCCTGAATTGCGCTAAGAAGTAATATGAGCACCAACGGGAATCCGAGTCCAAAGCAGAGATTCAAGGGGTCGCGGATAATTTCCTTAGCGTTTCTTTTTGCAAATGTAAGCAGTCTCATTTTTCCACCTCCTTTACGATTTTGACGAAGGCGTCCTCGAATTTGTCCGCGCCCGTTACCGCTTTGATGTTTTCCGCGGTGTCGCAGATGAGAAGTCTGCCGTCCTTCATAATGGCGATTCTGTCCGAGAGAGCCTCTGCCTCCTCCATATAGTGAGTTGTCAGAACGATCGTGATTTTGCCCTTGAGCGCGCGGATAATATCCCAGAGCTCGCTTCTTGCGATTACGTCAAGACCGAGAGTCGGCTCGTCGAGAAAAAGTATCTCGGGCTCACTGATGAGCGCCATAGCTATACTGAGTCTTCTTTGCCAACCGCCCGAAAGCTTGCCCGCGCGACGTTTAAGAATGCCCTCAAGTGAGAGAAGGGAAGAAAGCTCCTTGATCTTCTCCTCGCGCTTTTGCTTTGAAAAGCCGTGAAGACCGCAGATAAGCTCGAGATTTTCACGCGCAGAAAGTCCGGGCGCGATCGCAGTCTCCTGCGGAGATACCGCTATAATGGATTTTACCTTTGCGGTCTCACTTGTAATACTGTTACCCAAAAGAAACGCGTCGCCGCCCGTGGGAGCGGTAAGACCGCAGAGCATTTTTATAGTTGTGGTTTTTCCTGCGCCGTTTATACCGAGCAGGGAAAACAGCTCGCCCTGTTTTATATTGAGAGTCAGTCCGTCGACGGCTAGCACGTCGCGGTACTGCTTGCTTAAATTCTTTATTTCGATTGCATTCATTATTTAGCCTCCGTTATGTGTCTTGTGCGCAAGCCGTGATATATGTCAGAGATTATGCTGCTTATAAGCTCAAAATCAAGCTCGAGGAAGGACGTTGCGAGCATAGTGCCTATTCCGTGAACACAGGTCCACATTTCAAGATGTAAAAGAGTAGCCGCTTCCCGTCCCATTCCGGTCATTTTCATTATCATCTCAACAGATACGTTAAAATCTTCTTTTGGAATAAAGCTCTCTCCCGTTCTGTCGCACATGAAGAGAAGCTTGAAAAGCTGCTTTTCTTCCTTGGCAAAGCGAATGTAAGCCATGCCGTATGCCTTGTAGGGAGGATATTTCTCACTTTGAATTTCATTTTTAATAAAGCTGAGATAAAGATCGTATGCGGCAGTGATAATCTGCGCATGTAAATCCTCCATTGAGTCAAAGTTTGAGAAGATCGGTTGTGTTGAGGAGCCGAGGGCAGAAGCGATAGTTCTTGCATTTATTGCGTCCTCGCCACTCTCACGTATAAGATCAAGTCCTGTTTTTATTATTTCTTCTTTTGTAATTTTAATCTTGGGTGGCATATTTATCTCCTAAATATAGCAATTGATATATAACACTTGTTATTTTATCACGAAAAACGGGGTTTGTCAAGGGGAGAAAAGAAAATTTGTCACAAAAAACGGGGCTTGTCAAGGGTAGAAGAGAAAAAAGCCGTGGTATGTTACCACGGCTTATGTGATTTTATTTAATTCAAATAAGGCATCGAGGGGCCCTTTGGCTCATCGTCTCCGAGGGTGCGAAGAAGGGTAAGACCCACCTCGCGTCCGCGCAAAACTGCGTTTTTACAAGCCTCTGCATCACCGTAAAAGGCGATTATAACCTCGTTTGAGTGGCTTGTCGTTGTGGGTGTGAGATACTTTGTAAGAGTTATAGCCGAGGACTTCATAGCGGCATCTGCCATAACAAGACCAATTGCCGCAGGCGAGCCTGCCATAAATCCGAATGATTTTCCCAAAGGGATATCAAATGCCTTGTTTATTGCATAGGAAGCCGATGCACTGTAAGCGAATTCAAGGTGTCCTGCACGACTAATATATACCTCGCCCGCGTTACGTCGCGTAAGCTCAAGAGCGATTTCAATAGCACGTCGGCAATCACTTACGTCGTGTCCTCCGATAACGATATAGTTACCGTGACCTCCCCAACCCTTTGTGTCGCGGGGAAGCTCTATGCTGATGATTTCAGTATTTGTATTTTTAATTGCCTCATCAATTGCGCATATCTGTCCTGCGGCACCCGTACGGGATGAGAGGAGTCCGAGCGCGGATATATGGGCGGGAAGCTTCATTTCCTCACGAAGCGAGTAGTCGATACCGGGGATCACAAGACCTATCGTGTCAAGAACCGTAGTGCCAACAAACTCGGGAAGAGTTGATCCTAAAAAGTCAGTCATAAATTAAACGTCAATATCTTTCATGTATTCTTTGCCGTGAAGCGCGATAAATTCTTTTCTTGCAGGCAGGTTGTCGCCGAGGAGCGTGTCGAATATTTCCTCAGTTTTCTTTGCATCCGTAGGAGTTACCGCAATAAGACGGCGGGTTTCGGGGTTCATTGTGGTTTCCCACATCATCTGGGGCTCGTTTTCACCAAGACCCTTTGAACGCTGAATGGTGTATTTCTTGTTGCCAAGCTCCTTTAAAATATCACTCTTTTCAAATTCGTCGTAGGCAAAGTACGTCTTGTCCTTCGTCGTAATTTCAAAGAGGGGAGTTTCCGCAATAAATACTCTCTGCTCCTGTAAAAGTGTGGGGAGCAGGCGGTAGAACATTGTAAGAAGAAGAGTTCTTATCTGGAAGCCGTCCTCGTCGGCATCGGTACAGATAATGATCTTCGACCAACGAAGAGAATCCAGATCAAAGGGAACGATATCTCCCTTTACCTTGCCCTCGATTTCAACGCCGCAGCCGATAACCTTGAGAAGGTCTGTAATGATCTCACTCTTGAATATCTTTGCATAATCCGCCTTCAAACAGTTAAGCGTCTTACCTCTTACGGGAATGATCGCCTGAATTTCGGCGGAGCGTCCGAGCTTACAGGATGAAAGCGCGGAGTCGCCCTCCACTATATAAAGCTCGCGCACGTTGGGGTCCTTTGAGCGACAGTTTACAAACTTTTCTACTCGGTTTGCAATGTCAATAGTACCTGTGAGCTTCTTCTTTATATTGAGTCTTGTGGATTCAGCGGATTCGCGGCTTCTCTTGTTTACAAGCACCTGATTTGCCATAATTTCGGCTTCAAGAGGATGCTCGGTAAAGAAAATATCGAGATTGTAGCGAAGGAAATCATTCATTGCCTCATAAATAAAGGTGTTCGTGATAGCCTTCTTCGTCTGGTTTTCGTAGGACGTTACCGTAGAGAAGCTGTTAGAAACGAGGAGCAGACAGTCGGATACGTCCGCAAACGTTATCTTGCCCTCCGTTTTATTATATTTTCCGTTGTTCTTTAAGTATTTGTCTATTGCAAAGGTAAATGCGCTCTTTACTGCGCGGTCGGGGGATCCGCCGTGCTCAAGGAAGCTGGAGTTGTGGTAGTATTCAAGGGCGTTTACCTTGTTTGAAATGCAAAACGCGACGTCTGCCTTGAACTTATAGTCCTCCTTGTCGGCTCTGTCGCGGCCCTGAGTTTCAAGGTGCCAGAGAACGGGAGCGGTCATAGCGCTATCACCGACAAGCTCGCTTATATAGTCGGAGATGCCGTTCTGGTAGAAGAATCTCTCGTCGGTGAACTTGCCCTTTTCTTCTTCAACCTTGAGGACGAAGGAGATGCCCGCGTTAACTACGGACTGACGGCGCAGAGTTGCTCTGATGCTGTCGGGGGAAATATTAATGTCGGTAAATACCTCGCGGTCGGGACGGTAGTGAATGACAGTACCCGTGCGCTTTTCCTTCTTTTCAAGGAGTCTCTCCTCAAGCTGACCCGTTACGGGCTCGCCTCGCTTGAAGGAGATGTGGCGCTCGTAAGTTCCGTCGTAGGAGTAAACCTCCATAAATTCGGAGCTGTACTGTGTAGCGCACGCGCCAAGACCGTTGAGACCGAGGGAATATTCGTATGCGGATTCTCCGTTGTTGTTGTCGTATTTACCGCCTGCGTAAAGCTCGCAGTAAATAAGATCCCAGTTCCAACGCTGTTCCTTTTCATTGAAGCCCAGCGGAACGCCTCGTCCGTGGTCGTCAACCTTTATACTTTTGTCAAGGTAAAGAGTAGTGATAATTTCGCTTCCGTGTCCCTCTCTAGCCTCGTCGACCGAGTTTGAGAGGATCTCAAAATACGAATGCTCGCAGCCCTCAAGGCCGTCAGAGCCGAAAATAACCGCAGGTCTTTTTCTTACTCTGTCAGCACCCTTCAAGGCGCGGATGCTTCTGTCGTCGTACTGTGAGGGAGCGCTCTTTGTCTTGACTGATTTCTTTTCCTCTGCCATAATTTTCTCGCTTTCAAAAATTTATAGTAAATGCGGATTTGCCGCGCACATAGTTTCTTATTATAATTATACCAAAAGAAATATCATTTGAAAAGAGGTTTTTCATATTTTTTGCAATTTTTTTCGCAAAAAGACAAAAAATTTTCATTATTCTATTGAAAGCAATAAATAAATATTATATAATATATAGGTGCATTATAATTTTTTCGTAGGGAGGCTTTTATATGGATATTGCAAACCTTGAAGAAAAATATAAAAATAAAGAGTGTGAAATTTTAGGCTTTGGCAGATCGACAAAGCCGCTCTGTGATATATTGCTTTCGGTCGGCGCTGCTGTTACCGTAAGAGACAAAAAGACGGAGCTTGACAACGATACGGACGTGAAAAAATATAAGTCGCACGGTGTTAAATTTATCTTGGGCGATAGCTATCTTGATTCTCTCGGTGGAGATTATATCTTCCGTTCTCCCGCGTTCCGACCCGATAAGAGCGAGATTTTATCTGCAGTGCAGAACGGCTCATGTCTTTCAAGTGAGATCGAGTTCTTTATGGAGAATTCGCCTTCGTTGGTTTTCGGTATTACGGGCTCTGACGGAAAGACAACGACCACGACGCTCACACACCTTTTGCTTGAAAAGCAATTTGAGGCGGACGGAGAGGGAAAGAGAGTATACGTCGGCGGAAATATCGGTAATTCGCTCCTGCCCGAGCTTGAGAGAATGACGGAGAGTGATGCGGCGGTGCTTGAGCTTTCGAGCTTCCAGCTTATGACGCTCAAAAAATCCCCACGCCGTACGGCAATAACGAATATCTCGCCCAATCATCTTGATTGGCATACGGGTATGCAGGAGTACATAGATGCCAAAAAGAAGATATTCTCCTTCGGCTGCGAGGCGGTCGTGCTTAACGCCGACAATGACGTAACCCGCAGTATCGCCGAAGAGGTGAATATCCCCGTGATATATTTTTCGGGAAGCAAGAGCGAGTATTCCGAGATAGTGCATAAGGACAAGGCGGGCAGCCTTGCGATATTTGAGCGCGACGGATATATCGTTGCATCCGACGGCAAGACGGTTGAGAAAATGCTTGACATTTCAAAAATCAAGGTTATCGGCAGGCATAACGTGGAAAATTATATGACCGCTATCGGTCTTACGTACGGCTACGTTACGCGTGACACGATTGAATCGGTTGCCGAGAGCTTTTACGGAGTTAAGCATAGAATTCAGTTCGTTCGCGAGCTTGACGGAGTGAAATATTACAATAGCTCCATAGACTCAAGCCCGACGAGAACCGAGGCGGCGATAAACGCTATCGGCGGCAGTATCGTTGCCATATGCGGCGGATATGATAAGAATATTCCGTTTGATACGCTTGCATCCACCTTAACTCAAAAGGTTAAGGCGGTAGTGCTGACGGGTCAGACTGCACAAAAGATACATAGAGCAATCCTTGATTGTCCTACGTACGACAAAGAAAAGCTTGCCGTATATATCGAGCCTGATTTCAAGGCGGCGGTTGAGTTAGCAAGAGACGTGGCGACCTCTGGCGACTACGTAGTGTTAACGCCCGCGTGCGCGAGCTTTGGTGTGTTCCGCGATTTTGAGCACCGTGGCGAGTGCTTCATTGAAATTGTAAAATCATTTTAAGTTAAAATAAAGAGAAAGGGAAAAATTATGAATATAAAAGAGCTTTTGGTTAACGTTTGCTCTCTTATGTCCATTTCGGGATATGAGAGATACAACAAGGATAAGCTTTTTGAGCTTATCGGAGATAAGTTTGACGAATGCTACACCGACAATATCGGCAACCACATTTTCGTAAAGAAGTGCGGTCGCGAGGGTGCACCTAAGATCCTTATCGATTGCCACTACGACGAGATCGGTATGATGGTTTCTTCAATCAAGGAGGGCGGCTTTATTTCGGTTGAGCCCGTAGGCGGTGTTGACGCGCGACTCCTTCAGTCAAGCGAGGTAACTATCTACGGCAAGAAGGAAATTTACGGCGTTTTCGCATCCACTCCTCCCCATCTTATGAGCCCTGCGGCGGCTGATAAGCTTACGCCCATCCGCGAGCTTATTATTGATACGGGCTATACTAAGGAGGAGCTTGAACAGATCGTTTCTCTCGGCACTCCCGTAGGATATCGCCCCGTTTATACGGAGCTTCTCAATAACCGTATTGCAGGTAAGGCGTTTGACGATAAGGCTTGCGGTGTTTGCGCTATCGCGGGCATTGACAAGGCTGACAGAGAGGAGCTTGCGGGAGACGTTTATTTCGTATTCTCAACTCGTGAGGAGATCGCTCTCGGAGGATTTACCGCGGCTTACTCCGTAGATCCCGACTATGCGCTTGTAATTGACGTAACACACGCGTACACTCCCGATATGGAGGGCAGAAAGAGAGGCGAATGCTCAAGCGGTGTCGCACTTTCAATGTCGGCGGTTACAAATAGAAATCTTACAAAGATGTGCATAAATCTTTGTAAGGAAAAGGGCTTTAAGTACACGGTACAGGCTGAGCCCAACTCCACGGGCACTAATGCCAATAAGATAGTTACAGTAAGAAACGGTATTCCCACTGTTTTGGCAAGCCTTCCCATTAAGAGCATGCACTCAGCAAACGAGCTTCTCGCGATCGACGACTGCGAGACCGTTGCGGACTTCGTATGCGAATTTATTAAATCCAAGGAAATTGCGGAGGTATATTCAAGATGACAAAATATTTTGGTATTGAGCTTGTAGAGAAGCTCTCGCTTGAATTCGGTCCCTCCGGATGCGAATCAAGGGTAGCGGAGCTTATCATTTCCCAAATTCAGGATTATTGCGACGCTTATTACAAGGATAGAAACGGCAACGTGGTTGCAAAGCTTTGCGGCTGCGGTGCGGATTACAATAAGGCTGATCCTAAAAAGCTTATGCTTTCCGCTCATATGGACGAGGTCGGTGTTATGATAAACGAGATAACCGAGGGTGGTTATATTAAATTCTCTACAGTTGGCGGCATTGATCCTCGCGTTCTTTGCGGACGGGCAGTTGTGCTCGGCGACGAGGACAGAAGATATAAGGGCGTTATCGCATCCAAGGCTATTCACATGCAGTCGGCAGAGGAGAGAACAAAGGTTACTCCTATCAAGAATATGTATATTGATATCGGTGCGAAGAGCAAGGAAGAGGCAGAGCAGTACGTCGGCATTGGTGACGTCGGTGTGTTTGATTCCGACTTTGTTCGCTTCGGTACTGACGGTGTTAAGATGAAGTGTAAGGCGCTTGACGACAGAATGGGCTGCGCGACTCTTATTGAGGTTATGCGTATGCTTAAGGACGGCAAGTGTGAGATTCCTTACGACGTTTATTTCGCATTTACCTGCGGCGAGGAGATCGGTATCTCGGGCGCTCAGGTTGCGGCACAGACGATTGAGCCCGACGTGGCGGTTGTAATTGAGACAACAGCGGTTGCGGATATCGCAGGCGTCGGTGAGGCGAGAAACGTAGCAATTCAGGGTGAAGGCGGCGCTATCTCCTTAATGGACAGAAGCACTATCTACGACGGCAAGTTCGTTCAGAGCGTTATGGATTACGCAGCTACTTGCGAGATCCCCGCGCAGATAAAGAGATACGTTTCGGGCGGTAACGACGCGGGACATATCCACAAGGCAGGCCGCGGCGTTAAGACTCTTGCGATTTCCGCGCCTACAAGATACCTTCATTCTCAGTCCTGTGTGGTTGACACACGCGATTATGAGAATATAAATAAGCTTCTCTTCACACTCATTCGCGATGCGAAGCTTTGATTTTAAAATTTACGGAGGAAATAAAAATGTATAATCTTATAAAGAATCTCAATTCTGTCGCAGGTGTTTCTGGCAGAGAAAAGTCAATCGCTAACAAAATTCTCACATATATCGCTCCCTTGACCGACAAGGCTTGGGAGGATCCTATGGGTAACCTTATCGCCTTCAAGAAGGGTAAGAGCGAGAATGCAAAGAAAATTATGCTTTGCGCTCACATGGACGAGATCGGCTTTATGGTAACACATATTGACGACCGTGGATTTATTAGAATTGCTCCCATCGGCGGCATCAATTTCGTTTCTGCGGCATTTACTTACGTAATCTCCGAGAACGGTGTTCGCGGTGTTATGGTTCCCGATTCGGGCACAGCACCCGCAGATCTCAAGTCCGACAAGGTTTATATCGATATCGGTGCGAAGGACAGAAAGGAAGCAGAGAAGAAGGTCAAGATCGGAGATTTCTTCGTATGCGAGGCAAACGTTCATAAGGTTGGCAAGAAGCTTTGCGGCAGACCCATGGACGACAGAATCGGCTGTGCTATTATGATCAAGATGGCTGAAAAGCTCAAGGACGTTGAGATAGATAATGATATTTACTACTGCTTCGCAGTTCAGGAGGAGGTTGGAACCCGTGGCTCTAAGCCCGCTTCCTTTGCAATCGATCCTGATTGCGGTATCGCGTTTGACGTAACAGGCACAGGCGACGTACCCGGCTCAAAGCCTATGGAATGCTCCGTTGGTGGCGGTGCGGCTATCAAGCTTAAGGACGCGTCCGTTCTTTGCGACAGAGATATCGTTGAAAAGCTTACAGAAATTGCAAAGGCACACGATATCAAGTATCAGTACGAGATCCTTCAGTTCGGCGGTACGGATACAAATTCCATGCAGATGACACGCGGCGGCGTTAAGGCAGGCGCTATTTCCATTCCCACAAGATATATCCACTCTAACGTTGAAATGATCGACACCGCTGACGTTGATGCTTGTATTGACCTTGCTATCGCGTTTGTAACAGAGTATTGATCGGGAGATAGAAATGCAGTTTTCAGATAAGGTCTTGACCCTTGCTCGCGAAGCGGAGATCGCGCTTGCGGACACGTTTCGCAGAATTGACGAGGTGTCGTTTAACAATACACAAAAAATAATGGACATTTTTGCCGAGCACAGAGTTTCTACGGCAATGTTCGATTCCACAAGCGGCTACGGCTATGATGACCGCGGAAGAGATACGCTTGACGCTATCTGGGCGGACGTTTTCGGTTGCGAGGCGGCGTTCGTTCGTCATAGCATCGTAAACGGCACTCAGGCGCTTACGATCGGTCTTTTCGGCGTGCTCCGTCCGGGTGATCTTCTTTGCTCGGTTGCGGGCAAGCCCTACGATACGCTTGAGGAGGTAATCGGTATTGCAGGCGAGCCCGGTAACGGCTCCCTTGCCGATTTTGGCGTAAGATATAAGCAGATTGAGCTTGTAAACAACGAAACACTTGATTTTGATGCGATTGCCGCAACACTCCGTGAGGAGATGGCTATCGGCAAGCCCGTAAAAGCGATTTTTGTTCAGAGATCAAAGGGCTATCTCAATCGCCGTACACTTACGGTTGCGGAGATTGGCGAGCTTGTAAAGCTTGTAAAGTCCATTTCTCCCGAAACATACGTGCTTGTTGACAACTGCTACGGCGAGTTTACTGAGGAGTGTGAGCCCTCGGCATTCGGCGCGGATATGGTAATCGGATCTCTTATCAAGAATCCCGGTGGCGGCATGGCGGAAACAGGCGGCTATATTGCAGGAACTAAGAGAGCGGTAGAGCTTGCATCTTACCGACTCACCTCGGTTGGCTGCGGCCTTGAGGTAGGCGCGACGATAGGTCAGAATAAGAATATGTATAAGGGACTCTTCTACGCTCCTCATACGACCGCGCAGGCGCTTAAAACCGCGCATTTTGCGGCGTATATGTTCGAAAAGCTCGGCTACAACGTAAGTCCCACTTGGCAGGAAACACGTAGCGATATTATTCAAACGGTAATTTGTAACGATCCCGAGCTTCTCTGCGCGTTTTGTCGCGGAATTCAGAAGGGCTCGCCCGTTGACTCCTACGTTACTCCCGAGCCTTGGGAAATGCCGGGATATACCGATAAGGTAATTATGGCGGCAGGCGCATTTACGCAGGGCTCATCCATCGAGCTTTCCGCAGACGGTCCTATCCGTCCTCCCTATACGGTTTATTTCCAGGGCGGTCTTACATACGAGAGCGGCAAGATCGGTATTATGTCCGCGGCTGAGTCCGTGCTTTCTTTGAAATAAAATAAAAGGCAGATTTTTCAAAAATGACAAAAAGGTTTAAAGCTATAATTTGTTTTTCCTTGGTTCTTGTTCTTCTTTTGCCTGCGCTTGTAGCGTGCGGTAATAAGAAGGCGCCCGACGGCTATAAGCTTATCGCGTGCGATGGAGATAAGTTCCGTCTGTACGTGCCGAAGGGTTGGACGGATAATTCGGACAGCGGTATTACAAGCGCATATTTTTCAGTGTTGGACAATGCGTTTGTCAGCGTGAATATTGCCGAGGATACCGAGGGCAAGGCGCTTTTCGATTATTATAATATTTGTAAATTCAACTATGCAAGACAGCTTACGGATTATCAGCTCATTTCCGAGAGTGGTAGTGTTGCGCTCGGCGGTCGCGCGGCGTATCAGCTGATATTTACCGCGACGTACAAGGTTACGGATAGCGACGTAAAGGATACCGTTGATAATCTCGCGGGCGAAAAATATAAGTATCTTCAGATAATGGCGGAGTTTGATGGCGATATCTACGTGCTTACCTTCAGCGCACCCGAGGAGAAGTTCAATGCGCACTACGATACAGTAGTTGGCGCTGAGGACGATAAGGGCAATTTCGCGGGCATTATTCCGTATTTCCAGTTCAGCTCCGAGCCTTACTCGAAGGACGGCAAGAAGCTCTCCAATAAGGTTGAAGCCCCCGCGGGAATGAAGATTGCCTCAACAGACAAGCGTCCTTATAGATTTTTCGTTCCCGAATCCTGGACAGTTGATACAAGAGCCCAGCTCTCTGCGGCGTATTTTTCCGATACGGACAAGTCTAACGTATCTCTTCAGGCCCATATGAGCACGGGCGTGTACCCCAATCTTGAAGAATACTTTGAGAATTCCAAAACTAAATATCAAAACATCTACGGCGATAAGTTCAATATCGTATCAAAGACAGAGGCGAAGATGGGCGGACTTGATGCTATTCAGTTTATTTTTACTATAAAGAGTGGAGATAACACCTATAAGCTTATGCAGACGGTGTGCGCAAAGGGAGAAATGTACTACGTTCTCACTTATACGTCAACTCCCGAAGCATTTGATTCCCACATAGCCGATATAGAGCAGATGCTCGGCGCGTTCGCGTTAAGATAAGGAGATAATATGATCTATCTTGATAATAGCGCAACGACCAATTTGTCCGCATCGGCTAAGGCGGCTATGCTTGACGCTATGGAGTGCTTCGGCAATCCCTCGTCAAAGCATATTATGGGTACGAACGCCAAGAAAATGCTTGACTCCGCGCGTGAGAGTGTGGGCAAGTGTCTTGGAATGAATGGCGCGTCAAACGATAAGATTTTCTTTACTGCGTCGGGCACGGAAGCCAACAATATGGCGATTTTCGGTAGCGTTTATGCAAAAAAACGCGCTCGCGGAGATAAGATCATTACGACAGACTCCGAGCATTCCTCGGTTGAGAATGCAATGAAGCGACTTGAGGACGAGGGCTTTACGGTCGTAAGACTGAAGACGCGCGGCGGCGTGCTTGATATGAATGAATTCCGCGCACAGCTTGACGATAGAGTTATTCTCGTATCTCTTATGATGACGAATAACGAAACGGGAGCGGTGTATGACGTTGAAAAAATTTTCTCGCTTGCAAAGGCGAAAAATCCCGATATCGTAACCCACTGTGATGCGGTGCAGGGCTTCTTGAAGGTGCCATTTACACCTAAAAAGATCAAGGCGGATCTCGTGAGTATCAGCGCTCATAAGATACACGGACCGAAGGGCGTAGGCGCACTTTTCGTATCTGCCGAGATATTGAAGCGCAGACTCTTAACCCCCTATATCGTAGGCGGCGGTCAGGAAAGCGGCTTCCGTTCGGGTACTGAAAACATGATCGGTATCTGCGGCTTTTCCGCGGCGGCGACCGAGGGCTTTACGAATTTCCGCGTAAATTTTGAAAAAATTACCGATCTTCGCAATATGGCGGAGAATGAGCTTGCTGACAGCGAGATAAGAATCAATAAGCCGCAGGGTACTCGCGCGCCTCATATATTGAGCCTCACACTTCCAAAGATCAAGAGTGAGACGATGCTTAATTTCCTTTCGGGTAAGGGAATATGTGTCTCCTCAGGCTCGGCGTGCTCAACACATTCAAGAAATATCTCCTCTGCGCTCGTAGGCTTCGGTCTTTCGGATTCCGAGGCGGATACGACTATTCGTGTAAGCTTTTCTTCTTATAATACCGAGGACGACGTGAAGGCACTTGTCGCGGCGCTTATTGAGGGCGTAAATACACTTGTAAGAATTAAATAATAGAAAAAGGAGCAGTTTGAAACTGTTCCTTTTTTATATAAAGAATTTTCCTCCAATTTTCAAAAACTGCTATTAATTCCGAAACTTTAAAATAAAATAGTTATATATGGCAATACTAAAATTACAAGAAAGCAATTCGGAGGATAATATATATGAGTAGTAAGGCGCAGATAATTAAATGCACGGCAAGGGAAATTTTAGACTCCCGAGGCAATCCTACGGTCGAGGCGAGTGTGGTTCTCTCGGACGGAAATATCGGAGTTGCGAGCGTTCCGTCGGGCGCGTCAACGGGAATATACGAGGCGGTAGAGAAGCGCGACGGTGATTCTAAGCGTTTTGGCGGTAAGGGAGTTCTGACTGCGGTCGGTGGAATTTGTCGCGTGATATCACCCTCGCTTGTGGGCGTTTACGCGTCCGAGCAGAGTGAGATAGACAGGATCCTTATTGAGCTTGACGGCACGGAAAATAAAGAGCGACTTGGCGCGAATGCGATCCTTTCGGTCTCTCTCGCCGCCGCGCGAGCCGCCGCAAACAGCTATAAGATTCCATTATATAAATATATTGGCGGCATTTCCGCAGTCCGTCTTCCCGTGCCTATGATGAATATTTTAAATGGAGGAGCACACGCGGCGAATAATATCGATATTCAGGAATTTATGATCTGTCCTATAAATGCTCCTTCTTTTTCCGATGCGCTCCGTATGGGAAGCGAGATATATCATACACTTGGTAAAATTTTAAAGAGTGAGGGTAAGTCCGTGTCCGTCGGCGACGAGGGCGGCTTTGCGCCAAATCTTGATTCCGATGCCGCCGCAATAGAGTATATTATCCGCGCGATAGAGGAGTCGGGATATAGCACGGAGGACGTCAAGATCGCGCTTGACGTTGCCGCATCCGAATGGTATTCCGGAAATGATGGAAATTATCATTTGAAGAAGCGCGGCGAGACGTTATCCTGCGACAAGGTTATTGAATATATGAGCTCGCTTGTAAAGAGCTATCCCATTATTTCAATTGAAGATCCGCTTGATCAGAGAGATTTTGAGGGCTGGAAGAAAATAAGTGATGCTATGCGCGATAAAATTATGCTTGTCGGCGACGATCTTTTCGTTACGAGCGAGGAAAGGGTGAGATACGGCATAAAGAACGGTATCGCAAACAGCGTTCTTATAAAGCCCAATCAGATAGGTACGCTCAGCGAGGTGCTTGACGTAATTAAGGTCGCAAAGAATTCCGAGTATAAGTGCATTATGTCGCACCGCTCGGGCGAGACCGAGGATACGACGATCGCCGATCTTTCGGTCGGCTTTGGCGCGGAGTTTATAAAAACAGGCGCGCCCTGCAGAAGCGACAGAGTCGCAAAATACAACCGTCTTTTGAGGATTGAGTCCTCGATAGGCGGCTCGGCTATCTACGGCCTCTCCGCCGCAAAATCCAAGCCAATTCATAAAACCTCGTGCTGTGGAAATTAAAAAAAGCTCCCGAATGCTCGGGAGCTTTTTGTTTTATTAACCGAAAATTTCTTTATCCGCCTCGGCAAGAGAGGGGAATACAAAATCGGGTGCATCAGCTGCAGTTGCCGCTTCAACGTCGCTCATTTGTGTCTCGCCCGTAAGCACGAGAATAGCAGTTACGCCGTGACGCTTACCGAGTGCGATGTCGGTATAGAGTCTGTCGCCGAAAATACACATTTCACTTTTGTCGTAGCCCGTTGCCTCTGCGATCATTTCAACAGTTTCCGCATAGGGCTTGCCGAAATACGTGGGCGTTTTGCCCGTGGAGGCGGTAACGAACGCCGCGATAGCGCCACTGTCGGGGATAAATCCCGTTTCCGTCGGGCAGTTGAAATCGGGGTGTGTGGAGAGATACTCTGCACCGCCTCGAACGAATCGGCAGGCATTGTCAAGCTTCTTATACGTAAGAGATGTATCAAAGCTTGTGATAACTATGTCCGCGCTCTCCTCGTCTCCCGTAAGAATATTGATTCCGCGAGCCTTGTAATCCTCGACAAGATCGTCAGTTCCTACAAGGTAAACGGATTTGTCCGCTCTGTGACGGAGGAGAAACTCTGCCGTTACGTCGCCCGAGGTCATTATCTCGTCATCCGCGGGGGAAAAGCCGAGTCGTGTGAGCTTTTGAAGATAAAAGGGAGTCGTGCGAGAGGCGTTGTTTGTAAAGAAAAGCACCTTCTTGCCGTTTGCTCTGAGATTCTCAATGAATTTAATGGCAAAATCAAACACCTGATTGCCGAGGTAGATCGTGCCGTCCATATCGAAGATAAACAGTTTTTTGTCCTTGAGTATACTTGTATTGGGATTTGTGAAGTTCATTTTTATTTCCTTCTTTATATCGTAATTTCAATTGCTTCGCCAAGCGGCAAAGAGTAAATGAATATTTTATCGGGCTCTTTACCGAAAATAGTGCTTACCGCCTTCTTGTATTGGAGAAGCTGGTATTTATGTGTTTCACGAAGACGAGCCTTGAATTCGGCAGCTGTTTCTCCCTCATCAAATCTTCTTCTGTCGGTCTTGTAGTCGCAGATGTATATATCTCCGTTTTCAAATTCCGCCAAAATGTCTATCGAGCCCTGTACGAACACCTGCTTGCCCGAAAGCGCCGTCTTTTTTTCAGTGTCCGTAGCAAAATCGGACGCGGGACACAGGATACCGAACTTAAACTCACGGTGTGGATTTTTACACTTAAGAATATTTTGGAAGAATTTGCTTTGCGTAAATTTTTCTATTTGCGTTCTGTTGATAAGCTCGGCATATTCTGTCGGGATGAATTTATTGTCGACAAGACGTGCGATCTCACTCTCAACACCGTTATGCTTAAGAAGACCGAAGTTGCAGAATTGCAAAAAGGCGTGTGTAGCCGTGCCGATCTCGGCGGAGGTGTATTCCTTCTTTTTGTCAAGGATGCTTACAATATCATCGCTTCCTGATCTCATAAGAGATATTCGCTCCTTGATAGCCTCGCGTCTTTCGTTGTCGTCCGAGCTTTCGGAAATGATTCCCGAGGATACCGTAAGAGCCTTATCAAAGAGATTTGGAGCCGCCTTTGATGCCGCTATCTTCGACGGAATACTAAGAGTGCTTTGCGATATATCAACGGCTTTAGCTGCATTGATAGTATTAACGTAACCCTTTTCATTTTCCGAAAGATTCGTTTTATCGGTCATAGCGTTGGCTGAAAGCTCACTCTCATCAAAGCGGATGCTGTTTATATCTATTACGTTGATATCAAAGGAGTCGCTTCTCACGTTGTTATCGGGATCGTATATAGAGGATATTATCCACGCGATATAGCTGTCAAGTGCAAGCTTTGCATGATCCGAGAAGCCGTTCATAAGCACACTTCTTTTGAAGCTTTCAAAGGTCGTCTTGAAGGATGCGCTTACGTAAAGGCGCTCTCGCGCTCTTGTCAGGGCAACGTAGAGAACTCGCATTTCCTCTAAAATATTGCTCTCGCGGTTCTTTTCAAGTATCGCGTCGCGAACGATATTGTTTACGTATTGGTCTACGTAGGAATTTCCTTCAGCGTCCGTTACCTTGTGAGGTAGCCTTGTCGCGCAACCGATACCCGCATTGTAATTAAGAGCCTTCTTCGCGTCCTGATTGGAAAAATGATGGGCTGTATTATATACAAAAACGGAATTGCGCTCAAGACCCTTTGACTGATGTATGGTCATAATGTTGACCGCGTTTGAGGGCGTAGCCTCTGAAAAGCTCACGCTACCCTTTTCGGAGAGCTTGCGGCAGTATTTAAGGAAGCTGTAAAGTCCACTCCAGTTGTTTTTCGTATAATTGCAGGCGGTGTCGTAAAGGTAGACGTACGCTCCCGTCTCGCAAATAAGAGAAAATTCCTCGCAGGTGCGGATCTCCTTTAGGAGCTTGTCGACCGACACTCTTCTTGCAACCGCGCGAAGACGTGACAACAGCTTTATTATATCGTTTGACCTGCGGCAGAGAAGAGTAGCCAAGGGGTCGCCGTCAGCGAGCGCGCCGTATTCTCTCAATGCTCGCATAAGAGATTTGGAGTTAGGCGTGAATTTTCTTACGGTAACTATCTCCTCAAGAGAAAGCAGGGGAGTGCCGCAGTATGCGGGAGAGGTAAGGAATCCGCAAAGGGCAATATCGTCCTCGGGATTGTCGATAACCTTCATAAGATCAAGAAGGGCCTTCATTTCCTCTCCGTCAAATATTTCGCTCTTGGCGGAAAGGCAATATTCGATCCCGTATTTCTTGAGCGCCTTGGCAACGATGGGACCGTCGTCCTTTACGCGCACGAGCACGGCGATATCCTTTTTCTCTATAGGCTCGCCATCGGGCTTTTTTTCTTCTCTGAGGAGTCTTAATATCTCCTTGGCGCAAAGCAAAGCCTCGGGTGAAATGCCGTCGTTGGGGCTGCTTTGTCCGTCATCGCTATCCTCTTCGGATACGTCCGTCGGTATATCCTCCGGAGTTTCAATGACGTTTATTTGAACGCGGGGAGGAACGTAACCCTTGGGGAGGTCAAGCTTATTGAATTTGAGGTCGTCGTCGGAGGTGTATTGGAGCTTGTCGCCTGCCGCAGTAAAGAGGAAGGGACAAACCGTGTTTGTGAAGTCGATAACACTGCTGTCACAGCGGAAGTTTTCCGACATAAATATGGTGCATCCGTCGGAACTCTCGGCAGCGGGCTCGTCGTATTTCGGGAATTTGCTTCTGTACCCCGCAAAAAGCTCGGGAACTGCATCACGGAAGCCGTAAATGCTTTGCTTGATGTCGCCCACCATAAATCGGCGGTTCTGACCGATTATCTCAAATATCTTATCCTGTATCTCGCTTACGTCCTGATATTCGTCGATATATACCTCGTCGTAAAGCGATCTCATAGTATCCTTAACCGTAAGATTATCGTCGGTGAGCATACGGAGGAGATATATCGGCATATCGTAGAACTCGCAAAGACCCTTTTCTTCCTTGTATTTGGTGTAATTGACGTGGAATTCCTTGATTATTTTGTAAAGAATATCGTTGTACGTCGCGGTAAGGAGAACCTGCTCCTTTATTTCGTCGGGAGTCAGGGAAAGATAGTTGTTATAGAATTTGGCGATATTGTCCTTAACTTTCTTCTTTATATCCAGGCATTCCTTGGAGAAGTCGTTGCCCTTTCCCCTAGGCATAGAACTCGGGGTGGTGGGATTAAAATCGGCAAACGCTTGTCTTGTTTGTGCATACGTTCCGGAAGCCCTTTGCGCTAAAGTATAGCACTTAGTCATGGTTTCCTCAAATGCGGAGTAATATTTTTCCTTTACGAGCTCATCCTCGTCCATCCTGTCAAGATAGTACGATATCTTGCAGGCGGCAAGATTTGCGGTGGATATCGCGCTTGCCTGAATAGCCTTTCCCACGCGGGATGAGAAAAATTCAAGCTCGGCATCGCGACGAAGCTCGTTCGAGTTTTTCAAGATAAGCTCAACTCCGTCCGTCGTTGACATAAGATTCTTATGAACGTCAAGGAGCAAGGGAATTATGTTTTTGGTGGTCTTGGAGCTTGAAAGCGACGTAATGAAATCAAGAAAATCACAGCTCGCGTTGATACCGCAAAGCCTTGAGCCCTCGCAAAGCTTGTTTTCACGGTACATTTTCTCAATAACGTCGCCCATTATTTCACGTCTTATCTCGTCGAGCTCCGCATCCTCGGCAAGTCTGAGAGATGCAGGAAGTCCGAGCTTTTCAAAATTGCTTCTCACGGGCTCGTTTAAGAACGAGTCGATAGTACATATTTTAGCATCTCCGAGAAGAAGCATCTGTCGTTGAAGCCTCTCGTTGCCCGGGTTTTCGGTAATAGCCTCCGAGAGAGCCTTGGATATCTTCACCTTAAGATCCTGCGCCGATGCGCGGGTAAAGGTAACGATAAGCATTCTCGAGATGTCGGCATTTTTATCGTTTAAGAGCTTTTTGATAATTCTCTGAGTGAGAGTAAACGTCTTACCCGAGCCTGCCGCCGCGCTGACAAGCACGGTTTTTCCGCTTTTATCTATTGCTGCTAACTGAGCGCTTGTTAATCCCATATTTACTCTCCTTTCTTAAAAGAATTTATCTTTGACTGCTACGGGACACTGATTCTTGAGCTTACAGAAGCCACAGGCATCCGATGACGGACGTCTTGGCGCCTTGCCTGAATAAATATCCTTAGCAATATTTGAGATCGTTGTGCAGAGGGTGTTCTTTATTTCACCCATTTGATCATTGCTTACGTGGTTGCGGGGGGACTTGTCCTCATTTTTAGCCTTGGTAGTTCCGACGATGAATTTATCGTCAAGAGAGTGGTTGGTTGCCTTGAGAAGCTCGCTGTCATTGAGAATAAAGCCGCTTCTGAAGGGCTCGATCATACCGTTCTTCTCTCTTACCGACAGGAAGAGCGCGGATGCAGGAATTATCTTCTTTTCTCCGCCTTCCGTGATTTCGTCAAATAAGCTACTGCCTTGATTTATATCCGCGGTCGCCGCGAAGAGATAAATGGGGAGCTGGATGTCGTGTCCGTCGGCTATCTTGTCAATATTGAAGGTATCCTTTCCCGTTTTGTAGTCAATAATACGGAGATAGATTCCCGAATCGGTGCTAAACGCGTCGATTCTGTCCACCTTTCCGCCCAGTATTACCGTCGGTGAGAAATCATCGGATACAGGAACGCTGATATAGAGTGGCTTGAGGCGGCTTTTTTCATACTCGCCAATGCTTTCCTCAGCGCAAAGGATCTTGAAATCGTTGTGGAGGAATTCCTCGTCAATGCTTTGCAGCATATAGAACGCGGTGTTCCTGAATCTTGAAATCGCATAGAGGACTGAGGGCGGGGGAGTAACTCCTACGTCCTCGATATATTTTTCGGTAATTTCGGTAGCCTTCTCAAGTATGTATTCGGGATCCTTGTGATCTACCTTACCGTTTGTAGTGTTTTCATTGAGATAATTCTCAATTATATGATGGATGATGGTTCCGATATCCGCAAAGCCTATCTCCGAGCTCTTTGGCTCGCGAAGGCTAAGCACGTTTTCGCACCAATATCTGTACGGGCAAAGCGTAAAGGTGGATATCTGGGACTTCGAAAGACGGATCCTGTCTCCGAAAATGAGGCGCGCCTGCATGGGATCGACCTCGTACATATTATCTTCAACAGAGCCCTTGTCGGCGACCTCGGAAATACCGTCTCTGACATACGGCTTTATACGGGAAAGGTCAAACGTTTCAATAGTTTTTTCATTTATTTTGAATATGAACAGTATTCTGCTCCATGCAACCGACGGAGCCTTTGCCTTTCCATCCATGCCCGCGGTAGGACAGGTGATATAGAGCTTCTCGCTCGGTGTTGTGAGCGCGCTGTAAACAAAGTAGAGCTCGTCGCAGGAAAGCTTTTCGTTAATTACGGAAAATCTCCGATATTCGCGGTCAAGCTCCGAGAGAAGCTTTCTGTCCTCACGCTTAATAAGAGTGGTATCGCTTATTGCGCGGGGAAATTCTCCCTCACAAAGATTAAGCACGAATGCGATCTTGATGTTTTCGGTACGGAGAGTGGATGCCGAGCCTATCGTAACGTAATCGTTAATAGGGGGCACGCTTGCAATATCCGTATGCGTGAACATAATTTCGATCGCCTTTATGATTTCGCCGAGCTTAAGTCTTTCGTCTTCAAAAAGCTTGGCAATGGTTTGTATGCTTTCAACGATGTAATCGTATATTCTCAGCGTGTCGGAGCATTCGCGGACGTTACCCCTATCAAGCTCGTATTCGCAAAGCCCGGATATTGATCCTGCAAGCTTGGTCTCGTCCATATATTTATAGAGCGCGCGCATCGCTTCACGTGTGTTGGGTGCTGAGATTATACCTGCCTGAAGTCTTTCAAGTGGCGGAATAATAGTATCCTTTACCTTGTTTGCTGCGACAAGTATAGCGCTTGCGCGCTCGCTTCTTTCTACGGTATAGCCGTCGGGATTCATATTGAATGCCTCCACGGTAAAGCCCTTGCCGTTTATATTCCACGTTGTGCAATAGTCCTCAAACATATCGCACTCCTCGTCGGAGATCGGGCAAAGTCCTGTCTTTACGAGAGTGAGAATGTCGTCAAGGCGGAAGCCCGTTGCTACCGCGCGCAGTGAAGAAAGAATAAATCTTGACGCGGAGCTGGAGCAAATATTGGTTTTTTCGGAATAAAAGTAGGGAATATTATATTTGTTGAAAACCGAATTGATTATCCCCTTGTATTTTTCGGCGTCGCGCATAATGACCGCCATATTTGAAAAGCTGGTGCCGGACTTCTTCTCTTCAAGAAGCTTGATCGCGACGTATTCCGCTTCCTCGTATGCATTGCGACATAACGTGAGCTTTATCGCCTCAAGATCTTCGCTTGAAAAATCCTTTCTTTCATCGGGCTTTAATGAAAAGTCCCATATACGGGATTCAAGCTCGGCAAGCGCGGGCTTTATTACGGCACCCTCAAGGGATACCGGCTCCGCCTTTGTCTCGATACAGTTAGTCTCGGCATATTCGCAAAGCTCATTAACGGTACGGCTGATGCTCTTGGTGTGATTTTGATCGTAGCTGCGATGGGGGAGATTCATCGCGATCGTGATTTTTTCAGCCTGGCGGATGATCTTTTTGATTATTTCCTCCTCGGATGAAGTGAAATCCGTAAAGGAGTCTATGAAGACCTGAGTATTACGGAAGAAATCAAACTCCGCGAGCTTGTCCGCAACGAGTCGTTGCAGCTCTTCATTGAGCATAACGTCTCCGCCGAGCTTTTCTTCCACGTCGTGCTCAAACGCAGCGTAAATGAGCGCAATATCGTTAAATTTATTTTTGAACGCCTCGTCGGTTGATTTTGGGGAATTGATCTTTTCCGCAAGATCCTCGGGAGAGATTCCGTAGGCGGCAAGCTCGGTTATCGTTGAGAGAACCATATCCGAAAAGGACGTATCGTTTCTGTTTCCGCGAAATTCCTTCAGCTGATCGGCTACCGAGTTTGCGCTATGCCATACGAGCAGGTGCTTTACTGCGTCGGAAACGGGCTTTCTTGTCAGTCCTCCGTGCTTTGAGGCTACAAGCTCGGAAATGGATGAAAAGCTGATAACCTTAAGGTGTCTTGCCGCTTGCGGCATAATTGTAGCTATCATGGTTTCACTTATGTGAGCTTGCTGCTCGGGCACGATAAGATACGTGCTCTTGCCCTCGTCAATGCATACCTTTATTCTGTTTATGATCTCGGTCGTTTTTCCGCTTTTCGGACGTCCCAAAATAAATTCCAGCATATTGCCTCCGTGTTATTTTTCCAAAATTTCAAGGTTTCGCAAAATCGTTTCTCTTTTTCTCCACGAATAAGCGCGCTCTGAAAAATCCTTGTCGCTCATACCGTTTACGGTGTCCGTATAAAGAAGGGGTGTAAGCTTATTGCAAAAGAAATCAATTTGCGTGTAGATGGTGCCGTTGTTGATCGCCGCCTCGGTATAAGGGCAAACTGACTGACAAATATCACAGCCCCAAGCCGAGCCGTGTTTTTTTATCGCGTCGATCTCGCTATCCTTAAGAGCGCCTTTTCTTTGCGTAAGAGAGGAGAGGCACTCGCCTATCTCTGACTTCGGGCAAGCGGATATACACTTTCCGCAATTAATACATTCGCGTATTTCGTGAGCCTGACAGTTGTCCGTCGGCATATCCGTTATTATCTCTCCGAGAAATACAAACGAGGAGTATTTTTCGGTAAGAAGTAATCCGTTTTTGCCGATAATGCCAAGACCCGCTACCGCGGCGGCATGAATCTCATCAATCGGAGAATTGTCCGTAAAGCCCGCGAAATTGTATTCGGGATTTTCTTTTTCAAGAAGTGTGATGATCTCGTTAAAAAGGGAATTGAAATATAGGTGATAGTCGCGCGGCGCGGCGTATTTTGAAATATTGCTCTCCCCGTCGTGCTTGGTATAATAGGGAACTGCGAAAATATATACGAAAAGAGGAGTGTTTGTGTCAAGCCCTGCATTTTTGATCTTGTACTCGCGCAGAATTTTGCAGTCGCAAAGCTTCACGGCGCCGACCGTGTCGATTCCGCGTTCTGCAAGCAGTTCTTTTATACGGTAAAAGCCATCCATATACACACCTCCCCATAATACTTTAAGTTTATTATAAACATTATAACATATTGAAACGGTCAAAACAAGATGTTTTTACGTGATTTAGAGTAAAAACTTGACTTTTTTGTCAAATTGATATATAATATTGCTGTGGTCGTGTTATTTGCGGCTCAAACTGATATTTCGGAGACTGTATGATAAGTATAGATAAGGTGATTGGGCGAGCGTTCGCTTGTCCTCATTGCGGCGCATCAATGTATATTTCGGACACTCAAAAGAGCGTGTACTGTACAGGTGCGAGAAAGCATTGCTTTGATTTTTCCGCGGACGGTTATCTCTCAATGGGACAGGGCGGCGGAGATTCAAAGGAAGCCGTAAGAGCGAGAAAATCCTTTCTCTCAAAGGATTATTACCTTCGCGGAGCGGAGGATATATGCTCGGTAGTAGGCAAATATGTCACACCCGACGCGCTTGTGGTCGACGCAGGCTGCGGAGAGGGATATTATACGAATAAGATAGCTGAGCATTCGGGCGCAACGGTTGGATTTGACCTGTCAAAATTTGCTTGCTCGGCGGCGGCAAAGTCTGCAAAGGCAAAGGGAATTGCGAATACGCTTTTCGTGACGGGAAGCGTTTTTGAGCTGCCTCTATCCGACGGCTCTGCAGATATGGTCGTAAATATTTTTGCTCCGTGCGCGGAGGAGGAATATTCAAGAATTCTCAGCGACGACGGATATCTCGTAGTCGTTGGAGCGGGCGAAAATCATCTTATGGGACTTAAGGAAGCGCTCTACGAGAACACCTACGTCAATACTGCGCGCGCTGATATGCCTAAGGGTATGACTCTTGTCGAGAAGGTAATTTCCTCGTTTGATATTGAGGTCAGAGGACAGGACGATATAGCGAGCCTTTTCCTTATGACTCCTTATTATTGGCGTACTAAGGAAAGTGATAAGAATAAGCTTGCATCTCTCGATTCTCTTAAAACCAAAATTGAATTTGAAATATCGGTTTATAAAAAATAACTGTTTTGAAAGAAAGAAAATATGAGAATTTCTCTTTGTATTCCAATGTACAACGAGTTGTCCATAATCAAGGATACCGCACGTGCCGTGTCCGAGTATATGGAGAAAACGTTTGACGATTATGAAATAATTTTTTCCAATGACGGCTCTACCGACGGCTGCGACAAGGCGGTTGAGGAGCTTGGTTTACCCCGCGTTCGCGTTATCGGCTACGAGCAAAATCGCGGTAAGGGCTATGCCGTACGACAGGCGGTGCTTGCGGCTGACGGCGATATCGTTATGTTTACCGACGCGGATCTGGCTTACGGTCTTGACGTAGTCAAGAAGACTTATGACACCTTCATAGAAAACCCCAAATCTGATATGGTAATAGGCTCGCGAAATCTTTCCGCCGACGGATATGAGGGCTATACTCCACTCCGTAAGCTTATGTCAAAGACGTATATCAAGGTGTTATGTATCGCGGGCGGCTTTAAGCTCTCGGATTCCCAGTGCGGCTGTAAGGCGTTTACGGGAGAAGCTGTAAAGAAAATTTTCCCGCGCTGCGAGGTCGACCGCTTCGCCTTTGATTTTGAGTGCATTCTTTGGGCGGTAAAGTATAAGATGACCATAACCGAAATGCCCGTAAAAATTATAAATCACAGAGAATCCAAGGTAAATATCGTAAAGGATACCTTAAGAATGCTCCGTGATCTTCGCAAGATGAAAAAGCGCATTAAACGCGCAAAAATATAAAATTAAAAAGTAAAATTTTGGAGGACAATATGAAAAACTGGCAAAAGATTATTCTTATAACAGTAGTTTCCATCGTCTTGACGTTTGCATTGGCAATTCTTTCTCTTGCAATCGCAAAGCAGTTCGTCTACCCCGATTATGTGAAGAACAAAGAAGTTGTATGTAAGATCCCCGGGCTTTCCGACGGCTACGTTCCTCAGGGCGTGTGTCAGGTAGACAGCAAGGAGAACACTTATATTTTGACAGGCTATAACGAGGATAATCTCGCATTTTACGTTGTAAGCGGCAAGACCAGCGTTGAGCTTATCAGCATCGAGGAGGACGGCAGCAGAACAAAATCCCACGGCGGCGGTGTTGCTTGTGTTGGCGGTTACGTTTACATATCCGACGAGTCGGGCGTGCTTGTTTACGAGCTTGACGACGTTCTCGCGGCAAAGGACAAGGGTGAGATAAAGCCCGTTGACAAGAAGGCTATCGCAGTTAAGCCCTCTTGCGTATTCAATGATGAGGAATACATATATTTCGCTCAGTTCCACGACGGTAATTCTTACGTTGCTGATCCCTCTCACACCTACACAACTCCCGCAGGCGAGGAAAATCACGCGTTCGTGGTTGCATATAAGCTTGGTGAGAACGGCACCTTTGACAATGAAAATCCCGAATACTTCATTTCCGTAAAGGACAAGGTTCAGGGCTTTATGAAGTACGGCGACGTTTATGCGGTTTCTACCTCTTGGGGACTTTCCTCCTCGCACCTTACGTTCTATAAGGGCGCAAAGGATAGCGGCAAGACTTATACCGCAAACGGTAAGGAGTGTCCACTTTACTACCTCGATTCCACTTGTCAGACAAAGGATATCCTTATGCCCGCGTTCAGCGAGGATCTCGACGTTGTTGACGGTCGCGTTATCGTAAGCTTTGAGTCCGCGTGCAACAAGTACGTTGTAGGTAAGTTCTTCTTTGCAAATAAGGTAATCTCTCTTCCTATCGAATAAAATGCAGATAAGAATAACAGTTGTAAGAAAGGTCTTTCATAAGGATCTTTCCGAAATATACGAAAATCCTATCGAGAACGCCTGCAATATGAATGAAGGCGACGTATTTATCTCAAACGGCTATGATAAGCCCGAGGGACTCTGTGAGAGTGCTTGGGAAAGCATGGCGCAGTTCGTTCGGTTTTTAGCGGACGGCGGCGAGGATATTTACGACGGTTGGATGAAGGATAAAAGAAGCGCGATGATATCCTGTAACGACGGATTTCGTCCTGTAAGCTTTTATATTGAAGTGATTGAATAAAATAAAAATGACGGAGATTATTCTCCGTCATTTTTTTGCTTTTATTTTGCGTATCCGCCGTCTCTTATGTACTGTGCAAGAAGATCGCGCGCAAACGTTGTTTCATCATACTGCTCGACTACCGTGCATTTTGCCCAGGCGTAAAGAGCCGTCCAGCTGTCGCATATAATATAATACGTCTTGTTATTGTCTATTTGCGAGGTTGAAATAGACGAATAAGTTTTATAGCTACTATTGTTTAAGAACTTGGATTTAAGATCGCTACCCTTGATGGAGCAAAGATACAGGGGGTTGTCAAACGGCAGGATCATCTGAAGGTCACTGTATTGAACGTTACCAACGTTCAGCTCGTACGGGCTTCTTAGGTTGAGTGAGCCGCCGCCAAGCACGATATCGTACTTATCGCCCCATCTTTCCACGCCTGCCTCGTAGTAGAGCTTTGCAACCGTGCTGCCGATAAAGCTGCTGTTGCGGAATTTTGCATTGTATCCGAGCTCGTTGTAGATCCAACCGATCTCGTCCCAGTACTTATTTATAAGATCCTTAATAACAGGATCACCGGTCATGCTTGTGTATTCCGAGTGATTAACGTAGCCTGTGATATTATATTTTACGTTACCGTTAGCATAGTTTACGTCAACCTCAACGTGGGTCATACCGCGAGAGTTATCGCCACCGCCCTGAAGATGAGGAACGCCGTAGCTGTCGGTCGTAACGTAGGAGCTGTGAGAGTGTCCGCCGAATACCATGTCAACGTATCCGTCGCGTGAAAGCGAGGAGTCGTAGGATCCGCTTTGGGTAGAATTATCGTGAATTACGTAAATGATAATATCCGCGCCCTCTGCACGAAGCTTTTCACTCTCCGCCTTAACGAGATCCGTAAGCGCTGAGCCTGTTTTGAAGTTTACACCCTTTGTCATTTCGGAGGAGATTGATGAGTAGCAGTCGCCGATAGCACCGATGATGCCGATCTGCGCGCCGCCGCGCTCGATCATAACGGAAGGCTTGCAGTAATCAACTCTTTGTCCTGTTGCGTTATCGTAAACGTTAATTGCAAGGATCGGGAATTCTGCGATTGCAGCGTTCTGCTTGATAGCATCCTCGCCCCAGTCAAACTCGTGGTTGCCGAGTGCCATAGCATCAAAGCCCAGGTGATTCATCCAATCTGTGATGATCTTACCCTTTGTACCGTTAGAAGCAGAGCCGCCCTGCCACATATCACCCGCGGAAAGGAATACCGTGTAGTCGTCAATGCTCATACGTGCCTTGAGGAATGCGGTCATTTCGTCAACGCCGGGCTGGTCGTCGCCGTCCTCAAGCTTACCGTGGAGGTCGTTTATAGAATAGAAGTCGATCGTAACGACAATGTATCTCTGACAAACGTCGCAATAGCCGTTATTGTCGGAGTCCTTGTGGCTGTTCTTGTTAGGATCGTCCTCAACGTTATCGCCGTTTCCGTTGCCTGTGGTGGTGTTATCCTCACCGCCGTCATCGGTGGTAGTGCCTTCTTCGCCGCCATCGTCGGTTGTAGTGCCTTCCTCGCCGCCGTTGCCGGTAGTAGTATTGTCCTCACCGCCGTTGCCGGTAGTAGTATCCTCCTCACCGGGACCGGGGCAAATGCCGGGATCGTCCTCGTATGTGGGATGCTCAAAGGGAGGAGTCGTGGTTTCGTCCGTTGAATCGATTATGCTTCCTGTATTACAGGCGGAAAGCAGTATCGCAAGCACCAATATGAGCGCTATCCAAATTTTTTTCATTCTTTTCTCCAATCTTTACAGAAGATTTGTCAAACATTTTCCTATTTTAATTATAACACAAAACGAACAACGTGTCAATACGCGCCGTGAAAAAACGAAATTTGTAGAACAAAGGTTTTTGGGTATTTTGCATAGGAATTTTTGCGGTATTTTTATGCAAAAATACATTTAAAAATCCATATAAATGTGCAGTTTTCATCTAAAAACGTCGAAAAATACAATAAAATGTTACAATATAAACTCTTTGTTTACAACACCTTACTGTCTTTTTGCCCGAATTTTGGTGGAGTCGTATGACAACCGTTCAAAATACAAATAACATTATGTGCTTTTCGCCGATTTTTCAAAAATAGGTTGTTTTTTGTTAAAATGTGTGGTATTATATATAATAGATGAATGGTGCAAAAGGGTAAACTATGCTTTTTTCGGGTTTTGGTACGGTCTTTACTTGATATTTACGTAGTAATGAGCGATTTTTGCTGCTTTTGCGATCTTATGAAAGGACAAACTATGCTGGATTTACAAAAGGCAGGAATATTCAAAAGATTTTCCGCTTGGCTTTGCGACGTTGTGCTGCTTGCAGTAGTAGCGATCGGTGCGATCCTTTTGGGATTGATCATCACGAATTATGATTCGCACACGGATAATTATACGAGCTTACAGGCAGAGTGCGGTGAAATGCTAAAGGCTTATTCCGAAAAGTACGGTGAAGATATAATTAACTCTACTGAAGAGGAAAGGGCAACCTTCACTCCCGAGCAAAAGGCCTTGTACGAGGCTGCCGACGCGGAGCTCAAGGCTGATCCTAAGGCTAATGAGCTGTACGGTAAGGTTGCGTATGAGGAGCAGATCATGTATAACCTCATACTGACTATTGTTCCGATAGCCTTGCTCGTAGCGTTTTTGCTTCTTGAATTCCTCGTTCCGTTACTGTTTAAAAACGGTCAGACGGTCGGAAAGAAGATCTTCGGTATCGGCGTTATGAAAAATAACGGTACAAGGCTTACTCCCCAGATATTGTTCGTAAGAGCAATTCTCGGTAAGTATACAATGGAAACTATGGTTCCCGTATTCCTTCTTTTGCTTGTTTACGCAGGATTCTTGAGCGGAATCGTAGGAATTATAGTTGTCGCGCTCATAGGTATATTCAATATCGTGCTTATGATCGCAACAAAGGCAAATCTCGCTATCCACGACGCGCTTTCCTATACTGTAACGGTCGAGCTTGCGAGCCAAAGAATTTTTGAAAATGAGCAGGAGCTTCTCGAATATAAAAAGAAGCTTCACGCTGAGGCAGTTGAATCTGCCCGTTATTAATCGGTTTTTAATTTTTAAAATTAAAATAAATTTATATTCCAAACTTTCAAGGAGGTTTAGGTTGAATGAAAGTTGAATTGCAGAATTTGACAAAAGTTTTCCCGAGCCGTAACAAAAAGTCAGGCGAAGAGGTTATTGCTGTAAATAACTTCACGTTTGAAATCCCCGATGGTAAGCTTGTAGGTCTTCTCGGCCCCTCGGGTTGCGGTAAGAGTACAACACTCTACATGATCAGTGGACTTCAGAAGCCCACATCAGGTAAGATCTTCTTCGGCGAGGAGGATGTAACTGAGCTTACACCTGAGAACAGAGGCATTGGTCTCGTTTTCCAGAACTACGCTCTTTATCCTCACATGACGGTTAAGCAGAACATTATGTTCCCGCTTCAGAACCTCAAGGGCGCTGACAAGATGAAGAAGGACGAAATGCTTGAGCGCGCACACGAAGCGGCAAGACTCGTTCAGATCGACGAGCTTATGGAAAGAAAGCCCAGTGAGCTTTCCGGTGGTCAGCAGCAGAGAGTTGCTATCGCCCGTGCGCTTGTAAAGATGCCCCGCGTTCTTCTCTTGGACGAGCCTCTCTCCAACCTTGACGCGCGTCTTAGACTTCAGACTCGTGAAGAGATCAGAAGAATTCAGAAGGAAACGGGCATTACAACAGTATTCGTAACACACGACCAGGAAGAGGCGATGAGCATCTCCGACCTTATCGTAGTTATGAAGCTCGGCGTTCTCCAGCAGATCGGTAAGCCTCAGGACATTTACGACAGCCCCGTTAACCTTTTCGTAGCGAAGTTCCTTGGAACTCCTCCGATCAACGTATTCAACGGCGCAGTTGTTGGTGGTAAGGTAGTTATCTGCGACAAGGAGGTTATGGATGCTCCCGGTGTTGAGGACCAGGAGGTATTCGTAGGTATCCGTCCCGAGGGCTTTATTCCCGCAGCTGACGGCGCTCTCGTATGCCAGCTCAATAACGTTGAGGTTATGGGCCGTGACGTAAGCATCGTTTCCAAGCACGAGGCATCCGCAAATCCCATCGTGCGCTCCATCGTAAGCTCCGACTTCGCAAAGCAGATTGCTGAAGGACAGACGGAGGTTGCATTCAATCTTAAGTCCGACAAGGTATTCATTTTCAACAAGGAAACTGAAGAAAGAATATATCTCGAGGTGTAAATTATGGTAGATAGTAAAAAGCAATGGAAGGCGTGGCTGTACCTTTCGCCCGCAATCGTATTGTTGCTTATATTTACAGTCTGGCCCATTATAAACACTCTTATGATGGCGTTCCAGAACGGCTTCGATACTAACAAGGCGCTCGGCGGCGCGACTTTCCAGTTCGGATTTGAAAATTTCAAGGTCATTTTGACCGACAAATACGCACATTTCGTTCCTGCTATTCTGAACACCTTCTTGCTTTGCTTTATCACCGTTCCGCTTTCCACGGTTTTGGCTCTCATTATTGCGGTTTGCTTAAACTCGATAAAGCCCTTGCAGAAGTTCCTTCAGACAATATTCTTCCTTCCTTACGTAACGAACTCTCTCGCTATCGGTCTTGTATTCGTAGCGATGTTCAGCGTAGTAGGTAAGGGCTCCAATCCCGAGACCACGGGTGTTGTAAACACCTTTTTTGCCAAGCTGATGGGCAATGAAGGCTTCTTCGTTGACTGGATCAGCGGTATCAGAATGGACAGCTACCGTGAATGGCTTGCAGGAACAAACATCCTTCAGGGAATTAAAAACAGCGGCTTGCCCGAGGTTTTGAAGGATTATTTCACAAGTATGGTAAACGGTATTCCCAACCTCGTAGTACTCGTAGTATTCACAGTTTGGAATGCGCTCCCCTTCAAGATACTTATATTCCTCGGTGGTCTTCAGTCCATCAACAAGCAGTATTATGAGGCTGCTAAGATCGACTCCACTCCCAAGCTTCGCGTATTCACAAAAATCACGGTTCCGCTTTTGTCTCCTATGATCTCCTACGTTGTTATCACAGGCTTTATCGGCGGATTTAAGGAATACTCTAACGTAGTTGCTATCTTCGGCGGCAGCGGAGGAAAGGGAATTCCTCCCATGGGTCCTATGAACGATCCCGCGAGATTCAAGACAATGGTAGGTATCATCTACGACTTCCTTGATAAGAATCAAGGTAGAGCGAGTGCTGCGGCAATCATTCTTTTCATTATTATATTCGCGGTTACTATGGTCAATTTGAAGATCAGTAACAAGAATACACACTATTAAGGAGGTGCCTTATGTCTAAGAAAACTGAAACTGTAAAGGCACCGAGTCAGGGCTTCAAGGTAATGACCGAGCGCGACGTAAAGCAGCGTACGGTTATGCAGATCATCGTTAAGATCATCTCCCAGATCCTGATTTATACCTTCCTTATTATAATGGCACTCATCGTGCTTTTCCCGTTCTACTGGATGATCATCTCGTCCCTCAAGACGATGACTGCTTACTCCCAGACGGGTCTTACGCTTGAAACCTTCTTCCCGAAGGAGCTTGCGTTTGAAAACTATGCGCTCGCATTCAAGACAGCTGACCTCTGGCAGCTCTTCAAGAATACAGCGTTCGTTGGTATCGTATCAACACTCTTGTCCCTCGTTATCACAGTTCTTTCCGCGTTCGCGCTCGCAAGACTTGAATTCAAGGGTAAGAACGTATTCTTCGCAGGTCTTCTTGCGACAATGATGATCCCCGGCGAGCTTTTCACGATCACAAACTACCAGACAGTAAGTAACTTCTTGGGACTTACAAAGTTTGCAAAAGAGTATCTCGTGGAATATCCCAAGCTTCAGGAGATCGTTCTCGATATGGGTAACTGGAAGAACTCCTTTACGGTTCTTATCGTACCTTTCCTCGTAAGCGTATTCTATATTTACCTTCTTCGTAACAACTTCATGCAGATACCCAATGAGCTTTACCTTGCCGCAAAGGTTGACGGTACAAGCGATCTTAAGTATCTCTGGAAGGTTATGATCCCTCTTTCACTCCCTACACTTATATCCATTACTATTATGAAGATGATGGGTGCGTGGAACTCCTATATGTGGCCCTTGCTCGTTGCAAACGACGATGCGCACAAGCTGGTTACTAACGGTCTTCGCGGCGCGGGCTTCAATATTGATATTAAGGCCGACGCGTTTGTAGAGGTGTTTGACAAGGCGGGACTTGAAGCGCTTGAAAGCTACACAACACTCGTTCACTATCCTGCGCAGATGGCGGCGGTTGTTATCGTATCCATTCCTCTCTTCCTGGTATTCGTATTCCTCCGTAAGTACATTATGAAGGGCGTATCCAGAAGCGGTATTAAGGGTTAATTAGCAGATAAACTGCTGAAAATAAAAAAATAAAAAAACAAGGACGGAAAACAAACATGAAAAAGATACTTTTGTCTGTACTTTTGGTTGCAGTGCTCCTCTTGAACGTAGTTGCTATCGCGGCTTGTAACGGCAGCGGTAACGGCGGCGGCGCTCAGGCACCGGTTGTAGGCGAGAATGCTACTTACAGCGGCAACGAAGTAGAAATCGTATTCTATCACACAATGGGTCAGAATCTCTCCACAGTTCTTGATCAGTACATTGTTGAATTCAACAAGTTGTACCCCAACATCAAGATCGTTCACTCTCAGGAGGGTGGTTACGACGACGTTCGTGACAAGATCGCTACAGAGCTTACAGTTGGCGACCAGCCCAACATCGCATACTGCTACCCCGACCACGTTGCTCTTTACAACCTCTCCGGCGCAGTAGTTAAGCTTGACAATCTTATCAACAACACAAACGTTTTGACACGCGGTGACGGTACAACAGAGCAGATCGGTCTTACACAGGCTCAGATCGATGACTTCGTAGACGGCTACTACAACGAAGGTAAGCAGTTCGGCGACGGCTTCATGTACACAATGCCTCTCTCCAAGTCCACCGAGGTTCTTTACTACAACAAGGACGTATTTGCAAAGCACAACCTCCAGGTTCCCACAACTTGGGATGAGCTCGAGCAGGTTTGCAAGAAGCTCAAGGAGCTTTACCCCGACTCCATTCCTCTCGGCTACGACTCCGAAGCTAACTGGTTCATCACAATGACTGAGCAGCTCAAGACTCCCTACACATCCGCTACAGGTGAGCACTTCCTCTTCGATACAGCTGAAAACCAGGCATTCATGAAGAAGTTCACAGAGTGGTACCTTAAGGGTTACGTTACAACACAGGAAATTTACGACTCCTACACATCCAAGCTCTTCGTTGAGCAGAAGTCCTTCATGTCCATCGGTTCCTCCGCAGGTGCTACACACCAGAGACCCACAAAGGGTGACAACGGCGAGTATCCCTTCGATGTAGGTATCGCTACAATTCCTCAGGCAGACCCCAACAACAAGAAGGTTATTTCTCAGGGTCCTTCTCTCTGTATCTTCAACGGCACAGAGGACGAGATCGTTGCTTCTTGGCCCTTCGTTAAGTTCCTTACAACAAACGTAGCATTCCAGGCTGAATTCGGTATGGTATCCGGTTACGTTCCTGTAATCGAGTCCGTAGCTCAGAACGAGATCTACGCTAACTTCATCGCAGGCGCTGACGGCGGTGACAACATCGCAGCTCTCTCCGCTAAGGTTTGTCTCGAGCAGAAGGATGCTTACTACACATCTCCCGCATTCAACGGTTCTTCCGTTGCACGTGACCAGGTTGGTACACTCGTTCAGACATGCTTTATCAACTGCGAGCTTTCCGGCAATGCAGCTGAGTACGATGCAATCATCGCAAAGGCATTCGAGGATGCAGTTGGTATGTGTAAGTACCTCGTAGGATAATAAATTCTACAATTTCTATTATATAGGTTTTCAAATTATGAAAAACTTAATAAGACTTTTATCAGTTTTAATGGTAGTTCTTATCGTTGCAGGCACGTTCGCTGCCTGCAACGGCAAGACCCCTGAAGGACCCGGTGAGCCCGAAGGTCCTGTATGGGAGGATCTCGTTTCAGGTCTTAAGCTTGATATGAGTTCCGAGACTGCTAAAATCGTTGACCCCGATATTAAGCAGTATATTGACGGTGATACAACTCATTTCTGGGTTGATGATCCTTTCTTTGACAATGGTATCTATAAGGCAAGATATATTGCCATAAATACACCCGAATCCACAGGTCAGATCGAGGAATGGGGTAAGAAGGCATCCAACTTTACAAAGGAAAAGCTTAAGAGCGCGGTTTCCATCGTGCTTGAGAGTGACTCTGATAAGTGGGAAGCAGACTCCACAGGCGACAGATACCTTACTTGGGTTTGGTACAAGACAGCTGAGGATACTGAATACAGAAACCTCAATCTTGAAATTCTTCAGGAGGGCCTCGCTATCGCGTCCAGCTCTTCTCAGAATAGATACGGCCAGACATGTATGAAGGCTATCAATCAGGCAAAGGCATTCAAGCTCAACGTTTATTCGGGCGAGAAGGACCCTGACTTCTACTATGGCTCCTGCATCGAGCTCACACTTAAGGAGCTCGCAGCTAACCCCCAGAACTACTCCAATATGAAGGTTGCTTTTGAGGGTGTCGTAACAAAGAACAGCGGCCAGGCTGTTTACGTAGAATCCTTTGACGAGGAAACACAGATGTACCACGGTATGTACGTGTACTACGGCTTTGCTCTCTCCGGTGGCGGACTTGCGGTTATTAAGCCCGGTAACAAGGTTAGAATCGTAGGCTCTCTCCAGTATTATGAGGCAGGCGGCACATGGCAGGTTGCTGACCTCTCCTACAGTATGATGGATCCCAAGAACCCCAACAATATTCAGAAGCTTGGCGAAGGCTTCAGCGGCGCGTACGTTGAAACCGACGTTGAAACTTTTGTAAATAAGAAGGTTTCTCTTACGGTCATCGACGAAAACGGCGAGGAAGTAATCAAGGAATTCAAGTACGCGCAGCTCGCGCTCAACACCACGATCTCTATGAAGGGACTCAAGGTTATCGACGCGTACACCACCAACAATGGCGGTAAAAATGACGGCGCGATGACTCTTACCTGTAAGGTAGGTAATTACACTATTGACGTTCGTACCTCCGTTCTTAAGGATGCCGACGGCAACGTAATTACACAGAGCACATTCTTAAACAAGACGATCGACATCCGCGGCGTAGTTGATTACTATGACGGCAGATATCAGATCGAGGTTTCGTCAATGAGCGATTTCATCTTTCATTGATTGACCAAAACACATTTTTCTTCATTACGTTTATAATTAATGAAAATTAATTAATAAAATAATAAACACAAAGAAAGAAGGAGTTCATCATGAAGAAAATTTTAGCACTCATTCTCGCGTTGGTGCTTTGCCTCTCCTCCGTAGCTTTGCTCGCATCCTGTAAGGATCCCAGCAATGGCGGCACAGAGCCCGGTCCCGGCACAGCAACGTATGACGTAGAGGCTGCTAAGGACTACGTAAAGAGTCTTTACACAAAGTACCTCTCTAACAACAAGACAAACGGCGACTTTAAGCTCGTAGATCAGGTCACGCTTGATGACGTAGTATATACAGTTGCTTGGACATCTGACAACGAAGCCGTTAAGGTTGTTGAGACAGAGGGCGAAGCTACAGTAACTATCGACGTTCCTGAAAAGCCCGCTGAAGACGTAAACTACACACTTAAGGCTACAGTAACAGCTCCCGACGGCGCAACAGCTTCTCTCGAGTTCAAGCTCTTGGTTCCTAAGTTCGACCAGGATGCAGGCTTCGACGATTACATTGCAGCTGAAAAGGGTGATGCTGTAACAGTTGAAGGTATCGTAACAAGCATCTCCTCCAAGAGCCAGGACGCAAAGTACAACAACCTCTACCTCCAGGACCTCAACGGTGCAGGCGGTTACTACATTTACTCCATCAAGGACGGTGTTGACCCCGTTGCTGACCTCGGCATTAAGCTCGGTATGACAGTTTCCGTATCCGGTACAAAGGATATCTACAACGGTACACACGAGGTTAAGGATGCTGTTGTAACAGTAACTGACACAACAGAAAAGGAAATCACATTCATCGACCTCACAGATAAGGCTCTCGCAGCTGAAAACGCTGAGGACTTCGATCTCGTTAACTACCAGGGTTGTTGGGTAACAATCAAGAACGTAGTTATCGGCGGCGTTTACGCTGATCAGTACTACTACTACTGGTCCATCGGTAACGTTGACTCCTACACAAGACTTGCACTCTCCTGCGGTCTTCCCGAGGCTACTATTGATGCAATCAAGAACGGCCACACAGCTCACAAGGGCTACACAGCTACAGTTAAGGGTATCGTAAACGTATACAACGGTATATTCTACCTCGTTCCTCTCGGAGAGGATGCATTCGTTTACGGCGAAAAGCTCGAAGTAACTGACGATCAGAAGGTTGCTGACGAAAAGGCTGACCTCACAGTTAAGGATAAGTTCACAACTGAATCCTCCCTTACACTTCCTCTCGTAGGCGCTACACACGAGGACGTTACAATCGCTTGGACATCCTCCAACACAAGCGTACTCACAATTGCTGCTGACGGTAAGGTAACATTCGTTGCAGCAGGTACAGCAACACTTACAGCAACAGTTACAGCTAACGGTGTAACTGATACAAAGACATTCGACGTAACAGTTGAAAGCGATAGCACAGGTTTCACACCCGTTAAGCCCGTAGTTGGCACAGCATACAAGCTTGCTATGTTCCAGGAAATGGCTGGTAAGGTTGTATACATGAACGGTCAGGAAAGCGGCTACTACCTCGCGACAACAGAAGACTTCGCATCCGGTATTGACTTCTACATTGAAGAGACAAAGGATGGCTTCTACGTATACACAACAATCGCAGGTGCTAAGAAGTACCTCAACATGGAAGTAAGCGCTGACGGTGCTCACGTTAACGCTAAGCTTCAGGATGCAGCTGTAACAGTTTACACATACAACGAGACAATCAAGACAATGTCTTCTATGGTAAACGGTGAAGAGTATGTATTCGGTACAAGAAACGACAACACATACGTAACAGTTGGCTGTAACAAGCTTTCCTACAGCCCCTTCATGGTTGTATTCGTAACAGACGCAGGTACACCTGATCAGGGTGGCGATAATCCCACACCTCCTGCAGGAGATGATGAGTTCACACTCGTTAAGCCCGTAGTTGGTACAGGCTACAAGTTCGGTATGTTCCAGGGCAACCTTGGTGAGGTTTACTACCTCATCGGCGGTATGAACGGTTACTACCTCGCTACATCTACAGATGCAGCTCAGGCTCTTGAATTCTTCGTTGAAGAAACAACAGGCGGCTACTACATTTACTACATGAACGGTACAACAAAGACATACCTCAACATGGTAGTAAGCGGTACACACGTAAACGGTTCTTACGGTACAACTGCAAGCACAGTTTACACATGGAACGATACACTTAAGACATTGGTTGCTATGGTTGATGGCTCCGAGTACGGTTTCGGTACATACAACACATTCAACACAATGGGTCCCTCCAAGACAAGCTACTCCGATAACTTCTTCGGTGGCTTCGTTGGTACAACAGGCTCCGGCACAGTAACTCCTCCCGCAGGCGACGGTGACGGTCCCGAAACACCCGCAGAGCCCGGCGCAGATGACCCTGAGTCCCTCACAATTGCACAGGCAATTGCTAAGACAAAGGCTCTCGGTAGCGGTAAGAGATCTACTGAAAAGTATATCGTAACAGGTATCCTTGTTTCTGTTGATAACTCCACATACGGTAACCTCACAATCAGAGACGAAAAGGGTAACACATTTATCATTTACGGTACATACTATCCTTACTACACATCCGCTAACAGATGGGATAAGCTCACAGCAGATCAGAAGCCCGCTGTTGGTGATGAGGTTTCCTTCTACGGTGTTCTTTACTACTACAACGGTCAGAAGTGCGAAATGGAAAATGCTGCAATTCTCGACGGTTGGACACGTCACGACTGCCAGGACTTCCTTACAGATCCTACATGTAAGGATCCCGCAACTTGCACACGCTGCGGTAAGACATACGGCTTGACATTCGTTCACCAGATTATTGACTGTGAATGTCAGGAATGTGGTGAAATGATCCACAACTACATCGACGGTGAGTGCTACGATTGTGGCGCAGTTGAAGTAGCTCCTACAACAACTATCAGCTTCTCCAGCTCTTCTCAGAGAGTATCTCAGGACTCCAACAAGCAGGTATGGAGAAACGGTGTATTGACACTTACAAACAATAAGGCTTCTTCTACCTCCGCAGTAGCTAACTACACTAACCCTGCTCGTTTCTATGCTGGTTCTAACCTTGTTGTTGAGGCTGCAGGTATCAAGGTAATTAAGTTCACATGTAACAGCTCTTCTTATGCAAGCACACTCAAGACATCCATCGGTACAGTTTCCGGTGCTACAGTGACTGTAAGCGGTTCCGTAGTAACAGTAACATTTACGAATGCTGTAAACAGCTTTACAGTTGCAAAGCTTTCTGCACAGGTTCGTATGAACTCTATTACAATCAACCCCTAATTTATAATTAGAGATTTGAAAACAATAAAAAAGCACACACCCTCGGGTGTGTGCTTTTTTATTTAATACTCCATCTCGGAGGGATGATTATTTAAGAATATAAAACGGACGGCAGTTGCGCCGTCCGTTTAAATTTACATTTTTTCAAAAAGGCTTGTAACCTCGCCTGCGTTGTATTCAACGCCGAGCGCGTCGCATACGAGCTTGCCCGCATGAGCAAAGCCGTCGAGTGTACCGAAATTCACACTTTCAGCACCCTTTCTGTAAACGATGAAGGGAATATACTCTCTTGTGTGGTCGGTGTGACTGTCGTCAGGATCGCAGCCGTGGTCAGCCGTTATAATAAGCACGTCATCCTCGCCCATTTCATTCATAAGGGCAGGGAGCGATGCATCAAACTCCATCATAGCGTTTGCATAGCCCTGAACGTCCTGTCTATGACCGTAAAGCATATCAAAATCAACGAGATTAGTAAAGCAGAAGCCGTTGAAATCACGCTTTGCGATTTCAAGCGTCGTTGCAATACCCTCGGTGTTGCCGTGGGTGAAAATAGTCTCGGTAATTCCGTCACCCGCGAAAATGTCTGTGATCTTACCAATTGCAATTACGTCAAGTCCAGCCTCCTTGATAGCCGCAAGTGCGGTCTTCTTGGGGGGGACGAGGGAGAAATCGTGACGGTTTGCTGATCTCTTGAAGCTTCCGTCGGGCGCGGTCACGAAGGGGCGAGCGATAACTCGTCCGACACCGTGCTCGCCTACAAGGATCTCTCTTGCTTTTCTGCAACAATCGTAAAGCTCCTCAAGGGGAACGATATCCTCGTGAGCGGCGATCTGGAAAACGCTGTCCGCGGACGTATATACGATAAGGTCGCCCGACTCTATATGCTGCTTGCCGTAGTCACGGATAACGTCAGTGCCCGAATAAGGCTTGTTGCAAAGAACACCTCTGCCTGTTGCGGCGGAGAATTTGTCAAGAATTTCCTTCGGGAATCCGTCGGGATAGGTGGGAAGGGGGGATTCGGAAACGAGTCCCATAAGCTCCCAGTGGCCAACGGTTGTGTCCTTGCCCATACTAAGCTCGCGGAGTCTCGCGTATGAGCCTGTGGGATTCTCGCACTTGTCTATACTGTCAACGCCGTCAACGTTGCCAAGACCAAGCTTTATAAGATTGGGGATATCGAAGCCGTCCGCCCTCGAAATACTGCGGAGTGTATTAGCTCCCACGTCGCCGAATAAGTGCGCGTCGGGCTCATAGCCTATTCCAAAGGAATCAAGAACGGTCAAAAATACTCTTTTTGCTTTTTTCATATTAATAACCCGAGCCCTGCTCGTTCTTTACTATTTTAACGATTCGGCTTGTACCGAGTCTGTCTGCGCCAAGACGGATGAATTCCTCGGCATCCGCAATAGAGGAGATACCGCCCGCAGCCTTGATCTTTACGCCTTCGCCAACGTGCTTTGCGAAAAGCTCAACGTCGTGGAAGGTTGCGCCCGATGTGGAGAAGCCTGTGCTTGTCTTGATATAGTCAGCACCGCTTTCCGTTACGATCTCGCACATCTTGATCTTTTCTTCGTCCGTAAGAAGGCAGGTTTCAATAATTACCTTGAGGATCTTCTCGCCGCAAACAGCCTTGAGAGCGCGAAGCTCGTCAAGTATCGCGTCGTAATTCTTATTCTTGAGGTCGCAGATATTGATAACCGTATCAATTTCGTCAGCGCCGTTGTTGAGCGCGTCCTGACACTCGAAAACCTTTGTAGCTGCGGTGGAATATCCATTGGGGAAGCCGATAACCGTGCAAATAGCAAGCTTGTCGCCAACATATTCCTTAGCGGGCTTTACGTAAGACGCGGGAATGCAAGCGGATGCTGTTCCGTATTTGATTCCGTCGTCGAGAATTACCTTTATCTGTTCCCAAGTCGCGCATCTGTCAAGAAGCGTGTGGTCAACTGTTTTTAAAATGTTCTTGATATCCATATTAGTTTACCTTTCAATATATGTATTATTTATTATTTTCAATAGATTTTTTCCAGCAGGCGTGGCACATAGCAACGTAGGAATCGTTGCCGCCGATAAGTATCTGTCCGCCCTCTGTAACTACTCTGCCTTCAGAGTCAATTCTTGCGTTAACGATCGCCTTGTTGCCGCAGGAGCATATCGTCTTAACCTCGGAAATGGAGTCAGCAACCTCGAAAAGTCGGCGGCTGCCCTCAAAGAGGTGAGTCAAGAAGTCCGTGCGAAGACCGAAGCAAAGCACAGGAATATCGAGCGTGTCAACGATATGGCGCAGCTGATCGACCTGAGGTGCGGTCAAGAACTGACATTCGTCAGCGATTACGGCGTGGCAATCGGTATGATTTTGCTTGAATTCGGTATAAATGTCGCACTCGGGAGACACGACAAACGCCTCCTGCGAGAGACCTATGCGGGATCTGACTATTGCATTTCCGTCGCGTGTGTCAACGGCGGGCTTGATGAGCCATACCTTCATTCCGCGCTCCTCGTAATTGAACTTTGTTATAAGCGCGTTTGCGGTTTTTGATGAGCCCATAGCTCCGTATTTAAAATATAATTTAGGCATATTATTTCTCCAAATTCGCAGTATTTATAATGATACGCTCAACAATGTCAACTACCTTGTTAAGAGACTCAACGGGGAGATACTCAAAGCGGGAGTGGAAGTTTTCGCCGCCCGTACAGATATTGGGGCAGGGCAGACCCATAAAGGAGAGTCTTGCGCCGTCCGTACCGCCGCGGATGGGAATGATCTCAGGCTTAACACCAACCTCGTCCATAGCCGCGATGGCGCGAACGATTATGTACATGTGTTCCTCGATGATCTCCTTCATATTGTAGTAGGAGTCGCGAAGCTCAACCGTGCAGGTGTCCTTGCCGTATTTTTTATTGATGATCTTGGCGTTATATTCAAGAATACGCTTCTTTTCCTCAAATTTTACGCGGTCGTGATCACGGATAATATAGTGGAGAGTCGCGTTTTCGCACGTGCCTTCCATATTCGTTAAGTGGAAGAAGCCCTCGTAGCCCTCGGTCTCTGCGGGGGACTGACCTGCGGGAATGTAGGAATTGAATTCCATAGCGATAAGCTGGGCGTTCTTCATTTTGTTCTTTGCAGAGCCGGGATGAATGGAAACTCCGTTGAATTTAACCTTAGCGGATGCCGCGTTGAAGTTTTCGTATTCAATTTCACCGAGAGCGCCGCCGTCAACCGTGTAGCCGTAGTCGGCGTGGAATTTCTCTACGTCAAAATGATCTGCGCCGCGACCGATCTCCTCGTCGGGTGTAAAGCAGATCTTGATCTCGCCGTGGCTCTCGCCGCTATTTATTACGCGTTCGAGCGCGGAAATAATAGCGCAGACGCCCGCCTTATCGTCGGCGCCGAGCAGAGTTGTGCCGTCCGTTACGATAAGCTCCTGATCTTTATATTTTGCGAGTGAGGGATATTCTCTCTTTTTAAGGAAAATGCCAAGCTCCTCGTTAAGACAAATATCCTTGCCCGTGTATTTAACTATTTTAGTTTTTATAGGATAGTCTGCGCAGGCGTCGGACGTATCAACGTGCGCAATAAGACCGACAGTTACCTTGCTTTTCTCTGAATTTGAGGGAAGTGTCGCGTAGAGATAACCCATATCGTCAAGCTCAACGTCGGAAAGACCGATCGCTATAAGCTCATCTCTTAAATATTTTGAAAATTCAAGCTGCTTTTTTGAGCTTGGAACAGTCTCGGAGTTTTCGTCCGACATTGTGGGGAATGAAACGTATTTTAAAAATCTTTCAACGGTGTTCATAGCATCTCTCCTTGCATAGTTACCTATTATAAGTATAACATAATTTTATCTTTTTCGCAAGAGAATTTTATAAACATTTTTATAGAAATTGACATATCTTTTGCTTTGTGGTATAATGATAAAAAAGATTTTTGGAGTGAATTATGCATAAGCCCTCAGCTATAACTCAGGAAATAGATATTTTAACCTTTGACGACGCACGCACTCACCGTGATGAGAGCGCGATCTATGATAGAAACAAGTGGCTCTACATACCCGATTTTTATTCTGAATACAGATATATTCTCGGTACAGTGGGTAAAAATCCCTTGATTACTATAGGAATAAATCCTTCGACCGCCGAGCCCGACAACCTTGACAATACGCTTAAATCCGTGGAGAGAATTGCGAAGCACAACGGCTTTGATTCCTTTATTATGTTTAATGTTTATGCTCAAAGGGCGACAAACCCCGACGATATGGACCGCGAGAGAAATCTTATGCTCCATAAGGAAAATATGAAGGCGTTTGAGTTCGTGCTCTCACGTGCGGAGAGTACTCCCTGCATTTGGGCGGCGTGGGGCGCGATAATTGAGAAGCGCGACTATCTTAAGGATTGTATAGAGGATATGATCTCCATAGGTGAGGCGCATGGCGCAAAATGGTATACCGCGGGTAAAAAATCTATTAAGGGACACCCGCACCACCCGCTTTATTTGAAGAAGGACTCACTTATCGAGGACTTTGACGTGCGGGAATATTTGAGTATAATTTGAGGTAAACATGAAATTTATTTCTTTTAACGTAAATGGCTTCAGAGCCTGCAGAGCTAAGGGCTTTGATGAGTTTTTCAACAATGAAAACGCGGACTTCTTCTGCTTGCAGGAAACTAAAATGCAGGAGGGACAAACTGATTTCTCTCCTGAGGGATATTATTGCTTTTATAATTATGCCGAGAAGAAGGGCTATTCGGGAACGGCTATCTTTACAAAACACGAGCCGATTTCCGTAAAGTACGGTATAGGCGTTGATTGTCACGACCACGAGGGCAGGGCAATAACCTTAGAATATGATGACTTTTTCCTTGTTAATTTCTACGTGCCAAACTCCCAGCGCGAGCTTGCGAGACTTGATTACAGAATGGAGTGGGAGGAAGACGTAAGGAATTATCTTGTCTCTCTTGATAAAATCAAGCCTGTCATTATCTGCGGAGATCTCAACGTCGCGCATAATGAAATTGACCTTAAAAATCCGCAAAGCAACCGTATGAGCGCGGGATTTTCAGATGCCGAGCGCGAAAAATTTTCGGCACTTCTTGATGCGGGCTTCTCGGATACCTTCCGCACACTTTATCCCGATACCGTGAAATATTCCTGGTGGAGCTATATGTTCCGTGCGCGTGAGAAGAACGCGGGCTGGCGTATAGACTATTTCCTTGTGTCAAACAGAATTATGGGTAAGGTGCAGGACAGCTTTATTATGAATGAAATTATGGGCAGCGATCATTGTCCCGTTGGAATTGAGGTGAATATCTGATATGACTATTAAATACGATAAGCTTGTACGCGATAAAATCCCCGAAATAATTGAGAGCAAGGGTAAAATTTGCAAAACGGAGATTTTGTCTGACGAAAAATATCTTGAAATGATAGATAAAAAGCTTGACGAGGAGCTGCTTGAATACCATACCGATAAGAATTTAGAGGAGCTTGCGGATTTAGTTGAAGTAATATATGCCGCCGCAAAGGCAAGAGGCTATACTATTGAGGAGCTTGAGGCGACAAGAGTGAAGAAGGCGACCGAGCGCGGTGCGTTTGATAAAAAGATCTTGCTTTTAGAGGTAATTGAATAAATAAAAAAAGCAAGGATATCAGTCCTTGCTTTTCTTTTTCTTTATCGCATATATTATAAATACAATTCCCATAATAAGAGCATTTGCAACCAGTGCGCCTATGGCGTCCACAAGCACGTCCATTATGTCGCTTGAACGACCCGGGGAGAAGCGCTGGATAAACTCGTCGATAAACGCCACGGTAATTGAGAACGCTATGGGGGACGCGTATATCCAAAGTCTTTTGGTGAAAGGATTTTTGAATCTTATCGGGAAGATAAATATCGTCGAGACCGTCAGCACGGCGGAAAGCGCGAAGAATTCTCCGAAGTGTCCGAGAATATTTATAAAATTCTGAGGTATGCTTACATCAAGTCCGAGCTCGGTCAATGCGGAGCCTATAATCTCCTTTATTGAGCTTGTTATACTTGACGTCTCGGAGCCGTTTTTCAGAGAGTTGCTGAAAATGAAGGCTATGCAAAGAATAAGTATAACCGAAATTGAAATTATGATAGCTTTCTTTTTCATTTTTATCCCTCCGTTAGTTTATAGAGCCATTATAACACATATTATGAAGACTTGTCAAATATAATTTGTATTATTTTGATATATGATTCAAAATAATTTGTAAAAAACCTTGAAATATGACGAGAAAAGTTATATAATGAATATGTATTGTTATTATTTAAGGAAGTGATGCTATGAGGAAGCTTTTGCGCAAGCTTTTCCCATTTAATAAAGATATAATTAAGGAAGCTATCAGGATCGCGTGGCCCGCGATCGTGGAGACCTTGTTTATGGCATTGGCTGCTCTTATCGACTCGCTTATGGTAAGTGATCTCGGTTCGGAGTACGTAGCGGCGGTAGGTCTTACCACTCAGCCTAAAATGGTAGGTCTTGCGCTTTTCTTTGCCGTTAGCGTTGCGACGAGTGCGATTGTTGCAAGACGAAACGGAGAGAAGAGAAGGGATAGCGCAAACAGAACCCTGCTTACGTCGTTTATTTTCGTTTTCATCTCGGCAATTGTCCTGAGTGTGGTGTTCGTTGTTTTTGCCGATCCCATTATCAGATTGTGTAAGTCCTCGGACGTAACTCACGGCCCTGCGGTAGAATATTTCCGTATAATTATGGGCGGAATTATTTTTAATTGTATACAGCTCGTTATTAACTCCGCACAAAGAGGCGCGGGCAACACTAAAATTACTATGTATACGAACGTTACCTCAAATACGGTCAACGTTATATTTAACTACCTTCTTATCGGCGGACATCTGGGCTTTCCCGAGCTCGGCATCAAGGGTGCTGCGATTGCGACTGTGCTCGGTACGGTTGTCAGCTGTGTAATGAGTATTATTTCAATATGCAAGAAGGACAGATTCTTAAGCGTTCAGTATATCATCAAGGAAAAGATAAAACCTACGTGGCACGCCTTCAGTGTAATTGTGAAGTTCGGTTACAGTGTTTTCATTGAGCAGGTATTGCTCCGCGTGGGCTTTATGGCGACGGCTATTATGGCGGCAGATAAGGGTGATAATGCCTTGGCGGCGCATCAGGTCGCTATGAATATCCTTACGATATCGTTTGCATTTGGCGACGGACTTCAGCACGCGGCGGTGGCTCTGATCGGTAAGAGCCTTGGTGAGAAGGATCCCGATAAGGCGAAGACCTACGGAGCGGCTTGCCAGACGATCGGCACGATCATCTCGGTCGTAGTTGCGGCAATCTTCCTTTTGGGAGGAAGATGGATGATGACGCTCTTCTTTAAAAAGGAGCCACATATCGTGGATATCGGTGTAGAGCTTGTTTACGTAATGATATTCATAGTTCTGTTCCAGATAATTCAGGTTATCTATACGGGCGCGCTTCGTGGAGCGGGAGATACGCTTTACACGGCTATCTGCTCGACAATTTCGGTAACCGTTGTAAGAACTGCGGTATCCTTCCTTTTCGGATACACCTTCGGTCTTGGAATCACAGGCGTATGGATAGGAATTTTAGCCGATCAGGTTATGAGATTTATTCTTTCAAGCATTCGCTTCAAGCGAGGCAAATGGGTTAAAATCAAGGTATAATATATCGCCCCGAGCAAAATCGGGGCGTTATTACAAAAATCAGGAGTAAAATGATAGAAAAAAGATTAAGGAAATATATTTTTCCAAGTATTCTCGCGATGACGGGCGTATCGCTCTATATTCTCGCGGACACCTTCTTTATTTCGGTTGTAGGTAAGTCCGACGGAATATGCGCGCTCAATCTTATTTTGCCGATATACTGTATGGTGTTTGCTTTGGCGGCAATGATAGGTACGGGATCTGCGACAAGATACAGTATAATCAAGGCATCGGGTGGTACTGACGCCAACAGGTATTTTTCAAACGCGATATTCTTCTCGCTTATTGTCAGTGTTCCTTTTGTGGTATGCGGACTTGTTATACCCGACAAAATGCTCATCTGGCTCGGCGCGGATGCAAACGTTTTGGCGGTTGGCGAGATATATCTTAAAACTGCTATGTGCTTTGCGCCGTTTTTTATTGTAAATAATGCGATAACCTCGTTTGTAAGAAACGACGGCTCGCCCAAGATCGCTATGGCGGCGACACTTATAAGCAGTCTTTTTAATATAGTGTTTGACTACGTGTTTATGTTCCCGATGAATCTCGGAATGTTCGGTGCGGCGCTCGCTACGGGCGTTTCTCCCATAGTCAGCATTTTGATTTGTCTTATACACTTCTTCTCAAAGAAAAATACCATTAAATTTGAGCGGAAATGGCCCTCGTTCAAAAGACTTTATCTTTCCTGCATTCTCGGTGTTTCGGGCTTTATAGGTGAGATAGCGAGCGGTGTCACGGGACTTGTGTTTAATTTCATTCTCCTTGCGGTTGCGGGAAATACGGGCCTTGCGGCCTACGGCATTATTGCGAACATCTCAATTGTTTGCATTGCTATGTTCAACGGAATCGCGCAGGGACTTCAGCCTATGGCAAGTGAGGCGGAGGGCAGGGGAGACAACGAGACAAAGCGGAGAGTTCTTGTCCATTCTCTTATTATATGCGGAATAACGGCGTCGCTTATCGTTGCGGTGTGCTGTATATTTGCAGATCCTCTCGTTACGATCTTTAATAGTGAGGGCTTGGCGAAGCTTCAGGAATATGGAGAGGTCGGACTTCGCATTTACAGTATTGGATTCCTTTTTGCAGGAATAAATATTGTTATCGCGGGCTTCTTTGCCGCGGTTGACCGTCCTCGTGAATGCGCGATTTTGTCAATTACCCGCGGTGTTGTGGCAATTGTTATTTTTGCCCTTTTGCTTTCAAGCCTTCTCGGCCTTGTCGGAGTGTGGCTCGCGTTTGTGGCAAGTGAGGCGACGACGCTCATACTTTCCGTTATCCTGCTTGTAAAGAGTAGAAAATCTCTTGCCAAAGTTTAAAAAGTATGATATAATGTTTTTATGAACAATCAAAAAGGAGAAAAGATATGATCTACAAGAGCTTTCGCGGAATAAAGCTATCCGCACTCGGTCTTGGCACTATGCGACTCCCCACTATCGATGGCGATAACAGTAAAATTGATATGGAAACAACGAGAAAAATGGTTAAATACGCCATTGACTCGGGTATTAACTATTTTGATACGGCTTGGATGTACCATAAGGGCAATTCTGAGCTTGCTATCGGCGAAGTCTTGAAGGAATATCCCCGCGACAGCTTCTATCTTGCATCAAAATTCCCCGGCTTTGGAAAGGACAATCTTTCTAAGGTTGAAGAGATCTTTGAGCGCCAGCTTGAGAAGTGTCAGGTTGAATATTTTGATTTCTATCTGTTCCACAACGTATGCGAGGATAATATCGACGGATATCTTGATCCCAAGTACGGCATTTACGATTATCTTATGAAGCAGAAGGAGCTTGGCAGAATCAAGCATCTCGGCTTCTCCACTCACGGTAGCCTTGATACAATGAAGAGATTCCTTGACGCGTACGGCAAGGATATGGAGTTCTGCCAGATTCAGCTCAACTATCTTGATTATAAGCTTCAGGATGCAAAGGCAAAGCTTGAGCTTATCGCAAAGTACGATCTTCCCGTATGGGTAATGGAGCCCGTTCGTGGCGGAAGACTCGCAACTCTTGAGGCGGATGATGCGGCTATCCTCAATGACCTGCGCCCCGATCATACTATTCCCGAGTGGGCGTTCCGCTTTTTGCAGAATTTCCCCGAGGTTACAATGACACTTTCGGGCATGTCGAATATGGCTCAGCTTGAGGAGAACATCAGAACCTTCTGTGAAGAGCTGCCCTTGAATGAAAAGGAATTTTCGGCGGTTATGGATATTGTTGACCGAATGATAGCGAAGAGCACAGTTCCTTGCACGTCTTGCCGCTACTGTGTGGAAAAATGTCCTCGCTCAATTGATATTCCTGCGGTTATCTCGGCGTATAACGAGTACGTTAAAACACAGGATAAGGACTTCCTTCTCGCGTTGGATAAGGAGAGGGCACCTGCGACATGTATTGCCTGCCGCCAGTGTGAAAGACTTTGCCCGCAGGGAATTAAGATCTCCGAGGTTATGAAAAAGGTTTCTGACATTTTGAGATAATACATAAAAAAGGAGAGCATCGCTCTCCTTTTTGTTAGTTTGAGTTGAGAATATAGTGAATACCGCTTACAATGTGCTTGTCCCACCATTTCCACGTGTGATCGCCCGCACTTACGCTGAAATTGTGAGGAACACCGAATTCACAAAGCAGCTCGTGAAATCTTACGCTTGAATCAAGAAGGTCGTCACTCTCGCCGCACCAGATGAACATCTTGGGGAATTTTTGTCCCTTCTCATGCGCCTTGCGAGCCAAAACGTAGAGGTCGTGCTCGGTGCCGCGAAGATGTGTTACACTCTGAAGATCACGGTCGAATATCGCGCGCCATTCGGTAAGAAGGTTTTCTCTGTGAGGACTTGCAATATCCATTGACGCAGAGAGCGCGATGCATGAGCCAAAAGTCTCGGGGCAGGTGAGCGCCGCCTTTACAGCTCCGTAGCCGCCCATGGAAAGACCGCCTATAATAACGTCCTCGCGAGTTGTAGAAAGATTGCGGAAGAAGTTCGGAACAACTGTCGTAAGCTCACGGCAAATAAAGGAAAAATAGGGAATTCCGCCGATCGTATCTGTGTACCAGCTTCTTTCGACCGCAGGCATAACCACCGCGATGTTGAAATCCTCGGCATATCGCTCAATTGACGTTTGTCTTACCCAGCCCGCATGATTGTCGCCAAGCCCGTGGAGAAGATAAAGGGTTTTGTATTTCTCGTCGGGATGATCCTTCGCCCTGTCGGGTATGATCACGTTTATTGAAATATGTCGTTCAAGGAGAGTTGAATAATACTGCATTTCAAAAAAAGCCATTGTTTACACCTCGCAAAGTAGTTTACAGTTAATTATATCATAAATTGAAGCCTTTCGCAATACCTAATATAAAAATCCCCCGCCCGAGAGCGAGGGGTTTTTATGTTGAATTACTTCTTGAGAGCACCGATAAGACCGATAACTCCGTCGATCGCGAGGAAAATACCTACGGCAAGGATGATCCAGCCCGAGAGGTTTCCGAATGCAAGACCGATACCGAGAACTACTGTAAGTATTGCGAAAACGATTTCAAGCGCGTTCTTTCTCTTCTTCTGAAGGATGTTGATAAGTGCGATTACACCCTTAATAGCGATGAGTACACCGAGAACGATAAGAACTATCTTAACTGCCAACCAACCGAGAGCGATAATGGCGATACCTATAATAAGGCTGATCGCGCCACCTACGAAGTTCTTCTTGATAAGGTCAAGAATACCCGAGATGATGAACAGTACGCCTGCGATTGTCATAGCCCAACCGAGTGCCTCGTTGCGGAATACTGCAAGAAGTACACCGATTACGATGTAGAGAAGAGAGGAGAAGAGCTCATTTTTCTGTCTTTTTGCCATTTTTATACTCCTTTCGGGATTATGTTAATAAAATTATAGCATACTTTTTGGCGTTTATCAATCTTTTTTTAACTTTTCTTCCATATTTTTCAAAACTGTTGACAAAACTTAAAAATCGGTATATAATTAAAAGGTAAATATTCGCAATTACGAATAGGAGAATGATAATGGAATTTATTACCGTAAAGGAAGCTGCGGAAAAATGGGGCGTAAGTGTACGCCGAGTACAGATACTCTGCAGTCAGGACAGAATCAAGGGCGCTTACCGCTTCGGTAAATCGTATATGATTCCCGCAGAGGCAATTCTGCCGAATGCGAGAAGAACCGAGGAAGAGAAGCTGCCGATGCCCAGAAAATGTCCGTTCCTTGATATGACGGATCTGTATAATAAGGTGGGCGGCGCAGATGAATGCTCCGAGATGCTCATAAACCGTCCCGAAGCGCACGCGCTTTTCGAGGCGCAGATTGCATATAGACGTGGCGAAATAGATAAGATTTACGATAAGGCGAGATTTTTCTTGAATACCAAGTCGGGCTTCTTTGCGATCCTCGGCGGAGGTATGCTGCTTGCTCAGTGCGCTATTTGGCGCGGAGATATAACCCTTTGGAATGAAGCAAAGAAGCATATTTGCGAAGCGCCCTGCGAAACGAAGGAGCAAAGAGAGCTTATTTCTTTGGCCCTCGCCATAATCGACAGCTCGGTTTATGATAATAAGGACTATCCCGATTGGTTTACACGCGGTAATTTTGAAAAGCTCCCCTCCGACGCGCACCCTGCCGCAAAGGTGTTTTACGTAAAATATCTTTATATGGCGGCGTTTGCGATAGCCTCGGGTCAGATTTCTATTGAAGGCGTTCAGGGCTTGGCGCTTATGAGAATGATACCGAATACTATTGAGCCCCTGATCTCACAGGCGGTAGTAGATAAAACCGTTATACCTGAAATTTACTTAAGAATGTCCTGTGCGGTGGCTTATCATAACACGGGCTTTAAGGAAAGAGCCATTGAGCATCTTGATAAGGCGATCTCACTGGCACTCCCCGACAGACTTTACGGACTTCTTACGGAATACGTAAGACACTTTAACGGTCTGCTTGAGGAAAGACTTAATTTAGTTGACCCCTATGCCACACACGAGGTTATGGAGCTTTACGCGAGATACCGTCTTGGCTGGGCGAAGCTTTCAGGACAGGTCAGAAACCGTCAGATCGCTACCAATCTCACTCCCCGTGAGCACGAAATTGCAAAGCTTAAGGCATTTGGCTTCAAGCCCCGACAGATCGCCGAAATGCTTTATCTTTCCGAGTCTATGGTGCGCTTCATAATAACGCAAATAGCCAATAAAGCAAGCTGCTCCGAGAACGAATTTTCTCAAATAATTTAATCAAAAATTCAAGGTGTTCGCGAAAACGAATACCTTATTTTTGTTCAAAGTTCGCATAAACGAACACATAATTTTTGCGAAAGTTCGCCAAAACGAACAAAAAACAGATAGAATTACACCTCAAAAGCTCCGAATTTAAAAAGCAGATAAGCAAAAATCCCTTATTCCAAAAGGGATTTTTGCTATTTTTTGATTCGTTGCGGATTTGGTGTAGTAAAATGACAAAGCGTATTGCGAAAAAACCCTTCAAAATTGCAAAAAACATTGTCAAAACCCACCCCGTTTTTATAGTGACAAAACGCCATGCTTTGTGATAGAATGTTAACGTAAACAAAAGAGAAGGGAGGGCACACCGTGAACGGAAAACATAAGGAAGGCGAGCTTTACAAAACAGTCGAAGCCTTTGGAAAACAATTCGATATTTACTACGGTTACTACGAGGAATACGAAAGAGAGAGTCCGTTCAACGACCCCGTTCCCGTGTATCCCGATCTTTCAAAAAATCCCGAGTATGACGAGGGAGGAAACAGGATAGTTACTCGAATGCAGATTGCCTGTGAGAATTACTCAGGCAGGCAAAACGAGGACAGCTGCTCCCATTGTCCGTATTTCAGGCAGGGCAAGGACCTATTCGGCATCTGCCTATGCGAGCTGAATCGTAAAAACGAATAGAGCGAGCGCCACAAAACAGTTTTTAAAAAATACAGTATATATTATCGTAAGGAGAAATTAATTATGACAAACAAGAAAACATTTAGAACAATAATAACCGTTGCGGTTATGCTCGCGGTTGTGCTTGGCGCAATTGTTCTTTTCGGTACACTTGACACTGCTGCGGCAGAGGGAGCAAAAACTCCTATTTATGACGCTTCAAGTAAGGATATTTACGCTCAGGGAACTCACATTTATATCGTAGACGGTACAAATGGAGGCACGGCAGTTTATTATCTTAGCGGTTCAAGCAAGGTTTACGTAAACCCCAACGGAGCTGCAGGCGACGACCTTTCCGATTTTGCGATCCGTGGCGGCGGTGACGGTTACGTTCTTGCGGGCGACGTAAATATTACGATGACCGGTGGTAAAGTAAATCAGATCTCGTGTACAGGCGGCGGATCAACCGTAGCAGATCAGAGCTTGGGCAACGTACAGGGTAACGCTTACGTTACAGTTACCGGTGGTACGATAACAAAAAGATTGACTGTCTCGTGGTATAATCCTTTTATAGGTAGCGTTAATTTTAAAATCACGGGCGGTACGATAGGTAACGTTTACGGTTACGTTGAGCGTTCCAACCACGGTTATCCGGATTGCAGAGTACACGGAAGTTCCACTGTTTCTATTACAGGTAGCGCGACGATTACGGGTGAGGTTGGTCTTGGTGACGGATATTATCCCGTAAGCGGCACGAAGACGCTCGTTACAACAGTCCCCGTTAAGCTTAAGGCGTCCAGCACACTGGCGACTCCTGAAGATAATATGGAGAACTTCCTTTATAAGAACGGCAGTACCTGGAAGGTGAAGGGCAACGTAACGATTCCCGAGGGAGCAACTCTCACAGTTAACTCCGGCGAAACACTTTCCGTTCCCTCCAGAGCAACGCTTAACAATAACGGTACGATCGTAAACAACGGAAACTCCGACATCAAAGGCACGGTTAATAATAACGGCTCGGCATCCTGCACAACGCACAACTATTCTTACGCTTGTGACACAACGTGTAACCTTTGCGGCGCAACAAGATCCGCATCCTGCGAATACGATGCGGGAAGCATGACTGTTGAGGGCAGTAAGATCGTTATTAAATGTAAGTATTGTGGTACTGAGCTTGGAACAGTTGAGCTCAGAGCTGATGACAAGGCATATACAGCATCCCCTTATTCCCCCAACGTAAGCAGTTTGGGAGTGAAACTTGAAAGCTATACGATTACTTATACAAATGAAAACGGCAATCTCATCTCGACACCCATTCGTCCCGGTAATTATACGGTAACTATGACGTACGTCCATGGCGTTAAGGTATCCGATACGTTTACTATTACAAAGGCTAATCTTGCCGTTAAGGAAAACCCCAAGGTTTACAGAATCTTCGGTGAAGATGCCGACACAAAGCCCATTGAGGCGGTTATCGTTATCGAAGGTACAAACGTTGTTGTTTCGGGTACGTGGACAAGAGAATGGGGCGGCAACTACCTTCTCGGTAAATTTACAGCCACTGGTGAGCATGCTCCTTACGTAAATGCTCTTGAACGCCAGAAGCTTGAGCACGTAGTTTCCCCCGCGAATCCCGTAATTACTATTTCTTCTCCTTCCCCTGCGATCATGCCCGGCATGAAGATCAAGCTTAACGTTACAATAAAGAACCCCTATGCTGACACAGGCGTTCTTCTTCCCCCCGACGTTTCGGTTACTTATAAGGTTGGTCAGAACGGCACACCCGTAACAGTTGAGGGAACTGAATTCACACTTCCTACCGACGGCGCGGCTCTTGGTGACACTCTTTACGTAACGGTAAATACAGAGGCTCATTTCGGTTACTATAATGCAGGCACATCCAACACAGTTACAATCTTCGTAGGTCAGCTTGACTATACAGCAGATATTGAAAAGGTACAGACAAATCTCGACGAAGCGATTGAAAGACTTGAAGGCGTAGATGCGAAGAACGCAAAGGACCTCGCGGATGCTATTACAAGCCTCAACTCCGCAATCGAAGCGGCAAAGACAGCGGCACAGAACGCTGACGCGTCCCTCAGAGCAGAGCTCGTAGCAAAGATCGAGGATGCTGATAAGGCACTCGACGATAAGATCAATCAGGTACAGACAAATCTTGATAGCGCAGTTGCAAGACTTGAAGCTGCAAACCAGAAGAACGCAGACGATCTCGCAAAGGCAATCGCTGATCTCAACGCGGCTGTTGATGCTGCAGAGGCTGCAGCTGAAGCGGCTGACGCGGCTCTTAAGGCTGAGCTCGTAGCAAAGATCGAGGATGCTGATAAGGCACTCGACGATAAGATCAATCAGGTACAGAAAAATCTCGACGACGCTGTAACAAGACTTGAGGCGGCTGACAAGAAGAATGCCGACGATCTTGCACAGGCTATTCTTGACCTCAACGCTGCAATTGATGCGGCAGAGGCAGCGGCTGCAGCAGCTCGCGCAGAGCTCAAGGCAGAGCTTGTAAAGAAGATCGACGATGCAGACGCGATCCTTCAGGCTAATATTGATAAGGTACAGGAAAACCTTGATAACGAGGTAGACAGACTTGATCAGGTTGACAAGGAGAATTCAGAAGCACTTGCACAGGCTATTAAGGATCTCCAGACAGCTATCAAGACATCCCAGGCAGTAGCAAGAGCAGTTGCTTACACAGCAGACAGAGAGCTTAAGGCATCCTTGAGCGAAAAGATCGAGGCAGCTGACGTAGCGCTTGAAGCACTCATCGCTGAGGTTTCCGCAAATCTTGAAGCGGCTGTAAAGGCACTTGAAGCGGCTGATGAAGCAAACTCCAAGGATATTGCAAAGAAGTATGCAGAGCTTGACGTAGCTCTTCAGGCTGCAAAGGCAGTTCTTAACTCCAATGACGAGGCACTCAAGGAAGCAGACGCGCTCCTCCGCACAAGCATTGAGGCTCTTGAAGAGAAGGATCAGCAGCTCAACACAATGTCCATCGTAGCAATCGTTCTCGGTAGCCTTGGCGTTCTCGGCAACGTAGGTCTTATCGCTTGGACAGTTTACGATAAGAAGAGACGTTGATAAAACTAATGATAATTAATTTATCATAGATTTCATTAAATACTCCCGCGGCGGACCGTTTTCTCCTATCGGTCCGCCGCATTCCTATAAAAAAAGAGTTGTGCTTCGGCACAACTCTTTTGTCTTTTATTCAGTTACCTTTGCGGGAACACGCGCGCAAGCGGTGTATTCGGTTACGCCGAGGATCGTCTCGCCGTCGATCTGAACTGCGCGAGGACCGTCAAACTTAACCGTGATAGTCTTACCCGTAAGTATTGTTACTACGTTTTTGTGTTTTACGTGCTTGCCCTTGAAAATTGAGGGGAAGATCACGAGAGTCTTGATTCTTCCGCTGCCGTGGAAGAGGAGAACGGAAAGCTCGCCGTCGGGAGCATTTCTGTCCTGATTGGGACAAGCCATCATACCGCCGCCATAGTAGCGACCCTTCATTGTGGGCGCAAGCCAAACTTTTTTGAAATGATGCTCAACACCGTCAACTATAACAGTAGCGTTTGTGGGGTCATAATGGAAGAGAAGACCGTTGATCGCGATAGACGTATAGTCAACCTTCTTTGTAGCTTCAGCCTTCTTCTGGTCGCCAACCTCACAGCAGTAGCCGTCGATACCGAATCCTACGTTGTTGATAAAGCGGTAGGTCTTGCCCTTTACAGTAACCTGAGGAAGATCCTTGATATATTCTTTGATAGAGAAGGGGGATTCCTCCTTCGTCTTTTCCACGTCGTTAAGGAAGTCGTTTCCTGAGCCTGCGGGGAAATACAAAATGTCGGAGGGGAGGGTAACGCCCTCTGTTCCGTTGATGAATTTATTAAGTGTTCCGTCGCCGCCGCAAAGTATAACTACGTCTTCCGCATCAACCTTTGAGAAAAAGTCTGCGTAGCTTTCTATCTTCGTTACGTCGCATTTTACGATTTCAGCCGAGGGATCGTGAGGGAGATGGTTTATGCTGTCTTCGGCGGTGCCGTTGCCCGCCAAGGGATTGTACAATACGTAATATTTCATCGAAATAATCTCCTATTTTGCATATTCGTGTGTAGTATATCAAGCAATTATAAACTGAATATAAACGAAATTTGTGTAATTTTGTCATTAAAATAGGATTTTTTTGTATTTTTTATAAAATCTTTTGACTAATGGAAGAATTTGTGATAGAATAAATGTGGATAGATAAATTTCACAAGGAGAGGAAAAATGATTCATATTCTTGTTGTTGACGATGATAAAAATACCCGTCTCTATCTTGAAGCGGTGCTTGAGGAGAACGGATATAACGTAACTCTTGCAGAAAACGGAGAGAAGGCGCTCGAGATAATGGACAGAGAGCATATCGATCTTGTAGTGCTTGACGTAATGATGCCGCGAATGGACGGCTATGAGCTTACTAAGACTCTGCGCGACTGCGACAATAATTTGCCCATACTTATGGTGTCCGCAAAGCAGCTTCCCAAGGATAAGCACATGGGTTTTGCTGCGGGAACCGACGACTATATGACAAAGCCAATTGATGAGGAAGAAATGCTTTTCAGAATCAAGGCTCTTTTGCGCCGTGCAAAGATTGCAACCGAGCGCAAGATAGTTATAGGAGACGTTGTTATTGATTACGATTCCTTGACAGTCAGCCGCAAAAATGAGGTTCAGGAGCTTCCTAATAAGGAATTTATGCTTTTATATAAGCTTCTTTCGTATCCAGGAAAGATCTTTACACGAATTCAGCTTATGGATGAGATTTGGGGAGCGGACAGTGAAACGGGCTGGGAGACGGTTACCGTTCACGTGGCAAGACTTCGCAAGAGATTTGAGGGCTGGGAAGAATTTGAGATAGAATCCGTACGAGGACTTGGTTACAAGGCGGTGAGACACGAATGAAAAAGAAAAAGATGATACAGATAAACTTTGAGAAGATACGTGAGAGCACCTCGAGAACCTCTCTCACTCTCGTGTTTTCTCTTTGTGTGTTTATCATTCTTCTGGTTGCCGTTCTGTTTACGGGCCTTTTTATCTGGCTTCTCGGTATGTCCAACGCTCTCGTTAATGACGATGGCGAGCTTAAGCTTGGTACGGTTATTCTCTTTATGTCGCTCATAAGTCTTATTCTTGGCGCGGTTATTGCATTTTTTAGCAGCCGCATTCCTCTAAAGCCCGTAAACGAGATCATTAATAAGATGAACCGTCTCTCCGCGGGAGATTTTAAGACCAGACTTAAATTCGGTAACACCTTGTCCTCGCATCCTGCGATCAAGGAGCTTACAACGAGCTTTAATAAAATGGCGGAGGAGCTGGAAAACACCGAGCTTCTCAGAAGAGGCTTTATAAATGACTTTTCCCACGAATTCAAGACTCCGATCGTTTCGATTGCGGGACTTGCAAATTTGCTTGAAAAGGAAAATCTTCCCGAGGAAAAGCGCCTTCAATACGTTCGCGCCATAAAGGAGGAATCTATAAGACTTTCATCAATGGCAACAAACGTGTTGAATCTCAACAAAATTGAGAGCCAGACCATCCTGACCGACGTAAATAAATTCAATCTCTCCGAGCAGGTGCGTTCTGCCGTGCTTTTGCTTGAGGATAAGTGGGCAAAGAAGGGAATTGACCTTCAGCTTGAGTTTGACGAGTACGATATATTTGCAAACGAGGAGCTTTTGATGCAGGTTTGGATCAACCTTATTGACAACGCCGTAAAGTTTACCGAGGATGACGGATTTGTCGGTATTGACATTTCTCCTTCGGAGGATTTTGTAAGCGTCAAGATCAGTAATACGGGTAAGGAGATTTCCGAGAATGAGCGCGCGAAGCTTTTCAATAAATTCTATCAGGGCGATGAATCTCACGCGACGGGTGGAAACGGTATAGGTCTTGCCATTGTCAAGAAGATCGTTGAGCTGCATTACGGCCGGATAGACGTTACAAGCCATGAAGGAATAAATACCTTTACAGTAATACTTCCGATAAAACAAAAATAAAACAGACTCCCTCGGGAGTCTGTTTTGTGTTTTTAGTGCTTGAATATTCCGTTTGAGAGGGCGGGCATCAGGGTCTGGTCGATAATCTTGTCGATTTCCTCGTCGCTCAGATTTTCAAAAAGCGCCTTGAGACCTAAGAAGTTAGTAATACCCATAAGCATATACGCCATCGCGGAGACGTCGATATTCGCCAATTCGGCCTCATCCTTTGCAAGGGCGTGCGCGTAACCTTTAGCGAAGGATACGTAGTAGCTTTCAAAGAGCTCGCGGTCGACCGCAAGGCTTCCCCAAACGATGTTGTAAACGCTGGGATTTTCAACGGCGTATTTCACAAAGCTCTTAATACCCTCGCGCTCGCGTTCGTATCTTGTACTGCAAGTATTAATTGCTGCTGCAAGATGCTTCTTGATGTCAGTTTCGTACGACTTCATCATATAGTTGTATATATCCGTCTTTGAATCAAAATAAATATAGAATGTGCCGACTGCGGTTTCTGCCTTTTTACATATATCTGCAATGGAAGTCTGATAGAAGCCCTTTTCTGTAAAGAGTGCCTCTGCGGCTTCTATTAATTTGGTCATTTTAGACAACCCCGCTTTGGTTTTTGGTTGATTGATGCGCTTGATTTCAGTGTTTTTGGGTGTCATAGTTTATCCTTTATATTCAAATTCACTAAAATTATACCATAAAAGGTTGTAGATTGCAAGTGTTTTTTGAAAATTTTGGTTATTTTGTACATAAAAAATAAAAAATAAAACTTTTTTCAGTGGGATATTGACAAATAGAGTAAAAAGGTATATAATATAAGTAGAAAAAATATGAACATTATTCATATCTAAAAACGGAGGTAAATAAATATGAAATTCGAAGAATTGAAGGTTGGACAAAAGGCATCGGTACAGAAGACGTTTACCGCTGCAGACGTTACCGCATTCGCAGGCATCAGCCTTGACGTGAACCCCATTCACATGAGTGACGCTTACGCCAAGGAAACAGTTTTCGGAAAGAGAATCGTTCACGGTATTCTCACATCGGGTCTTATCTCGGCGGTTTTAGCAAACAAGCTTCCCGGCCCCGGTACTATTTATCTCGGTCAGGAGCTTCGCTTCACAGCTCCCGTGTTCCTCGGCGATGACGTTACCGCAGAGGTAGAGATCGCAGAGATCCGTGAGGACAAGAAGATCATTAAGCTTAATACGACCTGCTACAATCAGGACGGAAAAACAGTTATCAGCGGCGTTGCTACAGTAAAGTTCAACGGTTAAGATAATAGGAGGAATTATGGCAGACTACAAATCAACTCTGTTTGCACAGATGATAAAGGAATTTGCTGAGAATGAGGTTAAGCCTCTTGCTCAGGAGGTCGACGAGGAGGAGAGATTCCCCAAAGAGACCGTAGAAAAAATGGCTAAGATGGGACTTATGGGTATCATAATCCCTCGTGAATACGGCGGTGCAGGCGGCGATTATCCGATGTATATTTCCGCAGTTGAGGAGCTTTCCAAGCACTGCGGCACAACGGGTGTTATTCTTTCGGCTCATACGTCTCTTTGCGCGGCTCCCATTCTTGAGTACGGCACAGAGGAGCAGAGAAAGAAATATCTTCCCGACCTCGCAAGCGGTAAAAAGCTCGGTGCATTCGGTCTTACAGAGCCCAATGCGGGTACGGACGCGTCTAACCAGCAGACGGTTGCAGTTGAGAAGGAGGATCACTACCTTATGAACGGTAGCAAGATCTTTATCACAAATGCAGGCTACGCTTCAACTTATATTATTATTGCTGTAACAGGCAAGGGACCTAAGGGACCTGAAATGTCCGCATTTATCGTTGAGTCGGATTTCGAGGGCTTCTCGGTTGGTAAGAAGGAAAAGAAGATGGGTATCCGCGGTTCTTCAACCTGCGAGCTTATTTTCGAGAACGTAAAGGTTCCTAAGGAAAACCTTCTTGGTAAGCGCGGCGACGGCTTCAAGATCGCTATGAAGACACTTGACGGCGGACGTATCGGTATCGCTGCTCAGGCTCTCGGTATCGCTGAGGGTGCTCTTGATACCACAATTGCTTACGTTAAGTCCAGAAAGCAGTTTGGCAGAAGCATCTCCGCATTCCAGAACACACAGTTCCAGCTTGCAGATATGTCAACAAAGTGTGCGGCAGCTAAGGGACTTGTTTATGCGGCAGTAAATGCAAAGCAGAATAAGC
>JAZRDO010000035.1:0-5575 GCA_045660325.1 Eubacteriales bacterium
GAGGGAAGTATAGTTTACGTTGTAAACGCCGACGGATACTTCAAGAAATAAAAATAAAACCGTTTTGCGAAAAGCAAAACGGTTTTATTTTTTTAAAGCTATTGAATTTTGTCTTTTTTTGTGATATAATCAACGTAAATATAATTTACCTATGGAGATTTGTATGGATATAGGAAAAAGAATTAAGGAAATACGCGTTGGCAAGCTTATGACACAGTCTCAGCTTGCGGGAGATGAGATAACGAGAAATATGCTCAGCCGCATTGAGAACGGCGCGGCATTGCCCTCGCTCGGTACGGTTATGTATCTTGCCTCAAGGCTCGGCGTGCCCGCGGGAGTTTTGCTTTCCGAGGACGATAACGAATATAATTTCAAGCGAAGCGGACTTATAAGGAAGATAAGGGATTCTTATTCCCGAGGAGAGCTTGAGTTGTGTCTTGATATGTGTGAGGAATCAGACTCGGAGGAGGATGACGAGATATGCTATATTGCGGCAAACTGCTCTATAAGGCTTGCCGAGGAAAGCGTTATTTTGGGACATCTTTATTCCGCGCGTACACTGATTGAAAATGCGGTTTCATATGCGAAAAGAACGGTTTACGACGTGTCGGGCGTAATCTCCAAGGCTTGTGTTCTGATTGATTTTTTGCGCGGTGTTTCTCCTATGCTGGACCTTGAGCTTGACGTTGATATGCCGCTTTTTCGTGCCAAGCTTATTTCGGCATCCAGTTCTTTTTGTCGATATATAAGCGTTCTCAAAAGGCTTGACGAAGGCGGAGCTGACTCGGCTTGGGGCTATCTTTCGCAGGAATGCGACTGTAAGGGAAAATATTCCGACCTTTACTGTAAGCACGTTGAAGCGAAAATAAAAATGCTTGACGGAGAATATGAAGAGGCAACGAAAATTCTCATTTCATTGCTTGACCTCGAGGGAATGACGCTTAAGCTTTTGGTATATTTGCTTATAAAGGATCTTGAGGTATGCTACAGGGAAACCGAGGACTTCCGCGGAGCGTACGAATCGTCAAGCACCAAGCTTGGTCTTATTGAGTCAATGCTCAGTGAGGTGGACCGATATGCGAATTAAGCTTCTGTCAGGTGTTCTTTTGCTTGGCGTGATATTTCTCGTGTCCTGCTCGAATATATTGGCTTCGCATAACGAATCGTACGGCGGGGAGCTTATAAATAAGGAAAAGCTTTCATCGGTTGCGGACTCCGTGTTTTCCGATAATGAAAGCGAAGCTGATGGCGATAAAAAAGAGCATAACGGAGTTTATTACTGGACGGATAACGGAGAAAAATATCACAAGTGGCGCGATTGCGAGCATATACGAAACGTCAGCGTAATATCCTCGGGTAATATTACAGATGCAATAAGAGAAGGCAAAATAGAGCTTTGCTCGGATTGTGCGAAAAAATAAAAGAAGCGAGTCTCACTCGCTTCTTTTTTATCTTTAGTTGTAAAGAGGGAACTTTTCGCAGAGCTTTGCAACCTCGGCGCGAACGTAGTCGGCGCTGTTTTCAAAGTCGGTTGCGACAAGCTTGAAGAGCTTTGCGATTATTTTCATTTCCTCAACACCGAAGCCGCGTGTAGTAACCGCGGGTGTGCCTACGCGGATACCCGATGTGATAGAGGGCTTCTGAGGATCACCGGGGATCGCGTTCTTATTTACCGTGATATGTACCTCGTCGAGACGGCGCTCGAACTCCTTGCCCGTGATATTCATAGGACGGAGGTCAACGAGCATAAGGTGGTTGTCCGTGCCGCCGGAAACAAGATCAAAGCCTTCTTCGAGAAGTGCGTCTGCGAGCGCGCTCGCATTTTCAACTACCTTGTGCTGATATGCCTTGAATTCGGGCTTCAATGCCTCGCCAAAGCAAATTGCCTTAGCGGCGATAATATGCATAAGAGGACCGCCCTGAATACCTGGGAATATTGCCTTGTTTATCTTCTTTGCGATCTCCTCGTCGTTGCAAAGGATAAGACCGCCGCGAGGACCGCGGAGAGTCTTGTGAGTGGTTGTAGTAACTACGTCTGCATAAGGAATGGGGGAGGGATGCTCTCCTGCGGCTACAAGACCCGCGATATGAGCCATATCTACCATAAGATACGCGCCGTTGTCGTGAGCAATTTTTGCCATTCTCTCAAAGTCGATAACTCTGGGGTAAGCGGATGCGCCCGCAACGATGAGCTTAGGCTTAACTTCCTTTACCTGTTCTTCGAGCTTATCGTAGTCGATTTTGTGTGTATTGTCGTCAATGCCATAGGGAACGAAGTTGTAGTAGAGACCGGAAAAGTTTACAGGGCTTCCGTGTGTAAGATGTCCGCCGTGAGCAAGGCTCATACCCATAACCGTATCGCCTGCCTTGAGAAGAGCAACGTAAACCGCTGTGTTTGCCTGAGAACCAGAGTGGGGCTGAACGTTTGCAAAGTTGCAGCCAAAGAGCTTCTTCGCGCGCTCGATTGCGATATCCTCCGCAACGTCAACACACTGACAACCGCCGTAGTAGCGTCTGCCGGAATAACCCTCTGCATACTTGTTTGTCATAATGCTTCCTGCTGCTAAAAGCACGGGCTCGGAAACAAAGTTTTCGGATGCAATCAGCTCAATGCCGTGAGTCTGGCGATTAAGCTCGTCGGATATAGCTGAGGCGATCTCGGGGTCTACCTCGCTTATGCGCTTGATGGATTCGTTAATCATTTTAAATCTCCGTTCCGCCAAAATGGCAAAATATTATGTTCATAATAACATTATACAACATTTTAACAAAAAAAGATAGATTTATTATTAACAAAAAATTAATTCTGATTAAAAATAATGTAGATATATTGACAAATTCACGGTTGTATGATATAATTTCATCAATAGGTAAAATGAATATTGTTCATATAGCCTGTACACACCTTCTATGACAAATTCTCGTGGATGGAGGATATGATAATGGAAATAGCGATTATTGCTCATGACCTTAAAAAAGAACTTATCACGCAGTTTTGTATCGCTTATTGCGGCATTCTCAGTAAGCACAATCTCTGCGCTACAAATATAACAGCCAAGGTTATTTCCGATGCTACCGGTCTTAAGATTGAGAAGCTGCTTGCGGGAAGCCAGGGCGGCGAGGAACAGATCGCATCTAGAATAGCATATAATGAAATCGACGTTCTTCTTTATTTTAGAGACACACGTCCTTCTGACGACGTTACTGAGCATGACAGAATTGAACGCGAGCTTCTCCGTATGTGCGATAGATACAACGTTCCCGTTGCAACCAATATTGCGACAGCCGAGGTTATTATTATGGCGCTTGATCGCGGCGACCTCGATTGGAGAAATTTTGTAAATCCCCGCTCGGAATATAATCGTAAATAAAAAGTAAAAGACACGCTTATAACGTTTGACGCTTTACAGAGAGAAAACACACGGTGAGAGTTTTCAGCAAAATGCTATGAGTACCACTTTTGCGGACAATTGAACATTTAATTGAGTTAAAAGCTCGGGTGGAACCGTGCATATCGCACCCCGAACACGTGTAGTGTTCGGGGTGTATATTTTTTGATTTAAATAATATTTTATCATACAAAAAGGAATGGTGAGAAAAAATGAGAATTAATTTTGACTCCAAGGTTTTTGAATCCGAAGCTCCCGTAACGGTTTATGACGCCGCTAAGGAAGTATTCGGTATGGTTGAGAGAAGTGTGCTTGCCGCATCCGTTAACGGAGAGACAGTTGCGCTTAACTTCCTCATTGAAAATGACGCTGATGTAAAGCTTCTTACGTTTGCCGACAAGGAGGGCGCGCACGTTTTCAGACATACTGCATCCCATATTCTTGCTCAGGCAGTAAAGAGACTTTACCCCGAAACAAAGCTTACTATCGGCCCTGCGATCGAAAACGGCTTCTACTACGATTTTGATTCCGACGTAGCGTTTACTCCCGAGATCCTTACAAAGCTCGAGGCAGAGATGAAGAAGATCGTAAAGGAAAACCTCAAGATCGAAAGATTTGAGCTTCCCAGAGCTGAGGCGATCGCGTTTATGCAGGAAAAGAATGAGCCCTACAAGGTTCAGCTTATCGAGGAGCTTCCCGAGGGATCGGTTATCAGCTTCTACCGTCAGGGCGAATTCGTTGACCTTTGCGCAGGTCCCCACCTCTTCGCGACAGGCGCTGTAAAGGCACTGAAGCTTACACAGTGCACAGGCGCATATTGGAAGGGAGATCAGAACAATAAGCAGCTCCAGAGAGTTTACGGTCTTGCATTCCCCACAAAGGATGAGCTCAACGCATACGTTGCTATGCTTGAGGAGGCAAGAAAGAGAGACCATAACAAGGTTGGCCGTGAGCTTGAATACTTTACAACTGTTGACTCCATAGGTCAGGGCCTTCCCATTTTGCTCCCCAAGGGCTCAAGAGTTATCCAGACTCTTCAGAGATGGGTTGAGGACGAGGAGCAGAGAAGAGGCTACCTTCTTACAAAGACACCCCTTATGGCTAAGAGAGACCTTTACAGAATTTCGGGTCACTGGGATCACTACCGCGACGGTATGTTTATTATGGGCGATCCCGACGACGAGACAAAGGAATGCTTTGCGCTCCGTCCTATGACTTGCCCCTTCCAGTATCAGGTATTCCTCAACAAGAAGCGCTCCTACCGTGATCTTCCTATGAGACTCGGCGAGACATCCACGCTCTTCAGAAACGAGGATAGCGGCGAGATGCACGGTCTTATCCGTGTTCGTCAGTTTACAATTTCCGAGGGACATCTTATCCTTCGTCCCGAGCAGCTCGCTGAGGAATTCAAGGGCTGTCTCGACCTTGCAAAGCACTGCCTTGAAACAGTAGGTCTTTGGGAGGACTGTACGTTCAGATTCTCACAGTGGGATCCTAAGCGCACTGATAAGTATGAGGGAACTGCAGAGCAGTGGAATGAGGCTCAGACAATTATGGGCGAGCTTCTTGACGCGTACCTTGGCCGTGAAAATTATGCTATCGGTATTGACGAGGCTGCATTCTACGGTCCTAAGCTTGACATTCAGTGCAAGAACGTATTTGGTAAGGAAGATACGATCGTTACAATTCAGGTTGATATGCTTCTTGCCAAGAAGTTCGGTATGGAATACGTTGATTCCGATAATACCTTGAAGACTCCTTATATCATTCACAGAACATCTCTTGGTTGCTATGAGAGAACACTCGCGCTTCTTCTTGAAAAGTATGCGGGCGCGCTTCCTACGTGGATGGCTCCTACACAGATCAAGTTCCTTCCTATCGGTGACGATCAGGTTGCATATTGCGAGGAGCTTGAGCGCAAGCTTTCCGCATTCGGCGTAAGATGTGAGATCGACAGACGTAACGAGACAATCGGCTACAAGCTCCGTCAGGCTCAGCTTGAAAAGGCACCCAACATTGCAGTTATCGGTGCAAAGGAGGTTGAGGGCAGAACCGTTGCTCTCCGTTCCAGACGTGAAGGCGATAAGGGTGTGCTTTCTATCGATGAATTTGTAAAGTATATCCTTGAGGAGATCTCCGAAAAGAGAAGATAATTTAAAAAAAAGAGCCGTCGGACTTATCCGACG
>JAZRDO010000036.1:0-18641 GCA_045660325.1 Eubacteriales bacterium
AAGATCGCCCTCAACGCTAACAAGGTTAGAACAAAGCCCCTCCGCGTTATCCTTAACGGTCTTGGCAAGGACGCTGCGTTCATCATCTCCAGAATCAACGGCTTTACATACGTAAAGACAGAGTTCGACCCCTACACAGAAGAAGTTAAGGTAGTTTCTGAAACTCGTTACTCCGAGGGCCCCAGAGGCGAAGTTAAGTGCTACGGCTCTGACAACGTTCCCGAAGGCGTTGCTATCATGAGACTCGAAAACGTTGGCGTTTCCATCACAGGTAACTCCACTAACCCCACAAGATTCCAGCACCCCGTTGCAGGCACATACAAGAAGTGGTGTAACGAAAACGGTGTTAAGTACTTCTCTGTTGCTTCCGGCGGCGGTACAGGTAGAACACTTCACCCCGATAACATGGCAGCAGGTCCCGCTTCCTACGGTATGACAGATACAATGGGTAGAATGCACGGCGACGCTCAGTTCGCAGGCTCCTCCTCCGTTCCCGCTCACGTAGAGATGATGGGTCTCATCGGCGCTGGTAACAACCCCATGGTTGGTATGACTGTTGCTGTTGCAGTTGCTATCGAAGAGGCAAGCAAGTAATTTGATGTTATAAAGATATGCAGGGGAGAACTTTTACAAAAGTTCTCCCCTGCACCCCTTTCAAAAACTTCAATAAAAAGGACACATCATTTAGGGATTTCCCCTTGTGATGTGTCCGATTGTTTTATGCGATTTTTAACAAGATCAAAAGCATGTGGTTACATTATAAGATCGTAGTAAGAATCAACCGTCTCGTAAGAATCGGGATCCTCGGGGGGAGTTACCTTATACTGATCACCGTATTCAATGGTAATGACGTCGGTCGATATCATTACGTAATTCAGCATGGTCACCTCCATTGTTAATGTATATTCTACAATGCGGTTTTCCTTGTCCAACGTCACCACGCAATCATACGGGGTAAGGGTTGGGATATTTATACTGAATTCGAGAGTAGACGTACCATCAGCGTTTTTGGTAAGCTTAAGGCTGTCTTCTACAAGCATATTGTCAACGTTGCTCCAATAATCCTTTGCAATACCGACGGATTCGCCCATGGATTCACCAAAGGATTCCAGATCAATATCCGTTTTTCTTTTACCTGCAGGACTTTCAACGTACATAGTACCGTTATAATAAATAGTGCTTATCCCGTCGTCTACCAAGTAGTAATTTGCACCGTCCATATGTGTAACGGAAACGTCAGCTTCTCCATAGATTTCACCGTTCAATTCAGTAGTAACAGCAGACGTCTCCTTATGAGTATGCGTGTTTAAGTAGTTAAACGCATAATCAAAATATTCTCTTGGAGTCTCAAGATTCGTGTTGTCGTCGCCTCTCATATCCTCAGGACCGTCAAGGTCGCAGGAAGCGAGCATAGAGATCATACACGTAAGGGCAAGGATAATCACAATGATTCTTGATAATTTCATACAGTTTACCTCTTTTATACCAACTATTTCTAAATTTCATATTGATCAAAAATTATATTGACTCGTATATGCTAAGCAAGAGTGCTTTTTTCACGGAATGCCAGAATTCAATCACGTAAAAAATAAATGAAACACCCACAAGTATCGGAAGACCTATAGTAAGCAACGGGCTTACCGTTATCAAGGGATCACTTGCAAGATATACGATCAGACGGGCAGGAAGGAAGCTATAAGCGGCGAACGCAAGCAACACTCCAAGGAAATACTTCAAGAAAAGGTAAAAGAGTGACATTCCGAGCTTTGCCTTTGTCTTGGGAGAACGCAGGTTGTCATTAAACAATATATCGAACGCATCCCCGGGAAGAGTATTAATACTGCCACGTGCGGTACACAGCCTATATATAGCTATAGGGAGACCAAAAAGACCGATGATCGAGAAAATAAGTATCACAACGATCGATAAAACGGGAAGAAACGTGTTCGAGAAAAATCCCCAAACCAAGGCAACGACGTCATTAAAGCTGTCAACTGCTCCATCCGGAACATAACTCATGGGATCTTTTCCCCAAGAAGAAAAGAAATGCTTGTAGCCACCGTCCGGAAGCTTGAAAAAGTCTTCCATAAGCTCTGCATTGACGCTCTTCTCAAGCTCCTCCGCATCTCCTGTTGCCACAACAAAATCTATGATGCCGGTATTATAATCGGCAATGATAAGATTGACGTTGATCAAAGGGATCAAGATAAGTATTAGCGCGAGGAACAACGGAAGCTTTTTACCTATTTCTAACCATATATTGGTGATCGCCGCCTTTTTCACCTTGGCGCGTGCCACCTTCTGCTCCTCGGTATCTTCAACAGGCTCAACACCCTCAGATTCCGTATCTTGTGCAGACACAGTGCTCTCCTGCACCTCAAATTCCTTCAAGGCACCACTTTTTTTCAGCTTACGGTAAGCGCGGTATTTAAGCTCTCCGTCAGATGCCTCGGAAATAATTTTATTTAAGTTCATCGTTATTCCCTTTAACGTGGTGACGGTGTATACCGTCCAACCGATAAGAGCTACAGGATAAAAAAATGCCGCATTTGACAAAAAGTCGCCAAGAAGAAACGGAATAATTAACGTAATAATAAGGAATACAATTGCGCAAATAATGTTAACTCGAAGACGATTTTCAAAAATGCGTAAAGAATTTCTTCGCATATAGAGTTTATCCGAAAAAGATTTTAATTTTTCTTTAGGAAAGACAGTGTTCATCGAAGTTCTCCTCATTTTGTGTTAATATTTGAATAACTACATCATCATTATAACATCTTGTATAAAGGTTGTCAAGGTAAAAAACCAATTGTGGAAAAACTCTCCACCCTCAAAAACAACGATCATGTACAATCGTAACATTATACGACAGTCTTCAGCAAAAATAAATTAAAACTTTCCCCTCAGCCCTTGACATTTGGGGCGTCAAGAGGTATAATATTATAAGTGTCTTAATCGCGACCGTGCGATTGAGCGTAACGATAACTGTAAGGAGGTGCTGTAATTGTTAGGATACAAGATTTTTTCATCAAGCAAAAAAATCTCTCACGAGCGTCCCGTGCTTGTGCTTGTACACGGCTTGGGCGGCGGTCATTTCAACTGGCTATATCAGGTCCGTCACTTGAAAAATAAATACGATATCGTTTCAATAGAGCTTCCCTCCCACGAAAAAAGCCACGTGAAAATGTCGGAGCTTGATCCCAATTTGGATGCCATCTCCGAGAAGATCATCGAGGTATTGGATCACCTCGAAATCAAGAAGGCAACCTTTATGGGCCTTTCCTTAGGAACTCTCATTATTAAGAACCTTGTGTTCAGATACCCTGACAGGGTTGATAAATACATACTGATCGGTGCTATCGGCAAGATCTCGTTCTTGTTCAATTTAAGCATACATCTTACCCTATTCCTTTTACCGATAGTTCCCTTGAAGATCTTGATTTGGATCGTTTGCCATGTTTTTATGCCCTTCAAAAAGCTTGCATACGGACGAAGCCTGTTTTATCAGTGCGCGCAGCGCGTTGAAAGAGATGAATTCAAGGTTTGGCTCAAGGCTATTCTCTCCTACAAAAATATGCAAAAGGAATACGCGCAAACGATGGGAGACGAATCCAACGGTCTTTACATCATGGGCGAGCTTGATTACTTCTTCCTCTCTCTTATGACGAAGGATAGAAAGCGCATCAAGAATTTTGCGATCGTGCAGGATGCAGGACACCTTTGCAACATTGACCAGCACAAGACTGCAAATCAGCTCATTATAGACTTTCAGGATACCGGAGCAGTTGACGCGCCCGACAGAATATTGACCTATTAAAAGCAAAAGACACGCCGTACGGTGTGTCTTTTTTATTATTTTGTCGTTTTATCTTGCTATTTCACTAAAAATATGGTATAAATATATTAATAATATATTCGGAGGACAATATGAGCAGACGAATTATTTCCATCTTACTTATCTCGCTTTTGCTTTTGTCCGCGGTCGGATGCGCCGCGTACAGAGACGTACCGAGCGACGTGGGTAAAAATTCATATCCCGTAGAGGCATACAGAACCACGATGAAATATTATGACGATTTCAAGGTACTTCAGCTTGCCGACCTGCATCTCGGTATCGAAACCGACGTGGCTCATCAGCTTGAGATTGTAAAAAATACGATCCGAACCGAGCAGCCCGACCTTATCATTCTCACAGGCGACAACTTTATGTATTCCTCAAAGGGCGTTGTTAAGGCGCTTGTCTCCACACTGAACGAGGAATGCCGCGCGCTCACGGAAAAGAGGGGCGGCAGACTTACAAAGTTTACGATGACGTTTGGAAACCACGACAATCAGGGTGACTATTCGAGATATTACATCAACGAGGTGATGCTCTCATACGCGACGAAGGACGGAAATGAGATCGCAGACAAAAAGTATGCCGCGTTCGTGGATTACGAGGACGACAATCTCTTCGGCCTTACAAACTTCTATATTGACCTCGTTGATGACAGAAATGCAAATCGCGAGACCGTTGACGTAAAGTACAGAATTCACATAATCGACTCCAACACCTATCACTTTATGGGCCCCGACTATGATTACGACGTAATGCACGACGAGCAGCTCGATCACGCTGTCAATATTTATAATAACGCGACGGCGGACAAGGAATATATCGGTATAGCGTTCTTCCATATACCCTTCCCCGAGTATCAGGAGGCGTTTGAGCAGTTCAAGACGGCGGAGGATTCTACGCTTATCGGTCAGGGCGAATGCCGTGAGGATGCGCTCTACGGCTACTACAACAACGGAGAGTATTTCAAGCTTCGCTCCGCTAATATTATTTCCTTCTTTTGCGGACACGACCACATTAATTACGGCGACTTCATTTTCAATGCAACGAGCAAGGATTTCGCAAACCGCGCCCTTTTCTCCTACGGTGTCAAGACCACAAACCAGCTTTATCACGACACGGATATTATCGGCTACAAGACGGTCACACTCAAGGATATTACTCCCGAAGAGTTTATCGGCATCGAAAACGTCCGTGAATGCTTCAAAAATATGACGGGAGGATACGTAAATTATGAAAGCTAACAGAAAATCCCTTCTTATGCGCGTAATATCCCTCGTATTTTTGCTTTTTGCGTGCTTCTATATGTACGACTTCTACAAGTCGCTCTCGGGCTTTATCGCAAACGGATTCCGTGAGCCTCTCAATATGCTCCCTATGATCCTCGCGTTTTTCCTGCCCGTTTTCTGCTTCCTTTTCTTTGTGTATGACTATTTTGTACGCGCGATCCACCCCGTGATCAAAGCCGCATACTCGGTTTTTGTCATTCTCTACGGAATCGCCGATCTCGTGCTTATTTTCCGTAACATAGGTCTTTACGCGAGCAACAATGCCCTCGGCGTTTACGACGCGCTCCCGAGTATTATCGTACATTTCCCCTACGATATGATAATCGTGATCGCGGCGCTCGTTATATGGCAGATCGTAAAGCTTATCGCAGGCAAGAAAATAAATCCCGCGCTTGATTCACTCAAGGAAAGCGGTATGAAGCTCGGTATTATCGAATATATAATTCTCAGCATTTTCGCGATAGTTATCTTCGTATTTACGGGAAGCGGCATTTGTGCGACGTTTACGTCATTTAAAAATGCGCTCTACGATATGAGATTCATTTATATTCTCTTGTGGGTAACTCTCATTCCTATGATGAATCTTGTCCTCGTTACCGTAAAGCCCAAAAAGGCATTACCTCTTATTATCGGAATTGCCGCCAATATAGTATTCGGCGCGCTCTTCTGGATATTTGAGGCAACCTATCCCGACTTCCTCGTGCATATCGGCAAGCCCCTCTTCCTTATCGCTTTCTCGATATCCATCCCGATCGAGCCTATGATCATTTTCGGTATTATGGCTCTCGGCACACTCGTTTTAACCTTCCGTCTTATTCGCAATTCTATCAAAAAATAAAACAAAAAGCGGAGATCTATTCCATTCCATTCAAGCATATAATATATAAACTATGGGAGAAGCTATGAAATCAAGACCTCAGAAATCATTTTTTAATTCAATTCTGCCCGCCGTGTCGTTCGGCGCGCTGACGGGCATTGTAACTTCTATTGTAGTAAATCTTTACAAATGGTGCGCGAAATACGTGATAAGATTCTCGGAGGAGGGCTATCACTATCTTGCCGAAAATCTTTATCTTATCCCGATAATTCTCGGCATATTCGTTCTTCCCGCGCTCCTGTTCGCATACATATATAAAAGAATTCCCAATTTGCGAGGCGGTGGAATCCCGACCTCGATAGGTATTTTGCGCGGAATCATTCCGTTTAAGTGGGTGCGAAACCTTGTCGGCATATTCTTTATGTCGCTCATCTCCTTCCTTATTGGTGTTCCGCTCGGCAACGAGGGTCCCTCCGTACAGATGGGCGTAGCTCTCGGACGCGGCAGCGTGTATACGTTCGGAAAGAAATTTCGCGCGTGGGATCGCTACTCAATGACGGGCGGCGCGTGCGCGGGCTTCTCCGTGGCTACGGGCGCACCTATCTCGGGCGTTCTCTTTGCAATTGAAGAGGCGCACCACAGGATCTCGCCAATGATCATTATGATCGCCGCGACCTCGGTTATGACGGCGAGTCTCACGACCGAGCTTCTATCCCCCCTTCTCGGTGTCAGCAAATCTCTCTTCCCCGCATTCTCGCTCCCCACACTTTCAATTAAAGACGTGTGGATCCCACTCCTCGTCGGTGTGGTTATGGGCTTCTTTGCGGTTTTGTTCCTCAATTACTATAAGGTTATTTTTAAATTCTTCAATAAAACCCTTCGCAAGATACCTCACGGCTGGAAGATATTCATCGTATTTGCCTTGACTCTTACGGCAGGACTCTTCTCGGTTTCCTTCGTATCCACGGGCCACGAGCTTATCCTTGAGTTGTTAAGCCACAAGACGACAATCGTAATGCTTATCCTGCTCCTTATCGTTCGCTCGACGCTCACTCTGTGCGCAAACTCAAACAGGATCACGGGCGGTATCTTCCTTCCCCTGCTTTCGATCGGAACGATCGTTGCGGCTTTACTTGCGATGATACTTACCAGAGTGTTAGGACTTGACACCTCTTACCACACGGTTATCATAGTGCTTGGTATTACTGCCTGCATCGCGGGTGTAATGAAGATGCCCCTTACCGCTATCGTTTTCTCGGTTGAGGCGCTCTCATGCTACGAAAATATTATTTTTGTAATAATCGCGGTAGGTATCGCATACGTTATCACAGAAATATTCGGCGTTGAATCAATTAACGACTGCGTGCTTGAAAACCTCGCCCACGAAATCAACGAGGGCAAGAGCACAAGTATTATCGACAAATACGTTACCGTCGGCAGCGGCGCGTTTGCCGAGGGCATGCACGTCCGTGACATTTTCTGGCCTCACGGAATGTTCGTTCTTTCACACAAGCATACGCTTCCGATAGATCAACGCGACAAACGTGCGATCAAGGCTATCCACGAGGGAGATGTACTTCATGTGCGATGCACCACATATGATTTGAAGCGAACCCAAGAGGAGCTGTGCGATATTCTCGGTAAGGACGCGGAATGCTCGCTCGGCGCAGATGCTCCGCCAAAGCAGTCTTGACAAAAAAGATAAAATGTGATATAATGTCAAAGTAAAAATTCTTACATACAAAGGAGATCTATTATGGGCTCATTATCAGGTTGGATAGTATTGGCGCTCCTCATTCTCGGTGCGCTCATCTCTTGCCTCGTTTGCGCTGCAGTAGTTGCGCTCGTTATTATCCTTATCGTTCGCAAGGTTAAGAAAAAGAAAGCGGCTGCGAAGATCATCGAGGTTGAAGCTGAAGAAACACCCTCTGAAACAACAGCTGAATAAACATAAAAAAACCACGAATCAACGATTCGTGGTTTTTTATTTAGCTTAAAATATTACTGCTCTTCTGCGGGAGCTTCAACAGCTTCTGCTACTGCAGCCTTCTTTTCCTTGGCGTTCTTAAGAAGAACGAGGAGTCCCTGAACCGCAACGAGAAGCACGGGGAGGAACATCATGAACGTGAAGAATACGCTCCAAAGACCCTGAAGACCGTTACCGAGGCTACCCAAAACATCACCAAGTCCCAAGAGACCGAGATACATAGTAGTAAGCTCGATGGGGGAGATAAAGAGGAATCTGATAATTCCGAGGATCATAGCTGTGAGAGCCAAGCCCTTGCCCTTTTCCTTCAAAAGAAGGATGAAGTAAACTACCGTAATAACGGATACGATAGCGAGAATTGCAGACCAGATAAAGAAGCCTGCGCAATGAGGAGCGATGTCCTTAATGAAAATGGCCTTGATCTGCTCCATAAGCTTGGAGATAGCATCAGAGGTAGATTCGCTGCTGTATGCAACCTGACCGTCGAGAAGCTCCCACGGAACGCTCGCGTAGGTTACAAGAGTCTTAGCGCCTGCCAAGAAGCCGAGGGGCTGAAGAACAGCCGCTACAATACCGAAGGGACGAGCGCGCTTTACTGCGATAGCCGTGAAAACGAGAAGCGCAAGAGCGAGAACGCCTACAACGATAGAAAGTGCGGTAAGTATGCCTGCAAATCCGGGAGTCAACTTAACACCAAGATCACCGAGAAGCTCAAAGCGAGCCTCATACGTATAAGTGTAGTTATACATGATTTTTTCTCCTTTGAAAAAATATTCAAGATATACCTGATAATGCTATTATAATACAAATTATTCACAATGTCAAGAATTTATATTAAAAGTTAATAAATATTAAGAAAAGGACGGGCATCCCCGTCCTTTTTATTCATTTATTCAACGAGAAGCTCAGAGGGGATAGCCTCTTCAACCTCTACAACGGCAGGTGCCTTTTTGAAGGGATTTACGATCCACGAGCCTGCCAAAACCATTGTAATTGCCATTAAGACAAGCATTACGGTAGGCATAACGATTCCCTCGTTGATCGTAAGCTTTAACGCCTCCGAAAGAATTGTGGGGAATTTGATTTTCATCGAATAAAGATACAAAATATAAAGAGACTGACTTGCAAGATTATTTGCGAGTATAGACGCATAGCCTATCGCCATTGTCGCCGCGGAAATAATAACAAGCTTACCGCTACCCTGCTTCTCTCCTCTGTTCTTCAAAATAACCAAAGCGAAAAGAGCAAACGCTGCGACTATAATAATCGTTGCCGCGAAACTCAATATGGGGGCTACGTATACGCTATGCACCACGTATACGCTATGCACGTATGCGCGATAGAAAGTCACAAGATTCGCAAATCTTCCGCCATCCAAAACATTCTCGATCTGACCGAAAAGATTTCTCATTATTGCTGTGAATCTATCAAAGTCCAACAGCTGAATAACGTACGAAATCAAAATAAGCACGCCCGACGTAAGATATGTAAGGATTCCTATCACGGGTAAAAAGAGGAGCGAGGGATTGCGCTGCTTGAAGAGAAGCAGGCAACCAAAGCCAAAGAGCGCGAGCGACAAGGACATATAAATAAGACCCGACACAGCCTCTGAGAGTAAAAATGAGATAAGATTTGCTTCTCTGTAAGCCTCACTGTTTCTCAAAAACGCCGCAATACTCGTTCCCGTATAGAACGAGGTAACCGCAAAAATAATAGCCGCGGACACGATGGCGATCACACCGCCAATCGAAAATTTATAATTGTTTTTTGTCTTCATAACAGCTTCCGTTAATCGTTATCGTTAAGTCTCTTGTACTGCGCAAGCTGGGATTCTTCCTTACTCTTGAGCTTTTCAAGAACAGCCATATTTTCGATCATAAGCTTAACTATCTTTTCAAGCGTAGAATCCTTCGAGTAATCCGCAACGCAAACGTAGTTGATTCTATCGTCGTCAACGAGCGTCTTTACAGTCTCCGCCTTGCCTGCCGCATAGAGAGCTATGGACTTACCGCCGCGCTCCTTGACCATCTTCATACAGGGGATATCCGTCATTCCGTCGCCGATATAGATCATATTTCTATATGCGATACGGCGAAGGCTCTCGTCCTGAACACGGTTAAGATTATAGTCATCGGTAACGTCAAGCGTACCCTTTGAAATACGGTAAATATACTGAGTCTTGAGCGTATAGTTGATCGCGAGCGCGGGCCACATAGCCTCGCCCTTCTCGTCGTACATATAGCGGCACGCGTAAATACGCTTGAAATATTTTGCGATAGGTGTTCCCTGAATGATCTCGTACGTGCCCGAAGAGATAATGTAATGCTCGATCTCAACGCCCATTTGCGCGCCAAACTCGTTGATGCGGTCAAACCACGTCTGAACGCCCTTGAAAAGCACAACGTTCTCGCCGCACTTCTTTAAATATTCCTCCGTAAGCGGAATACCGCGCTTCTTACACTCGCGGATCATTACGAACATATAGGAAAGGATCTTCTCAAGCTCATGCTCGCGCGTAAGCTTTGCTGCCTCGCCCCAGAATTCTCCCGATTCCATACCGAGATTCTTTATAAAGCTGTACTCCTGCATATCGGTCGTGCAAAGAGTTTTATCAAAATCGTAAAGTATACCAATTTTCGGCTTTGCCATAGTTTTTCTCCTTTACTAAATATTATCTATAAATTTATTATAACACAATCACGATAAAAAAGTCAAGTAGTGAGCCCAAAATCCTTCACTTGCCTCAAGATTTATGCAAACATTTCCCCACACTCTTGACAAACCGACAAAAATCTCATATAATATAATGTAATAGTTTTATTTTTGGAGATATTTATTTTTTATGAGTATTAAGGTTGTTAAATTCGGTGGCTCGTCCTTAGCGGATGCCAAGCAGTTCCGCAAGGTTGCCGAGATCATCAAGGCAGACCCTACAAGAAGATACGTTATCCCCTCCGCTCCCGGAAAGAGATTCTCTTCCGACACAAAGGTTACGGATATGCTTTACCGCTGCTACGATCTTATCAAGGCGAGAGCATCCGCCGAGGAGATCGACGCGCAATATGCGCAGATCGTTGAAAGATACAACGGAATTATCCGTGATCTCGGTCTTAATTTTGACCTTTCAGGCGAATTTGAATACGTTAAGAATGCGATGCTCCACTCCGCAGGTCGCGACTACGTGGCTTCACGCGGCGAATACTTAAACGGAATTATCCTTGCAAAATATTTGGGCTTTGGCTTTATTGATGCCGAAAACGTAATTTTCTTCCGCGACAACGGTACGTTCGACGAGGAAAGAACAAACGAGGCATTGAAGGCTGAGCTTGAGCTTTACGAAAGAGCCGTTATCCCCGGCTTCTACGGACTTATGCCCAACGGAACTATCAAGACGTTCTCACGCGGCGGCTCGGATATTACGGGCAGTATCGTTGCTCGCGCTTGCTCCGCTGACCTCTATGAAAACTGGACCGACGTTTCGGGCTTCATGATGGCGGACCCCAGAATCGTCAAGGATCCCCTTCCCATTAATACGATCACATACCGTGAGCTTCGCGAGCTTTCCTATATGGGTGCAACAGTTCTCCACGAGGATGCTATCTTCCCCGTAAGATACGCGAAGATTCCGATCAATATCAGAAACACAAACAAGCCCGATGACAAGGGCACTATGATCGTTGCGGAAACGAATACCTACGATAGAGAAAACGTGATCACAGGTATTGCGGGTAAGCGCGGCTTCTCGGTTATCCGAGTTGAAAAGGATATGATGAACTCCGAGATTGGCTTCGGTCGAAAGGTTCTTGAAACCATCGAGGAATTCGGTCTTTCCTTCGAGCATCTTCCCTCGGGCATTGACACAATGAGCATTATTATCAGCACTCAGGCGATCGAGGACAAGCGCGAAAGACTTCTTAACGCTATTCAAAGAAGAACGGGCGCGGATGCTATCACGGTTGAGGACGGCGTAACCATCCTCGCGATCGTTGGTCGCGGTATGATCAAGGCAAAGGGTACTGCGGCAAGAGTCTTCACAGCCCTTGCAAACGCGGATATCAATATCCGTATGATCGACCAGGGCTCATGTGAGCTTAACATTATCGTTGGTATTGATGACTCCGAATACGAGCACGCTATTAACGCGATCTACAATGAATTTGTAAAATAAAAAAATGAGCAGACAACCGTCTGCTCATTTTTTATAAATTAAATATCTTTATAGACTTAACTGCAAGCCCGTCGGGTGTTTCGATCACGTCGCCAAGCGAGAAAAATTCACCGTCCGCACCTAAAACCCGAAGTCTTGTTCCTATCGCAAAATCTACGCCTATCTTCTTTAAGTAAATAGGACAACCGTCGCGGTAGAGCTTTTCGTAAAACGCAGATAACTTGACCTTTTCGTAATTTGTAAAGAGCTCCTCGGTAGGGATTATTTTATCCCATCTTTGCTCTTCGGTCATCTCGGAGAGCGATTCCAAGGTAAACGCTCTTGAAATATCAATCCCACTCGCCTCACATCTGCGTAAAGTCGCCATAACCGCGCCGCATCCAAGTCTCTTTCCGATATCCTCACAAAGAGTTCTTATATAGGTTCCGCCCGAGCAAGCAACTCTGAGCTTGAAGTCGCACAAAGAGTCCGTCTCTTCAACATCAATTGAGAAGATCTCAATTTCCCTTCCCGCTCTCTCGACCGTCTTGCCCTCGCGAGCGAGATCGCAAAGCTTTCTTCCGTCAACCTTAAGCGCGGAGTACATAGGCGGGATCTGAATTATTTTACCCGTAAAGCTCTTACACACATTTCGCATCGTCTCAAGCGTCGGGAATGTGTAATTCTCGGTCGTGTAGACCGTATCACTGACAATATTGCCCGTTACGTCCTGTGTATCGGTCTCATAACCGAGTCTCAACGTCGCAATATATACCTTTTTGTCCTTTGAAATATATTCACACGCCTTCGCCGCCCTGCCCACAAGCAAAACGAGAACACCCGTTGCCATAGGATCAAGCGTGCCCGTGTGTCCGACGCGCGCGGTGGAAAACAGCTTTCTTGCGCGGAACACCACGTCGTGCGAGGTCATATCCGAGGGCTTGTCAATTGCAATAAAGCCGCCCGGCTTGTTATCGTTTTCGGTACGCTTCATTTTGCCCTCCAAAAAAATTTCAAATCAGAATATTACCTCTGCCGAGCAAATGGTAAATCCCTTCTCGGAGAAGTTCTTTTCATATTCGGTCATAACGTTTGCCTCGGCTCTTTCGCTGTTGTGAAGATCGCGAGTATGCCAAACCATATTAAGACCGCAAGCCTCAAATTCCTCAAGGCTGAAATCAAAAAGTCCCACGTTATCAGTCTTGAGCACGAGCTTGCCGCCCTCCTTAAGCACCTTGCGGTAGGATTCAAGGAATCCTCTATGCGTAAGTCTTCTCTTTGCGTGTCCCTTCTTAGGCCACGGATCGCTGAAATTCAAGTAGATAGTATCAACGCTATGCTCGGGAAACCACTCGCAAAGATTTTTCGCGTCTCCGATAATAAAGCGGAGATTGTCAGGACGGCTCTCACCGCTCTTCTTTGCCTTTTCAAGTGCGATACAGCAAACGTCGGAAAACTTTTCCATAGCGATAAAATTAGTGTCGGGATATTTTGTACTCATTCCGCAGGCAAAGTTACCCTTGCCGCAGCCTATCTCGAGTGCAAGCGGCTTTTCCTTGTCCGCAAAAGCGTATTTAGGGTCAGCCTTCAAGGCTTCAAAATCCTGTATCATAAGCTCGGAGCAAGCTGAAATTCTCTCAGCTCCGTGCTTTTTCTTTCTCATTCTCATTTTCTTTTTTTCCTTGAAATTATTAAAATTAAAACCGTAATTATTGCAAATACACCGATTGCAACACCGAAAATTATAAATACGGTCTCCATTATTTTAAAGCTCGTGTTTGCCACAGGATCGGTGGGCTGAGTCACGGGCTCATCAGGCATAATACACGGCGGCTCTTTTTTTGTTTCAAACGACGCGTTACCGTAAGACGTAGCATAATACTCCTGAGTTTCAACCCTCAAATCAGAATTTGCTCCGACCGTATAAAGCTGTATCTTATCTATCTTACCCACAGCTCCGTTTGTAAATCTCAGCGCAACTATATTTCCAAGCTTCTCCGATGGGAACGTACCGACCGACTCATCATATACGGGAGTAAGGTTGTCGACCGACTCGGAGAATCCCGCGCCTGTGGTAGCGGCATAGAGACCGTTTATGTAAACGTCGATCCTTCGGGGCATTCGGTTGGAGTCAATGCTGACCTTAACGCTTATACAAAGCTTCTCAGGTAAGGACTCTCCCTCACCCACAAGCGCCGAGATAAGCGCATCGGGATAATTTTTATTCAAAATACTTTTTGAATCAAGCATTGAGATGCTTTTATCTCCTCTTACGATCGCAATATCACCGCGACCGTCGGGAGTAACGTATACGTCAATATAATGATCGTAATTATACGCGAGCGCAAGAGATACGCAAGATTGACCCGTATTACCGTAATCAATTACGTATTCAAAGACATAATCACGGCAAAGCTGATCGTTATAGCTCGCATTTTGCGTAAGCCACTCGATACTGTTGCTTCCCGCCATATAGTAAAATGAATCCTTGCCGCTTTGATTATTGAACTCAGCGGGATAACCACCGTTATCCGTCATAAAGACGTCCTCACCGATAAGAAGCCACGGCTTGCCCGATTCTCCTCCCATATACACGGGATCCTCGGTAATAAAGCCGCCATCCATCAAAAAGAGTGTGTATAGGATGTCAGCGCCGCCGCTTGCCGTCGCGCAAACGCTGAATACATTCAGCGCAAGAACACAAGCGCAAGCAATGGCAAATATTCGTTTTTTCATCCTTGATTATACGTTGAATCTGAAGAGAACAATATCGCCGTCCTTCATAACGTATTCCTTACCCTCGCTTCGTACAAGGCCTGCTTCCTTTGCGGCAACCATATTTCCGCAGGAAACAAGATCGTCAAACGCGATAACCTCGGCTCTGATAAAGCCGCGCTCGAAGTCACTGTGGATCTTACCTGCCGCCTGGGGTGCCTTCGTGCCGTTGGTAATCGTCCAAGCACGTACCTCCTCAGGACCTGCCGTGAGGTAAGAGATGAGACCGAGAAGTGAGTAGCTCGCCTTGATAAGCTTGTCAAGACCGCTCTCCTCAATACCCATATCCTCAAGGAAAAGAGCCTTTTCGTCGGCATCAAGCTCTGCGATCTCGGACTCAATACCCGCGCAAACCGCGATAACGCCCGAATGCTCCTCCTCTGCGAACTTCTTTACGCTCATATACGCCGCATTGTCAACGGGCTCGCTTGTAGCATCGTCCTCAGATACGTTTGCAACGTAAATTACGGGCTTCAAGGTAAGAAGAGGCGTATCGTAAAGAACTGCCATCTCGTCCTCAGTAAGTGTCATTGTTCTTGCACACTTACCTTCCTCGAGTGTCGCGTAGATTCTCTCAAAGAGCTCAAGCTCACTCGCGAGAGTCTTATCGCCCTTCATAGCCTTCTTTGTTCTGTCCATTCTTCTCTCAACCATTTCCATATCGGAGAAGATAAGCTCCATATTGATAGTTTCAAGGTCGCGCAAGGGATTTACAGAGCCGTCAACGTGAATGATGTTTTCATCCTCAAAGCATCTTACAACGTGTACGATAGCATCGCACTCGCGAATGTTGGAAAGGAACTTGTTGCCAAGGCCCTCGCCACGGGACGCGCCCTTAACAAGACCTGCTATATCAACGAACTGAATAATTGCGGGTGTATACTTCTTGGGGTCATACATTTCCGCCAAAACGTCAAGTCTCTTGTCGGGTACAGTTACGATACCGACGTTGGGCTCGATAGTGCAGAAGGGATAGTTTGCGGACTCTGCGCCCGCGTTTGTCAATGCATTAAAAAGTGTGGATTTACCTACGTTAGGAAGTCCTACGATACCAAGTTTCATATTTATCTATTCTCCTTTAATTTTTCCTTATTTTTCAAGGGTTTTCACGCTTTGGCGATTTGGATCTACTCCATTTTTACGCCATTTTTGCATTGATTTGCATAGATTTTTATGCGTAAACCCCGTTTTGCTGAAATTGTCTTACCGCTTGATCTAAGGAATCGGTCGTTACGTGAACGTACCGATCCATAGTTGTTTTGATACTGGCGTGTCCCAGTAGTTTTTGCAGCACCTTGGGCTGCATACCGCTTTCGATTGCCCGCGTGGCGTATGTATGGCGTAAAGCGTGCATACAAAAGCGTTCGATCCCTGCTTCATCGCAGAGCTTGTAGAGGTGGGTATCATAAGAACTGTTTTTAGCGGGTGCGCCGGTGCGATAGTTGATGAACACAAGATCTCGCATCACGAGCTTGGATGTGACGCCTGTTCGTCTATCTATATACTCCAGCGTTTCAGACAGTATGGGAGATTCCTTTCGCCCTGCTCGGTTATCCCAGATTCCTTTAAGAATTTCGTATGCGCGATCCGTCAGAGGAATGGTACGATAACTTTGCTGTGTCTTGGGCGGTCCTGCTCTCCAAAAGTGTTGAGCGTGACGGAACTCCAATGTCTTATTCACCGTCAACGTTCGTTTCTCGAAGTCAATTGCATCCCACGTAAGACCGATCATTTCTCCTGTACGCAATCCGGTTTCCAGGATCAATGCATATTGGTTATAGTTGTGAGAGCGACGTGCTATTTCAAGAAATTTGCGCTGATCTTCACGGGTAAGAAACCTAATATCGTCCGTTGCACGAACAGGCTTTGTGAACCGAACTCCATCCATCGGGTGCTTTGCTATAAGGTCGTTCATTTTAGCCGCCTTAAACATCGTCCCCATCGTGATGTATGCTTGACGGATTGTAGAGCCTGCATAGTCGGCATCCATCTGAATGAACACCTTTTTGCAATGCATCGGCTTTACGTTCGCAATCATCATCTTTCCCATCACGGGCTGTATGTTGTGAAAATATCGCTCTCTGTAATTCCGAAGAGTATTGGGAGCTAAATCCCCAACGATATTTTCAATCCAGAAGTTGAACCATTCGTCAACAGTGGTATCGGTTGCGACAAAAACATCATCGTGCTTGTCCGCATATTTTGCTTCTTCTATCCAGTTCTTTGCTTCGGGGATAGTCTGGAAATACCTTTCGTGCCGTTTGCCGGTTTTATCGACAAAACGCGCACTGTATACCCCGTCCTTTCTTTGATAGATACCCTTACCGCAGTCTTTGCCTTTGAGATTTTTTCCCAATTTTGAACTCCTTTCTCACAGAGAGAAAAAGAGCACACTGCTACATAATAAATTATAGCACATAATACTCTTTTTCTCAAGCGGTTGTGTAAAAATTCTCACGAAAAATTTGTAAATTTTTGCTACAAAGCTTAGATTATAAGCCGTTCGCTGATATATTGCTCAAACTCTTTGCGCTTCACGAGCTTCTTTGTACCAACGAATAGCACGAAGGGACAATTTGGAGTGCGCAACATACTGTCAATCTTATTGATTCCGATGTTGCTGTACTCTGCTGCTTCCTTAATCGTGAGTGCGACCTTGAGATGAATTGGCACTTTGTTGTTTTCTATAATCTGCCTCCTTCCTTGAAAATATTGGTTTCATCCACCCAAAATCCTTGAAACACCGTACCGTCGTGGAGAATGAATCTGCCCGCCTTGTGCTTTGGAATCTGTTCTGAGGCGGTTGTGTTATCCAGGATGATTTGGGATAGTATGGTGTCTGCTCTGCCACATACACGGCAGTCGATGTTGTTGCGGATCTGTCCCGACAGAATGTTTGCATCGGGGCGTTGTGTGGAGAGTATGAGGTGAATACCGAAAGCCCGTCCTTGTCTGGCGATGATCGAGAGTCGGTTTTCTATCAGACCGATTCTTTCTTTTTGCTCTTTCGTCAAACCGGTTTTGTCAAGCACCTCAGCAACCTCGTCGCAAGCGAAAATATAGCGTTGTAGGGGGACTGCACTGTGCTTATTATAATCGCTTATGTTCGCGTATCCGGTGTCCCTGAATAGCGTTTTTCGGCGTTCTAACTCGTCGGTAAGCTCTGTGAGCAGCGTGAGCAACGTATCTTCGTCAAAGCACATTTTGCATTTGTCGTGCCATACTCTCGGAAAGTCAACACCGCCCTTGAAATCGGCTATGCTGACAATCGCGTTTTTCTTTAAAGACTGCACGAGCAGAACTTTCAAAAGTATGCTTTTTCCGCTTCCTGTAGAGCCGCCGAGTAGGATGTGTGGGATCTTGGATAGGTCCACGCTCTCCAGACCGAGTTGGCTTTTCCCGAGAATGAGTGTGGAGTCATCATCGGTCAGATAATGGTCATCCCACTCGATGAAATCGGACAAGCCGGAATCTGCTGAAACAACGTGGAGCAAAATTCTTCGTTTATTTTTGCCCTCGATTATCTTAACGATATTGACATTTAATGCCGCTTCGATGTATCCTCGCTCTTTCTCCCACTCTGTCAGCGGTATGCCAACCGCATCAAACTCTAATATCTCTACGTTACTGTGTCTTTTGTCCTGCGTTCGTGTCAGAAGCATCGGCACCTCACCGGCAGAGTTCGTCATACCGATTCGCTGAAACTCGTTTGAGGTCTTGTTGAACCCGTAAGGTGTTCCAAACAGAATGAGTATGAAGAACGTACCGCCGATGAGTAATGCCGGGAGCAT
>JAZRDO010000037.1:0-27278 GCA_045660325.1 Eubacteriales bacterium
CTTCACTCGCCGCAGGCGAACTTAGTTGTTGAAAGTGCGTGTGAGACACACGACACTTTCAACGTGCCCCGTTACGGGAAACATATCCACGGGATAAACATCTCCACAATCATAGCCATATTTCCTGAAAGTAACAATATCTCTCGCCAAGGTATCGGGTCCGCAGGAAATATAAACCACGCGGCGTATATCCCGCTTTGCGATATAGGAAATAAGCTCCTCGGTTGTTCCCTTTCTCGGCGGGTCAAGAATTACAACGTCGTAATCCTTATCAGCGGGAATAATGCTCTCGGTTTTGGACGCATCGGCACAGTAGAATTCCGCGTTTTCAATTCCGTTTATCTTGGCGTTGATGCGCGCGCATTCAACCGCACCCTCAACTATCTCAACACCCGTAACACTACGAACGTATTTAGCCATTGAAAGACCGATCGTACCCGTTCCGCAGTAAAGGTCGAGCAAATTTTCATTTCCCGTAAGAGCTGCAAGCTCACGCGCCTTGTTATAAAGCGCCTCCGCTCCCGCGCGGTTTACCTGCCAGAAGGACTCAGGGGAAACACGGAAATTAAGTCCGCAAAGTGTATCCTCGATATATCCCTTACCAAAGAGATTTATGTAGTCCTTGCCGAGAATTACGTTTGTATTTTTCTTGTTTACGTTAAGAAGGCAGGTCGTGATCTCGGGAAATCTTGCCCTCACGAAGCTTACAAGCTTGTCGCTCTGCGGAAGCTTGTCCGCATTGATAACAAGGCAGAGCATTATCTCGCCGCTGATTTCACCGCGACGGAGATAAATGTGGCGCAAAACTCCGCGACCGCTCTCCTCGTCGTATGCGGTAATGCCGTTCTCTGTCGCAAAATCACATACGGCAGATACGATATCTCCGAAAATATCGGGCTCAAGCGCGCAATGCTCGGAGCTTACGATGGAATGTGTCTTGTTTGCAAAAAATCCTGCGCGAAGACCGTCCTTAGTTGCTCTCACGGGATACTGTGCCTTGTTTCTATACTTCCCTCTCGGGCTTACCTCAAGCACGGGCAGGATATTTATATCGGAAAGTCCCGCCTTCTTGAAAAGTCCTTCAAGGTATGCCTTCTTCATTTTAAGCTCACTCTCGCGGGTGAGGTTTCTATAAACACAGCCACCGCAGGATGCGGGAGCATCACAAAACGCTGTATCCGCGCGGTCGGGCGAGCGATCAATTATCCTTTGAAGCTTTGCCACGTAATAGCTTTTCGTAACCTTGATAATCTTGCATTCCACACGATCTCCCGTAACTGCGCCCGCGACGAAGACAACCGCTCCGTCGACCTTACCGACGCCCGCGCCGAGATTGTTCATGTCAATTATATCAAGGACAATAACGTCATTTTTATTCATAATCAGATGTAATATTCTTTGCCGTTTTCAAGACAGAGGCACGCGAGTCTACCGCCACGCATAGCGCCGCAGTCAATATCGATCGAGCCGTTGCCGTAGAAGATTCTGCCGTCGCCACCGTTTTCCTCAGTGGTGGGCTCGTGTCCTACGATAATAGTCTTGTTATCGTAATACTTCTTTGTAAGATCGAGCGACTCCGAGAAAAAGTCCTCGGGAGCGCAGAAGTCAAGCTCAAGCGTAGGAGAAAAATCACGGATTCCCGCGTGAACCAAAAGATAATCCTTACCGCCAGCCTTCACTTCCTCGTAAAGCGTCATATCGGAGAGGTAATCGATAACGCCCTCCTTCATATCGTCATCAAGAGCGCGGAAGCCTGCGAGTGTTGCCTGTCCGCCGTCAGCGCACCAAGCGGTCATCTCGGAGATAAAGTCCGCGTCGGGCGTCTCTCCGCTATCGAGCATCTTAGAGAAGCCCGAGAGCATACGGAGTGCGATATAGTCGTGCTCACCTACGATACTGTACACGTTATATCTCATACTGATATCCTCGATAAGCTCCATAGTCTTATCGCCATAATCGCAAATATCGCCGAGAATATACATAATATCGCTATCCTTAAAGGATATTGCTTCAAGAAGGCTCTTAAAGCTATCGTAATCGCCGTGAATGTTACTTGTTACGTACGTCATAAATTAAAGCACCTCAACTCTGTCAGAAAAATAAATCTCGCACTCTGCCTCGGGTAAAATCTCGCCAATCATCGCCCCGAGTCTGTCGCAAACGGGATGTTCTGTATAGAAATGTCCCGCAACGATAAGATTTACACCGATATCACGTGCGGAGAGCATTTCGTGATGCTTAAGCTCGCCCGTAATAAATGTGTCAGCGCCCGTAAAATTAGCCGCGCCCATTTCACTTCCGCCCGAGCCGCCGATAAGCGCAACTCTCTTAACTCTTCCGCTTGCCTTCGCCAAGGACACCGCGGGACAGTTAAGCTTTTCCTTTACCACAGCGGCAAATTCCGATGCATCCATCTCTTCTTCAAGCTCGCCTACGCGAACCACCTGATTGCCGTTAAATTCAACGGTTGCAATATCGCAAAGTCCTAAAAGAGATGCAAGCACGTCGTTTACGCCGCCCTCAACGGAGTCAAGTCGCGTATGGAAGGTCATAACCGAGATATTGTTCTTTATAAGCTTTACAGCTCGCGCGCCGTCAGCGCTCAAAACCGAGATCTCCTTAAGTCCGTTAAAAAGCATCGGATGATGCGCCACTATAACGTCAAATCCACCCTCAACCGCGCGGTCGATAACGTCGTTCGTTACGTCAAGGGAAATAAGCACGCGCTTTACCTCGGCATTCTTATCAGGGCATATTTCAAAGCCGTCGCCGTCAAAGCTCATAGAAAGAGATGTGGGAACTCTCTCGGTCAATTTAGTATATAATTCAAATACTGTCATATTATTTCTCCGTTTCAATTATTCTCTCAAGCTCGGAAATAAGAGCCTCCTCGCCCGACGCGTCAATTCCAGCATACCTTTTACCGTTCATTCTGACGCCGAAAACCTCGATCAAGTGCTTAATATAGCGCTTTACAAGAGGATCGCCGCACTCTTTGTATCTCTTTATATTTTGCTTGCCGACAAAGGCTTCAACCGTCGTATGCGCGTATATTTCTCCCGAATACTCGGCAACAATAATTCTGTAAATTCTGTCGCTACGCTTGTCCGACGTAGCACAGATGCCCTCGTCAACGATAGAGAATCCCTCGCGGCACAAATATGCGTAAAGGCTCTCCGCGTGTGTCATAGGCTGAAGTATTAAGCGGATGCGCCTGTCCTTTACCCAATCCGCGCGGCTTATGATACTCTCAATAAGCTCGCCGCCCATACCGAGAATCGCAATATCCTCGGGCGAGAATTCTTTAGCGCCCGCAAGTCCGTCGGAGCAGATCGCCTTTACCTTATCTCCAACGCCGTATGTATTTATATTTTGAATAGCCGACTCAACAGGCCCCTCGTTTATATCCGAGGCAAGCGCGATATCCACAACTCCCTTTTGCGCAAGATATATGGGCAGATACGCGTGGTCGCTGCCTATGTCGGCAAATCGCTTGCCCGCGCGCACAAAGGATGCCGCACACGAAAGTCGCTCATCTAAATTTATCGTCATATTTTATCCACCCCGCCGCTATGCGGCACAAAAGCTTTTTAAAAAAAGAGGCGGCTCGGGTTTCTCCGAGCCGCATAAAGAAAAAATTACTTGCTCGCGAGATACTTATTGATCTTTTCAACAAGCTCATCAGCGTCAGTTCCGTGAACGGCGCAAGCTTCTTCAATGGATTCACCGCGGGATGCGGGACAGCCGAGACAGTGCATACCGATCTCGAAAAAGAATTCTGCTGTGCCTCTGTCGTAGTCAAGAATATCGCCGATAATAGTTTCCTTAGTTACCTTCATTTCGTTTTCTCCTTAAAAAATATTTAAAGTATATATTTATTATATTATTATTTGCCCAAATTGTCAAGTAAAACACATAAGTTATTATAAGCTAATTTACAAAATCTCTAAAATGGTACTTGAAAAATAGAAATTTTTATGATATAATAAACTGAATAATTATGGACACCCGAAAGGAATTTATAGAATGATAATCGCACTTGAAGAAGCAAGACTTAAGCTTATTGCCCTTCGCGCAGACGTAAAAGAGCTCGGCAACGCGCTCCGAATTGAAGATTTAAAGTCCAAGGCAGAGGAGCTCGAGGCTCAGACACTCGACCCTAACTTCTGGAACAACCCCGAAACGTCTACAAAGATAACACAGACAATCAAGCAGTCCCGCGACACTATCGAGGACTACGAGGCTCTTTGCGCTCGCCTTGAGGACGCGATCGCTTTGGCTGAAATGGCAATTGAATACGGCGACGAGGACTCCACAGAGGAGGTTCTCTCCGAGCTTGAGGCAATTGAAGAAACAGCAGAGCGCGAAAGAATCTCGGTTCTTCTCTGCGGCGAATACGACAAGAATGACGCTATCGTTTCCTTCCACCCCGGCGCAGGCGGCACCGAGGCGCAGGACTGGGCGCAGATGCTTTATAGAATGATCAACCGCTATGCCGAAAAGTCGGGCTTTAAGGTTAAGCTTCTCGACTGGCTCGACGGAGATGCGGCAGGCATCAAGTCCGCGACCATTATGGTTGAGGGCACGAATGCTTACGGCTACTTAAAGAGTGAAAACGGCGTTCACAGACTCGTGCGCGTTTCCCCCTTTGACGCGGCGGGCAGACGTCAGACGTCATTTGCATCTATCGAGGTTATGCCCGAATTTGACAACGTTGACGACGTAACACTCCGCGAGGAAGACCTCGAAATTACGGCTCACCGTTCCTCCGGTGCGGGCGGTCAGCACATCAACAAGACGGACTCCGCGATCCGTATCGTGCATAAGCCTACGGGTATCGTTGTAGGCTGCCAGACCGAGCGAAGCCAGCTTCAGAACAAGGAAACCGCTCTTAAAATGCTCAAGGCAAAGCTTATGGAGATCAAGCTCCGCGAGCGTCTTGACACAATTGAAGAAATTCAGGGCAACAAGACAAATATCGAATGGGGCGCGCAGATCCGTTCCTACGTATTTATGCCCTACACTCTTGCCAAGGATACAAGAACAGGCTACGAGGACGGTAACATCCAGTCCGTTATGGACGGAAACATCGACGGCTTTATCAATGCCTACCTTAAGATGAATTCGGGTAAATAAAAATAACCTCCACTCGCAGCTGCGAGTGGAGGTTTTATTTAGATTACATAACCTCTCCGGTTCTGAATTCAAGAGTACCGTTAAAATAAGCTTCCTCGTCATCGGGAACTAAAACAATAATTCCGTTCGGCAAAATGTAGCTTCCATTTTCGGTGTGAGGATAGTCCGTATAAACTCCGTTAAGGGTTCCCGAACCAAGTCCCAAATACTCTCCGCAATATTTGCACCATTGATTAAGACTACCATTTCCAACACTACTGCTATCTATTACATGTCGTTGCGAAATTTTATCCCCGCAAGAACAACACGCCCAATGCGTCAACTTGTTGTTGGGAAGAAAATAACGTCCATATGCATGATTTTCATAAAATGTATATTCTAACCCTTGAACAATATTCTCTACTACATGATGACTGTTTGAATATGAAGTGTAACAATAATCATGCTCAACTATATCAGAAAATGGAGCAACATATCGACAGTATTTGCACTTGTAATAATCCTTACTACCATAACTTGCAACCGCCATCATGTTTCCGCTTGATAAAGCATGATTGTTATTGCACTGACCGTATATATTAACTTGATAATCAAGAACGTTTTGTACAGCTTTTACTCCATTACAAATTGAACATACCAATTTATATACGCCCGTAATCGGCTGATCATACAATAGCCATTTGTGATCGTTATCGGTATGAAATCCCCTTGTTATCGCCACGCCTGCAATGTCTTTATACGTAATATCAACACTTCTAGTTATTATTGACTGACCATATCCCATAAGAACCTCATGGTGATGCCTAAATTCTTCTTTGTTTTCATCATCGTAAACATCATTTGAATATGCATTGCATAAATTATTTGCATCTATATCCTGAAGCCCCAACAAATGTCCTATTTCATGCGCACCTGTCGCTTCTCTTATTGTCTGTACTGAAGCTGAATCATAATACATATCATTTGAGTGATGTTCAAAAAAGCGTTCTACATTTACAACCATTTTCCATAAATGATAATGTGAATGAACACCCCCCTCATTTTGAGTTGTGCTTGGAAAACCAAATGTCGTAGTTGTGGCAATACTGTCATAATTAATTGTCGGATATATTAATAGATTTGCCTCTTGTTCATTAATCGCTTCAGTTATATTGATAACCTTGTTTTTAATTACGTTTCCTGATGAATCATAGGAATAATAATATACACTATTCCATTTTTTCATACTATTAGCATATGCATTTTTTACTTCTAAAACAATTTCTAAAGCCGCCTCCGTGGAAATTTGTTCAGAACTTGATTCTTTTATTAAATCTTCCCATGTTTTAGATTGATCGCCATTAGCGTGCTCGACAAAATAATATTTTATTTCTGTTTCCGCATGACTAATATGATTACAATTTCCATCATAACACAAACTATACCATGATTCAAAAATGCCATCTCCATACTTATCGGGAATGCATGCATCATAACTAACATCTAACATTGTCATATGAGCAAAAGCAACAAAACTATAAGATGTAATTAACGTTAAAACTAAAACAATAGACCCTACAAATTTTATTCATTTTCTAATCTTCATAACCGTTAACCTCAATTCTTAATATTTTTTTCAACGTATTCATCAAGAGTGGTAGATCCTTTGCCAATATAATACTTCCCGTCTTCTCTTTTTTGACAAGTTATAAAATACTGCTCATGAGAGAAGGGTTTACGGCAAAAAATAATACTTTGGTTAGAAGAATCAGCATAAAGAAACGCTGTTTCAAAATATACGTCACCATTCACGTTAACTCCGTTTACAAATTGAGTTTCAAATACTTGAAAATATTCCACCTCAGGTACGTCCGCGCGCTTAGAGGAAACGTCTCTCACAGACGATGCCCTGTTAATTTGAATAGCAACTATAAATTTTTCACCGTTGTAAGACTCTAGAATATCGGAAGCCTTCTCAAATTCAATCCACGTGTATTTTTCCGCGCAACAAAAGTCCAAATATTCGTAAGCTCTTTGAGTCTCGTGCGGAGTTTTGTAATATCCACACAAATAATAGTAATCTTCGCTGGATATTTCAACAAACAAGGGCTGCGCACCATTTTCAACGTGATCAGAGAAACTCACTGGATCTGCCGGATTGATAAGTGCTCTCATTACTCTCAAATATTCTGATATAACAGAAATGCGCACTTGCTTTTCTTCGACCTCGGTCATCTGTATTTTGGAATTCTTATTAATATTACACGACACAAGACAACCTACAAGCATCGCGCAGGTAAGCATAATTAAAATAAATTTTTTCATAATCAAGTACCTCCTTTCAAGTGTAAAAAACTTCTATAAACGCTCAAAATAACAAAAGCGCACAAGATTCCCTGCCGTAGCAGTTTAACTTGTACGCTTATCTATTGATTTTCAATTGACCTCGTTCTTCATGGAAATAACAATCATTTATACGCGCAAAGCTAAACTGCATAATTTTTACGTAAATCATAATTGCACCTCCGTTTTAAGTCGTTTTTTATGGAAATTCTTTCCCTGATACCATTATATCATAAAGTTTTATAAAACGCAATAGGGATTTCAGATATCTAATGGACAAATTGCGACAAAAAGCCGCTTGCTCTTAACCGTTTTGAAATCAAATCCCATACAAACAATAAAAAAGAATGCGACCTGATCGGTCGCATTCTTTTTATATTTCATCAATCTTAATCAAGTTAGTATTACCCGAGTGGCCTGTTGTGTCGCCGCCCGTGATAACGATTCTGTCCTTCTTCTTGAGTCCGAGAGTGCTCTTGGCGATCTTCTGCGCCGTATAGAACAGCACGTCGGTGGATCTGAATTCCTCGCACATTGCGGGAATTACGCCCCAGGAGAGCGCGAGCTTTCTCCACGTCTTTTCATTTGTGGTAAGACCTATGATTGGCACGGGGGCGCGGAAGCGCGATACCATTCTCGCGGTCTTGCCCGAAAGTGAGCAGGCAACGATTGCGGCGGCATCAATGTCGATCGCCATACCGCAGGTTGAGTGAGAAACCGCGTCGGTCATATTGCGGATCTCAAAGTCTGCCTCATAGAAGCGCTTTTTATAATTAATGCTCGCCTCGGTGGTCTCGGCGATCTTAGCCATAGTCTCTACCGCCTGAACGGGATATTTGCCCGCGGCAGTCTCGCCCGAGAGCATAATTGCGCTCGTTCCGTCGTAAACCGCATTCGCGATATCCGAGATCTCGGCTCTCGTAGGACGGGGATTTGTGATCATGGATTCAAGCATCTCGGTCGCGGTAATAACACGCTTACCGAGCATACGGCACTTTGTAATAAGCTTCTTCTGAATGGAAGGAAGATATTCAAAAGGAATCTCAACACCCATATCTCCGCGCGCCACCATAATGCCGTCACATTCCTTACATATCTCCTCGATATTATCAACACCAGACTGGTTTTCAATCTTAGCTATAAGCTCGATACCCTGCGCGCCTATTTCGTTAAGATAATTCTTTACGTCAATAAGATCCTGACGGCAGGAAACGAAGGAGCACGCGATATAGTCGATATCATTTTCAACGCCGAACTTGATATCCTTCTTATCCTGCTCGGAAAGATAGGGCTGCTTCATAACCTTACCGGGGAAGCTCATGCTCTTTCTGTCGGAAAGCTCGCCGCCGCAGGTTACGGTACACATAATATTCGTGCCCTCAACCTTGTCAACCTTAAAGGAGAGAAGTCCGTTATTGAGCAGGATCGTATCTCCCGCGCCCATTTCCTCGGGGAGTCGCGCATAATTTACCGCCACGCGAGTATTATCTCCAATGATATCGTCAGTTGTAAACGTGAATTTATCTCCGTCGGCAAGAGTAATTCTGCCGCCCTCAAACGTCTTGATTCGGTATTCGGGGCCCTTTGTATCAAGAAGGATGGCAACGGGGAGACCAAGCTCCGCTCTTACCTCCTTGACCATATCTATTCTTCTCTTGTGATCCTCGTGTGTATTGTGCGAAAAATTAAGTCTTGCTACGTTCATTCCTGCCAAGCAAAGTCCCTTTACTATCTCCTTGGTTCCACTCGCAGGGCCTAACGTACAAACGATTTTTGTCTTTCTCATATATTTCTCCCGTATATTAATGTATTAATTATCCATACTGATTATATCATATTCCCCGTGTGTTTGCAAGTATTCTTATTGTAAATTTTTGCACAACAAAAAACACTTATGACAAGGGGCTTCCCCATCATAAGTGTTTATTTTTATACGTTTGCCGTAGCGACAACCGAAATGCCCGTATCCGCTACGTTTTCTATTATTACGTCACCGATTGAGATATCTCCCTCGGGGCGCGCGGAATTTATCTCGCGCATAACCTCGAATACCTTTTCCTTCGGTACTGAGTCCGCGGTCTTTACGGGAAGGATCCTGCCGTCGGCGCATCTTACGGTTGAGGTAACCGTACGTACGGGGTGGGTACATTCATTCTCCGCGTAAACGATACCTCGCTTACAGCCGTTACCCGTAATGCTCTCGATCTCGCCATTCTCCTTGAATTTTACAGAAAGATCACAACCTCTGGGGCAGACGATACAAGTTAAATTTCTCATTTTGCCACCTCCTCAAGTGTGATAGTGATCTTGCCGCTTCCGACCGATGCGATCATATCCGCCGTAAGCTTTACAGTTTCCATCTCGCCGGGCGCAAGCTTAAGCTTTTTCTTCTCAAGCATCACACGGTCGCCCTCGCGAACGACGATTTTTTTATCTCTGAAGACGTCGGAAACGCGGAAATATATATCCGTATCCTTGATCTCACAAAGTCTCTGCGGAACCGTGTATCTTACACCGCCGGATGCCGCTATCGTAATATTAATTTCATTCTTTGCCACGCCATTTATATAATCCGCCGCCGCTCTGCCCGCGATCACGGATTCCTCGGAAACGTAGTCAACAAGGTCGTGAACGTGAAGCACGTTTCCGCACGCGAAAATACCCTCGATCTTGGTCTGTCTGCCGCCGTCAACGACAGCACCGCCCGTTACTCTGTCAAGAGTAATGCCCGCGCTCTTCGTAAGCTCGTTTTCGGGAATAAGTCCGCAGGACAAAAGAAGCGTATCGCACGGAATATACTCCTCGCTGCCCTCGATAGGACGACGGTTTTCGTCGACCTTGGCAATTGTTACACCCGTGAGTCGCTCTTTGCCGTGGATATCGATCACGGTATGCGAAAGCTTCAAGGGTATATTAAAGTCATTAAGGCACTGCTCAATATTTCTTGCAAGACCGCCCGAATAAGGCATAAGCTCGCAGACCGCCTTGACGGATGCGCCCTCAAGAGTCATTCGTCTTGCCATAATAAGACCGATATCTCCCGAGCCGAGAATAACCACCTCGCGTCCGGGCATATATCCCTTCATATTAACGAACTTTTGAGCCGTGCCCGCAGTATAGATACCCGCAGGACGAGCGCCCGAAATGTTAAGCGCGCCCTTCGGTCTTTCGCGGCAGCCCATAGCAAGAATTACCGCCTTCGCATCAATAAAGAAGATTCCACACTCCTTGTTCATAGCGGTAACCCTCTTGTTTTTATCTACGTCAATAACCATTGTGTCGAGCATAAAGGGAATTTCAAGCTCGCGCACCTGCTTTTCATATTTGTACGCGTATTCAGGGCCTGTCAGCTCCTCGCCGAAGCGATGAAGACCGAAGCCGTTGTGAATACACTGACGGAGAATTCCGCCGAGAGAATCGTCGCGCTCAAGGATGAGAATATCGCGTATTCCCGCCTCGTGCGCCGCAACCGCCGCAGACATACCCGCAGGGCCGCCACCGATAATGACAAGGTCCTTCTTAATTATCTCTGCCACGATCACACCTCCTTGGTCTTGCCCATATTAATATAGGACTCGCCGCCGAATTTCGTAATATCCGTATAGTCGCATCCCATCTCACGCGCAAGAAGCTCGATAACGTAGGGGGTACAGAAGCCGCCCTGACATCTACCCATAGACGCTCTCGTTCTACGCTTTACGCCATCAACGTCGCGAGGCTTGGGATTTGTGCGAATTGCTTCCAAAATCTCGCCCTCGGTAACCGTCTCGCAACGGCAGATCACATGCGCGAATTCGGGATTTTTCTTAATTATTTCATTCTTCTCATCAACGGAAAGAGACGAGAAATAGTGCATAGGCTTACGTGTCGCACAGAAGTCCGCCTTAGGGGTAAGCGTAAGTCCCGCGCAAGCGAGCATTTCCGCTATATATTTTGCAATCGCAGGGGACGCCGAAAGACCGGGGCTCTCAATACCCGCACAGTTTACAAAGCCATCTCTCTCGTTTATAATAAAGTCGCCGGTAGATCCCGTCGCGCGAAGTCCCGCAAACGACGTAATTACCTTTCCCATATTTATTCCCGATACCTGTTCCGACGCCTGCGCTCTTATCTTGGCAATGCCGACAGAAGTCGTAGCCGTGTCTTCCTTATTTTCAAGGTTTTCCGCGGTAGGACCGAGCATAAGATTGCCGTCAACCGTAGGAGTAACGAGTATTCCCTTACCCATAGCCGAGGGGCAACGGAAGATCGTGCGGGACACAGTTTCCCCGCACTCGCGGTCAAGAAGCATATATTCGCCGCGGCGCGCGATTACGGAGAACGAATCGTCCCCAACCATTCTTGCAACCTCGTCGGAATAAACGCCCGCACAGTTGATAACGTATTTTGCTTCAAGCGTGTTGCTCTCGCCCGACACTCTGTATCCGCCATCAATCTTCTCTATTTTCTTAACCTCAAAGTCAAGATAAAGCTTAGCACCGTTATCCATAGCGTTACCAACAGATGCCATACAAAGCTCATAAGGACAGATGATTCCGCCCGTGGGAGCGTGGAGAGCGACTGTTACGCTATCGCCGATATTGGGCTCAAGAGCCAAAATTTCTTCGCGACAAAGAAGCTCCAAGCCTTCTACACCGTTTTGTCTACCGCGCTCAAGCAACTCCTCAAGAGCCGCTTTGTCCTCATCGTTAAATCCTACGACGAGCGAGCCGTTCTGCTTATATTTTACGCCAAGCTCACGCACAACCTCGGGCATCATCTTCGAGCCCTCAACGTTGAGCTTCGCCTTAAGTGAGCCCACCTTCGCATCGTAGCCCGCGTGAACTATTCCACTGTTCGCACGAGTGGCGCCAAGGGCAACGTCCGCCCCCTTCTCCACGATAGCCACGGATATATCATATCGGGAAAGCTCTCGCGCGATCATACCGCCGATAACTCCCGCACCTATAATTAAAACGTCAAGCATAAATTCCTCCGTCAACGTCCATTTACTCATAGAAAGTATTGTATCACACAGTCAACTTAAAATCAATAGATTTTTAAAAATAAAATAATGTTTTTTAAAAGAAATATCCCCTCGTAAAACGAGGGGATGTTTATATTGATATACGCTTATTTAACGGGAATACTGAACGCGGGACAAGGAAGATTATTTCCGCCGCGAAGATTAGCGTTATCGATCGTTACGTAGGTAAAATACGCGTAATTTACGTAGTCGGGAATCACACCCTCGGGCAGATCGATAAGCACCGAGCTTCTATTCGCAATAGTTGCTCTTACCTTTATCTGATTGTCGTAATCACCAACAGTAAAGCCCTCGACCTCTTTATCAAGACTGTCGACGGGAGTATGACCGAGAATGGTAAGACCTGCGCTTATATTCTTGAAATCAATCATGATCTTATGCGCCGCAGGATAATAATTTGCCTCGATAGGCATAGGAGACGATGCCTCACTCTCCTTCTCGATGCCGTATTCCTTGCAAAGAACGATCTTGGCAAGTCTCTCGCCAAGCTCAAGCTTACGGGGAGAGTGCGCCCAATCGTGGAAGTCCTCGGGAGATCCGAGATCCATATCAACGATAAGCGAGGAATTCGGAATCACCGAAAGCGCGTCGTACTGCTTAATTCTCACAATATCCGTGAACTTAAAAATATCCGCGCCCGTCTTACAGTAATTTGAAAGCTGAACGTTATAGAACGGGAATTCAAAGCCGAAGCTTCTTCTCTCGTCTGCAACGAGGAGCGCAAGCTCATAGGTGTATCTCTCGGCAAGACCGCGGTCAAGCGCCTCGCTCTCGCCCTGGAAGAACAGCATTGCTCTGAACTGAAGTCCTATAAAGGGATGGATAAGGGTATTGTAATAGCCTGATTCTCTTACGTTTGCGCCGACGAAATAGCCCTCGTTGTGAGCCAACTGCTCGGGGAGAAGCTCGCGGATACAAGCGCCGCCCGCCGCCATCATAATAAGTCCGATCGGCACGTCAACGAATTTTGAAAGCTCACGCGCAAAATAGAATCCCATAGCCGAGAAGCCCTGCGCCGCCTCGCTCGTCGGCTTTTGCCAGCTCCATTCAGGATTTACGATATCCCTCTGGGGATGATTGCAAAATTCCTGATGAGTATAAACGAACGCCTGTCTCTGCGGGAAAAGTCTTATTTTTTCATCCTCATAAAATTCAAGGCTGGGGGTAAAGCTCATACAGTGCGAGAGATTTACCTCGGCATTCGACTGACCGCCGAGAAGATAAACGTCGCCGACAAGCACGTCGGAGAACACCTCTCTGTGTCCGAGCTCATCATATATCACAAGCTCCCTGCCCTCGCGGGAATATCTCTCGGGCAAGAACGTCAGAGTCCACTTGCCGTCATCACCTACCGTAGTATTTGTGGCCTGCTGTGCAAACTCTCCGAACACCTTGCCTCCCACGTTTGTGGAAAAGCCCCATATTTTTATAGGCTTTTCTCTTTGGAGCACCATATTCGAGGAGAACGCACCCGACACCTTGAATTCGGGGCAGACCCAACCGTCCGCGGTTTTTTCTACGGATTTTTGTTCAGTCGTAGGGAGCGCTACGCTCTCATCGTTCTCCATTTTCGGAAGCGCTACGCCTCCGTCAACTGTATTTTTATTCATTTCCGACATAGCCACCTCAATTAAGAAGAGTGCGGTCGTTTGTAAATTCACTACCGCTCGCCTTCGAGAACATTGTAAGAAGCTGCTCAACCGTGAGCTTCTTCTTTTCCTCGCCGCTGATGTCGAGAATAATATTTCCGTTGTGCATCATAATGATTCGGTTGCCGTACTCAATAGCGTCCTTCATATTATGAGTAATCATAAGTGTCGTGAGCTTGTTCTCGCTTACGACCTTATTCGTAATTTCAAGCACCTTTGCCGCGGTCTTGGGGTCAAGCGCCGCCGTATGCTCGTCAAGGAGCAAAAGCTTCGGCTTCTTCATAGACGCCATAAGAAGTGTTACCGCCTGTCTCTGACCGCCCGAGAGAAGTCCCATCTTTGTCGTGAGTCTATCCTCAAGACCGAGATCAAGCATCTTCAAAAGCTCGCGATATTTCGCTCTGTCCTTACCTCTTATCGCCCAACGGATACCGCGCTTGTGTCCGCGGCTGTCGGCAATAGACATATTCTCCTCAACCCACATATCCGAAGCTGTGCCAAGTCTGGGGTCCTGGAAAACTCGTCCTATATACTGCGCTCTCTTATGCTCGGGAAGGCGGGTAACGTCCTTTCCGTCGATAATAACCTTACCGTCGTCAACGGGATACGCGCCCGAGATAACGTTGAGCATTGTGGATTTACCTGCACCGTTACCGCCGATAACTGTAACGAAATCGCCGTCGTTAAGTGTTAATGAAAGCCCCTCAAACACGCTCTTTTCGTTGATCGTGCCTGCATTGAAGGTCTTATAAATATTTTTAAGCTCAAGCATTCTTCTCGCCCTCCTTCTTCTTTTTCTTCTTTGTAATGTGAGATTTAAGATAAGGAACGCCGAGGAAGAGAGCTACAACGAGTGCGGAAAGCATCTTCAAGAGCTCGCTGGGGAGTCCTATGAAAATAACCGTCTGGAATACGAGCCAATAGATTATAGCACCGCATACCACGAAGAAAAGTCGGAGCGCAAAGTTTGTAGTCTTCTTCTGGAAAAGAGCCTCGCCTACGATAACCGCCGCAAGACCGATAACGATCGCGCCACGACCCATATTGATATCCGCCGCGCCCTGCTGCTGAGCAAGAAGTGCGCCGGAGAGAGCAACCACGCCGTTGGAAAGAGCGAGACCGAATACCTTTGTAAAGTTAGTGTTTATACCCTGTGCACGGGACATTTCGATATTACAGCCCGTAGAACGCAAGGACATACCCATCTCTGTACCGAAGAACCAATAAAGCACGCCGATAAGAACTGCCACAAATCCTGCCAAGATCGCAAGTGTTACCCAAATTTCAGAGGTCGAGCCCGAGATAAGCACCTTGTCGCCGTACTTGAAGCGGGAGAGAGCAATATTTGCGCGGCTTCCCATAACGAGAAGATTCGTCGACCAGAGCATCAGCTGTGTGAGAATACCCGCAAGGATAGCGGGAATACCGAGAGTCGTATGCAAAATACCCGTAACGAGACCTGCAAGCATACCGACGATGATCGCACAGAAAATCGCGATCCATACGTTTACGCCCTTCGTGATAAGCACGGTACAAACCGCCGCACCCGTCGTGATCGAGCCGTCAACGGTCAGGTCGGCTACGTCGAGCACCTTGAACGTGATATAAAGACCGATTGCCATAATGCCCCACACAAGGCCCTGGGCAACCGCGCTCGGAAGAGTTCCGAGCCAATTCATAAGCATTTCCATTTTAAAATTCCTTTCGCCCTGCTAAAATGCAAAGCCTTTATTTAATGCTTTTGCCTGCGGAAGAATCCCCCCGCAGGCCAAAACAAATATATTTTTTGGGGATTACTCCATTACGATAGCAACGTATCCCTTTGCCTCGAGCGCGTCGGTATCAATACCAAGCTCCTCGCACTTTACGGGATTGTACTTCTTTGTAAAGATCGCCGCGTACTCGATCTTCATCTCCTCGATCTTAGCCTCACCCTTGAGGATCTTTATTGCCATCTCTGCGGTAGCAACGCCGAGATCGTAATAGTTAATGGAAAGAGTAGCAACGCCACATCCTGCGCAAATGCCCTCTTCACCCGCGATAACAGGTGTGTCACCCACAACGCCGCTGATGGTCTCAGCACAGCTTGCGGCAGTATTATCGGTGGGAACGTAGATAACGTCGGCGAATGCAGCGGCAGCCGCGGCAACAGTTGAAACGTCGTTAGAGTCCGTAAACGCGTATTTCTTTACGTTTTCAGAGGTAATACCTCTCTCCTCAAGAAGTCTTGCGATTTCCTTAACCTGATATTCGGAGTTGGGCTCGCTGGAGCAGTAAAGAAGAGCTACCTTCTTTGCCTCGGGGAAAAGATCCACGATCATATCCGCCTGCTTGTCAAGAGGCGCGAGGTCACTCGTACCCGATACGTTTGCGCCAACAAGACCGTCGAAGTTATCAATGCCGAGAGCTACGCCGTATTCCGTGATGGACGTGCCGAGAACGGGAATGTTCTCCTGCTGAGCCGCCGCCTGAAGCGCAGGTGTAGCGTTAGCCATAATGAGATCAACCTTCTTGGAAACAAAGTTGCTCACGATCGTTGTACAAGTAGAGGGGTCGTTGCTGGCATTTTCGTTGAGAATTTCAATATTGTCACCGAATTCAGCCTTAAGGGTATCGATAAAGCCCTGTGTAGCCGCGTCAAGTGCGGGGTGCTGAACGAGCTGACAGATACCAACCGTATATTTTCCATCGTCATTTCCCGTATTGCAGGAAGCAAAGCTTACCATACAGGAAAGCGCGAGAACTGTCGCAAGTGCGAGTGATAAAATCTTTGTGAATTTCATAATCCTTACCTCTTTTTCTCCAAAAAATCTCGGATAAATTATAAAAGTGTTATTATTATAACACTAATAATTATCTTTGTCAATGTTTATATTGATTTTCGGCAATCTGCACATAAACTATGCCTTTATGAACAAGCCAAAACAAAAATGGCACTTGCTTTTTTGTCGCAAATGCCACCTTTTATGTATTTTTGAATACTTTTGAATAATTATTCGTTATCTTCCTTCCAGCTGTCTCTTACGATCTTCTCAAGGATATCAACACAGCCCTCGATACCGAACGCGCTGCTGTCGAGCATAATGTTATAGCTGTCGCACATGCCCCACTCCTTCATAGCAAAGTTGCGGTAATAAATTCTGCGCTTCGCATCCTTGTCGCGGAGTCTGTTTTCGGTCTTATAGTCGATCTTGCCGTAATACTTTTCAACTCTGTTCTTGCGGAATTCCATATTCGCGCGGATAAATACGTGGAGAGCATCCTCTCTGTCCGACAAAACGTAGTCCGAGCCACGACCGATAATAACGCAATTACCGTCCTTCGCTACGGACTTGATAGCATCGACCTGAGCCGCCTGCACCTTGTTTGCAAAGGAAAGAGTACCCATAACGTCTCCTCCGCCCTGCATTGCGATCGTATAAAGGAAGCTGCTCTTATGAGTAGCGTATTCGTCGTACTTTTCAACTATATCTCTGGAGAGACCGCTCTGCTCCATTACGTCCTCGATAAGCTCTCGGTCATAAAAACGGTATCCGAGTCTCTTTGCAAGCTCCTTACCGATAGTACGTCCTCCGCTACCGAATTCGCGGCTGATTGTAATTACTGTCTTTTTCATAGCAATTCCTCTTGTGAATAAATTCTTCTATTATTATTGTACCACGGTATTTGTTTTTTGTCAAGAATTGTTTTTTCACAAAGCTTTTACATTTGTTGTTGACAAATTGATGAAAATGTGATAAAATAGCACTCGTGCGCATTGGTTCTTCTTCCAATGCCTTTTGTTTGAATCTCGGAGGACTTTTATGGGACCCTTATTTTTTATTATCAATATAGGACTCGGAATAAGCCTTGCTATGGACGCCTTCTCGGTTTCATTGGCTAACGGACTTAACGAGCCGAAAATGAAGGTGCGAAAAATGTGCGGCATCGCGGCTGTTTTCGCAATATTTCAGGCACTTATGCCCTTCATCGGTTGGATATGCCTTCACACTATCGTCGAAGCCTTCGGCTGGTTTGAAAATCTCATTCCGTGGATCGCTCTCATCCTTCTCTCCTTTATCGGTGTGAAGATGATAATCGACGGTGTCAAGAAAAATAAGCTTTGCGAGGAGGAGGGCATCTGCGAATGCACCCGTCTTACGTTCGGCTCTCTTATCGTTCAGGGTATCGCTACCTCCATCGACGCGCTCTCCGCAGGCGTTAACTTCGCGGAATACAATCTCATCGAGGCTCTCGTAGCCGTTGCGCTTATCGCGATCGTAACGTTTATCATTTGTATGGTGGGTGTTTTCGTCGGCAAGAAGGCGGGAACAAAGCTTGAGGGCAAGGCTTGTATCTTCGGCGGCGCAATTCTTATTCTCATCGGTATCACAATATTCGTAAAGGGAATATTCTTTTAAAAAAACTTTTCGACAAATCAAAATGCATTTTGTAAAACCCCCGTTAAAGGCTGTCGCAGGATGGCTCTTACGGGGGCTTTTTGTCGCGTGATTTTCCTTGACACATAAGGGTTTTGTTGATATAATGCTCTTACATTCGGCGGATGCACACGGGATGCGCACTCGTAGTGACGTCGCCAAAAAAGGAGAGTTTAAAATGAATAAAAATAAAATACGGCTTATAGCAATTTTAGCATCGACCGCGACCGTGCTTACGGCGGTCATAAGCATCTGCGCGCTAAGCAGCGCAAAAAACGCGATGAACAACGAAAGAGATGATGAAGCAGCCACAACGACAAGCGACACGGGCACGTACATACCGCCCGTATATGACGACTCGGGCAAGGACAAGGAGAATGATCCCGCCCCCGATGAAAAGGAAACCGAGGCTCCTGCTGCTCCTATCGAAAAATCCCTTGAATACGTCTCAAACTCCAACGGCACCTGCACGGTTGTGGGCATTGGAAGCATCACGGACACCTGCATAATAATCCCCGAAAAAAGTCCCTCGGGAGAGGTGGTTACAGGCATTGGAGAAAAGGCGTTTTACGGCAACACCAAGATAAACGCAATACAGATCCCCTCGACCGTAACACACATAGGGGATATGGCGTTCGGAGGCTGTAGCTCACTCGCCTATATTTCGGTTAGCACCGACAATAATTCCTTCTGCGACGCGGGGGGCATACTGTTCTCTCGCGACGGAAAAACGCTTATTCACTACCCCGCCCTCAAGGGCAACGACACCTTGAAAATTCCTTTTGATGTAAAGGAAATTTCCGCTATGGCATTCTATGATTGCCCCGCGCTTAAATATATAGATTATGACGGCGAGGTAACGGACTGGGCAAAGATCAAAATAGGTGAGGGCAACTATGCGCTCTACTCGATCTCAATCCGCTGTGAGAAAGCAAAATAAAGAAAACGGAGAGCCTCGGCTCTCCGTTTTTTATTACCACTTATTAAATTCCGAAAGAACGAGTCCTTCGTTATTTTCAAGCGCAAAATTGACCGCCCACTGACCGGGGAAAACGAGAAGACTGTTTCCGCGAACGTCGAGAACGTGTCGTGTGTCTCCCGTAAGACGAAGCTTTGAGGGCTCCACGGGAGTCTTTTCGATATATCTTATCTGATCGTGAGGTAAGTCCATTCTGGAGTAGCTTACGCCGTACTCGCTCTGCATTCTGAACTTAAGAACGTCAAACTGAAGCACGCCTACAACGCCCACGATAACTCGTTCCATACCTGCGTCGGGGAGGAAGAAGATCTGGATCGCACCCTCCTCGGCGATCTGCTCCATTCCCTTCTGGAACTGCTTACGCTTCATGGAGTCGATCTGCTCAACAACCGCAAAATGCTCGGGAGCGAACGTAGGGATTCCCTTAAATTTCACCTTCAAGGGCGGCTCGCAAATAGTGTCGCCAATCGAGAAGATACCGGGGTCAAATACACCGATAATATCGCCCGCATAAGCCTCCTCGATAACCTCGCGCTCCTGCGCCATCATCTGCTGAGGCTGAGAAAGTCTTATCATCTTACCCTGACGGACGTGAAGATACTCCTTGCCCTTCTGGAATTTACCCGAGCAGATTCGCATAAACGCGATTCTGTCGCGGTGTGCCTTATTCATATTAGCCTGGATCTTGAATACGAACGCCGAGAACTTTTCGTCGAAGGTGTCAACCTCACCCTCCTCGCTCTCTCTTGCAAGAGGCGCGGTGGTCATCTTCAAGAATGCTTCAAGGAAGGGCTCGATACCGAAGTTGTTGAGCGCCGAGCCGAAGAACACGGGCGAGAGCTTACCGCATCTTACCTTTTCAAGATCAAAATCAAAGCAAGCACCGTCAAGAAGCTCGATCTGCTCTACGAGTGTCTCACGAAGGTTTGCGCCGATAAGAGAATCAAGCTTGTCCGTATCCGTAATATCGCACTCGATAGCGCGGAGCCTTTCGCGTCCGCCGTGGAAGTTGTCAAAGGTCAAAATGCACTTCTTTTCTCTATCGTAAACTCCCTTGAACGTCTGACCGCAGGAAATAGGCCAATTCATAGGATACGTGCCGATACCGAACTCGGTCTCAAGCTCGTCAATAAGGTCGAAGGGATCCTGCGCTTCGCGGTCGAGCTTATTTATAAACGTAAATATCGGAATATGTCTCATCGCGCATACGCGGAAAAGCTTTCTCGTCTGCGGCTCGATACCCTTTGCCGCGTCGATAACCATTACAACGCTGTCCGCCGCCATAAGAGTTCTGTACGTGTCCTCCGAGAAGTCCTGGTGTCCGGGAGTGTCGAGAATATTTACGCAATAGCCGTCGTATTCAAACTGCATAACGGACGAGGTTACCGAGATACCTCTCTGCTTTTCAAGCTCCATCCAGTCCGATACCGCGTGCTTATCACTCTGCTTGCCCTTAACCGAGCCCGCGGTCTGGATCGCGCCGCCGTAAAGCAGGAATTTTTCTGTTAAAGTCGTTTTACCCGCGTCGGGGTGGGATATTATCGCAAACGTTCTTCTGCGATTTATTTCCTGTCTTAAATCTGCCACGTTATTCTCCTAAATTACAAATTTTTCCGCATAATATTATAACAAAACACCCCGACTCTGTCAAGTGGAAAACGGGTATTAATTTATATACTCTTATTATTTCATAATAAAAGCGGTAAAAATACGGCAATGCTATTGCATTTTTATTTGCGCTGTGATATAATTACCCTGTATATGCATTAGGAAAGAAAGCAGGTATCATAAATATGGCACGCGTATTTGATAAATTTGAAGCTCTCCAGAGCAACACCACCGACCCCAGAGTAAGAAGATATCTTACACCCAAGAGAGTCGTTCTCACACAGGGCCTTGTAACAAACCCCGAGGCAGTTTTGCTTGAACGAACAAACCAGATCACACTCGATGCAGGCGTGAGATGTACTCTCCGCAACGCCCCCGGTCAGCCCAACGCGGCGATCCTCGTTGACTTCGGAATTGAATTCCCCGGCTCCTGCCGTCTTATGATATGGAACGTATTTGGCAGAAATAACCGTGCGGACATTCTCGTTCGCTTCGGCGAGAGCGTTTCCGAGGCTATGACTCCCCTCTTTACAAAGAACGCGGGCAACGACCACGCGATCCGCGACAGAGTTATGAACGTTGGCTTCCTCTCCGCAACGGAAACAAACGAATCGGGCTACCGTTTCGCTTACATTGAGCTTCTCGAGCCCAACGGTCTTGTTGAATTCAAGGCTATTCAGGGCGTATTTACATACCGCGATCTCGAATACCGCGGCTCATTCGACTGCAGTGATCCTATGCTCACAAAAATTTGGGATACCGCCGCTTACACCGCTCACGTTAATATGCAGGAATATCTCTGGGACGGCATCAAGCGCGACCGCCTCGTTTGGATCGGCGACATGCACACCGAGATCAACACTATCCTCGCAGTGTTCGGCTACGACGACATTATCGCTAAATCCCTTGACCTCGTGCGCGACGAAACGCCCGTAGGCAAGTGGATGAACAGCATCTCCGCATACACTATCTGGTGGCTTCTTATGCACGTGGATCTCTACCGCACAAGAGGTAACCTTGAATACTTGAAGGAGCAGAGAGACTACCTCTGCGGAATCCTCAACATCTTCTGCGACCTCGTTGACGAGGACGGCGCGGAAAAGCTTCCCGACATCCGCCTTCTTGACTGGCCCAACCACGACAACCCGAAGGCTGAGCACGCGGGCTTCCAGGGACTTCTTAAGATGGCTCTCGACAACGGCGCTTACCTTCTTAACATTCTCGGCGAGACAGAGCTCGCAGAAAAGTGCCTTACAGTTGCTGAGCGCATGAAGAAGCACATTCCCGACTCCGACGGTTCAAAGGCGGCGGCATCCATGCTCGTTCTCTCGGGCCTCTGCGATGCAAAGGAAATTAACGACACAGTTATCGCTCCCGGCGGAGCTCACGGCTTCTCCACATTCTTCAGCTACTACATCCTCAAGGCGAAAGCTATGGCAGGCGATATGGAGGGCGCGCTCCGTGATATGAAGACGTACTTTGGCGGTATGCTCAGCGTAGGAGCTACAACGTTCTGGGAGGACTTCAATATCGATTGGCTTGAAAATGCCGCTCCCTTGACCGAGCCCGTACCCGAAGGCATGCGCGACATTCACGGCGACTTCGGTGGCTACTGCTACGTAAACTTCCGTCACTCCCTCTGCCACGGCTGGGCATCGGGCCCCTGCCCCTTCCTCTCTCACTTCGTTCTCGGCGTTCAGGCGCTCTCGCCCGACACGTACGAGGTAAAGCCCAACCTCGCTTATCTTGACTGGGCACGCGGTACATACCCCACGCCCTGCGGTAATATTGAGGTTGACGTAAGAAAGGTTAACGGCGAAACAGTCGTTGATATCAAGGCGCCCGAAGGAATCAAGATCGTAAGATAAACAAATCAGTCCTTATCCTTGGACATAAATGAAAGGTACACAATGAAGGTTGTAATTATTGGTAACGGCGGCGTAGGCGAGACACTCGTTGAATATATATGCCGCGAGGGACACAACGTTACCGTTATTGACGAAGATCCCGAGACCATTGACGCCGTCGTAAACAAATACGACGTTATGGGTATTATTGGAAACGGCTCAAGCGTACATACGCAGAAGGAGGCGGGTATGGAATCCGCCGACCTCGTTATTGCCGTATCCCCCAGCGACGAGGTAAATATAATTTGCTGTATGATCGCGCGCCGCTTGGGAGCGAAGCATTCCATAGCCCGAGTAAGAGACCCAAGATATCTCAAGCAGAATACCTTTATGTGCCGCGAGCTTGGAATCGATATGATAGTAAACCCCGAGTACGAGGCTGCAAGAGAGGGCGCAAAGCTCACCCGCTTCCCCGCGGCGATGAAGCTGGACAAGCTCGCTCAGGGACGAATCGAGGTTGCGGAGATATTCATAGGCGAAAATCATCCTCTTATCAACGTTGCCCTCAAGGATTTCAAAAATAAATTCAGTACGAACGCGCTTATTTGCGCGGTACGTCGCGGCGACGAGACTCTTATTCCCGCGGGCGATTTCGTAATATGCCGCGGCGACTACATATCCCTTACCGCATCCCGTACGGATATTACCGATCTTTTCTTAAAGTTCGGCGCTATAAACAAGCACAACAGAATAAAAAGCGTTATGATCCTCGGCGGCGGAAGAATTTCTAGATATCTCGCCTCCTTCCTCTCGAACGAATTCAGCGTAAAGATCATTGAATCCAATCTTGAGGTGTGCGAAGCTCTCGCGGAGGATTTCCCGAAGTGCGAAATAATTCACGGTAACCCCGCAGACCCCGACGTTTTACTTGAAGAGGGCATTGATTCGACCGACGCATGCATCCCCTTGACGCGCGACGACAGCGCAAATATCATTGTTTCTCTCTTTGCCAAGACAAGAAACGTAAAGAAGGTCATTTCCTATATCTCCTCTTCCTACGTCAAGCTGTCCGAAAGCTCGGGTATCGATACTCACATCACCCCCAAGATGCTCGTCGTGTCCAAGGTGCTTGGTTACGTAAGAGGACTTGCAAATGCCGAGAGCCGCGACTCCAAGAGTGGCATCAAGGCGCTCTACACTATCGCAAACAACGGCGCGGAGGCGCTCGAATTCGACGTTGCGGAGGACTTCTCCGAGCTTTCCGTTCCCTTGAAGGATATAAAGCTCAAAAGAAATATTCTCATCGCGGCTATCATCCGCGGCGGCAACGTTATCTATCCCGGCGGCCTTTCCACCCTTGAGGTCGGCGACACCGTTATCGTTATAGGTAAATCCAACCGCCTCTACAATCTAAACAACATACTTGACTAAGCGAGGTTATTTTATGAATTTTAAAATGATTCGCTATATCATAGGTCAGCTCCTTTTGGTTGAGAGCGTGCTTATGAGCGTCCCGCTTATCACGTCTCTTATCTACGGAGAAACCAAAACAATGTGGGCGTTTATCATACCCATGCTCGTTATTGCGGCTATAGGTATTCTCCTTTCCGTCAGAAAGCCAAAGAATACCACGCTTGGCGTAAAGGAGGGCTTTATTATCGTAGGCGCATCCTGGATCGTGATGTCGCTCTTCGGATGTATCCCCTTTATAATCTCGGGCCTTATCCCGAATTTCTTCAAGGCATTCTTTGAGACCGTCTCGGGCTTTACGACAACGGGCTCGTCGGTTCTTGAGGCCGCAGACTTTGAAAAGCTCTGGAATCCCGCTTCCCGCGAGATCGGTATGCGCGGCATATTCCTGTGGCGTTCCTTTACCCACTGGGTAGGCGGTATGGGAGTTCTCGTGTTCGTATTGGCATTTATGCCCCAGCACGACCTTAAATCATCCCGCCTTGTATACATAATGAAGGCGGAAATGCCCGGCCCTAAGGTTGACAAGATAGTTTCAACTGTAAAGAGAACCTCAATGATCATGTACACCATTTATCTCGTTATGACGGCGATTCAGGTGGTTATGCTCCTCTTTGGCGGTATGGATCTTTACGAATCCCTCTGCATTTCCTTTGGAACGGCAGGTACGGGCGGCTTCTCAATCTGGGCGGACGGAATGCAGACAATGGGTGGCGCAAATTACAATTACTGTACTTGGGTCATCACGGCATTTATGCTCCTGTTCAGCATAAACTTCAACCTTTATTTCCTTATTATCACAGGCAAGGCAGTTACGGCACTTCTCTCCGAGGAGCTTCGTTGGTTTGTCGGAATCGTTGCCGTGGCGATAGCTGCGATCACCGTGAGCATTTACACCGCCAATATTTACGAAAGCCTCACTGTAGGTGATGCTATCCGTGAATCCGCGTTTCAGGTCGCGACGATCATCTCGACCACGGGATTTGCGACCCGAGACTTTAATCTCTGGCCGAATCTCTCAAAGGTTATCCTTTTAATACTTATGTTCATCGGCGCGTGCGCGGGCTCGACGGGCGGCGGTATGAAAGTCAGCCGAATTATTATTACTCTTAAGTCCACTTGGACAAACGTAAGAAGAATGATCAAGCCCCGCGACGTCAAGGCGGTAAGATTTGAATCCAAGCCCGTTGACGCGGATACAAAGAGCGCGGCATTTGCATATTTTGTAATTTACGCGTTTATCTTCTTTATCTCATTTTTCTTGATCACCCTCTTTGACGGAGTGGATATTGAGACCTCGTTCTCATCGATAACCTCAACACTTAATAATATCGGTCCCGCGTTCGGTAAGGCGGGCCCTATGGCAAACTTTAATTTCTACTCCATTCCCTCTCTTATGGTGCTTTCTCTCAATATGCTGCTCGGCAGACTTGAGATATTCCCCATTCTCTTCCTCTTTGCCCCCGCAACGTGGAAAAATAAATAAACGGAAAGATTAATTTTATGAATACAACTGCAAAATTTATTGTTTTTGAAGGTATAGACGGCGCGGGCAAGACCACGCAGATCCAGCTTTTAGCGAAAGCTCTCTCCGAGCGCGGAATTGAATGTAATATCAGCGCTGAGCCCACAAAGCTCCCTATCGGTGTAAAGATAAGAGAAAAGCTCTCGGGCAGAGTTGAGTCCACTCCCATCGAGATGGCAGAGCTTTTTGCCGCTGACCGCGCTATGCACAATACCCACCCCGAATGTGGAATAAACAAGCTTCTCTCTGACGGCGTAACCGCAATAAGCGACAGATATTACTATTCCTCTATGGCTTATCAGGGCGCAGACATTGGACTTGACAAGGTAATGGAATTGAATCTCGGAAACCCCGATATCCGTCATCCCGACCTTTGCATCTTCCTCGATCTCACTCCCGAGAAGAGCCTTGAAAGAATAAATGCCGCGGGCAGAGAAACCACCGAGATCTACGAAACGTACGAAATTCTTGAAAAGACACGAAACAAGTTCTTTGACATTTTAGATAAAATGGAGGAGCTTGGCGACAGAATAGTTAAAATTGACGCTTCGGGCTCAATTGACGAGGTTGCTGAAAGAATACTCAAGGCGGCTCTTGAAATTTACGAATAATATAACAAAAAAGAAAACGGCAGAAATGCCGTTTTTCTTTCTGTTTTATATTAAATAAGAATTTTAAGACTTTTTTTGTAAAAGCTATTGACAAAGTAAAAATTTTGTGATATTATATTTTAGTCGTCAAGAACGACAACCAATAAGACTTTGGAGAAGTCGCGTAGTTGGTCGAGCGCGCACGATTGGAAATCGTGTAACCGTCAAAAGCGGTTCGAGGGTTCGAATCCCTCCTTCTCCGCCAAAAATAAAACCACCCAATCGGGTGGTTTTATTTTTTATTTACCGATGAGCAGGCTGACGGTACCGATGGGGCCTTTTTTGCAAAACAGTCAAAAATAAAGTGCTATAATCCAAACACTACCTGTAACAAGGAGGAAGTTATGGAAGCCATAAAAACCATTGGCCTGACCAAAAAGTACAACCGCCTGACCGCTGTGGATAACCTGAACCTGACCATTGAGCAGGGAGAGATATTCGCTTTGGTGGGGGTAAACGGAGTCGGAAAACCTACAACCATTAAGATGCTGTGCTGCCTTACGCACCCAACCGCAGGAGAAGCCTTTGCCGGCGGAAAAAGCATTGTATGTGACCCTTTGGCGGTAAAAGGAATCATAGGCGTTTCGCCGCAGGAAACCGCCGTAGCCCCCAACCTGACGGTAAAAGAAAACCTTGAACTTATGAGTG
>JAZRDO010000038.1:0-55854 GCA_045660325.1 Eubacteriales bacterium
GCTTTTTCCTCGTTGGTATCACGATGGCAAATTTCGATATTCCCGAGGACGTCACATCCTCCTGCCGACAAAGGTCTTATGTGGTCGAGTGTCGGGTGATAAGCACTGTTAGGATCGCCACAGGCTGACTTTTTCATCAACCGTCCGGCATAATCATATACGCTTTCTTTTCTGCCGTAAAACTCATTCCACACGTCTATGGTTCGATACTTCGACATTTTGATTACCTCCTTTCTATGAGTTTAATTAATTATCTCATACAAAAGAGGTTTTGGCGATGAACCATTGGTTCAAAACGATTTTTAATTGTAATTATATTATTGATTTTTATTAGGTTTTGTGATATACTATGCTTGTAATTCGTTACATCCCGAAATGAAGATTTTCGTTTATGGGAGGTTAATATGAATTACAAACAAAAATTGGACAAACAAAAAGTCGGACTAAATTTGTATAGACTTTTAGACGAATCGAACTACACATATGAATATGTTGCAGAGTTTTTGATGCTTAACTCCCCTCGTGTAATTTACGATTGGACAAAAGGAACTAAGACACCGACCGTCGAAAATCTTATGAATCTAGCATTTCTTTTTCAAGTCCGCATTGAGGACATCCTTTTATAGGGTGTCCTTTTTGTACTGTTAGTACATCGAATACGGGCTTTTTTCGTGCTATAATATTGACGAAGACAGATTTATGTGCTATAATTAAAGGCACATAAGAATTATTCGGACGCCCTCGGGCGAAGGTCATTTGCTTAATTAAAAGCATTTGTCTTACGTGTGTATACCGAATTGTGCCTAAAAACAGAGAGTAACATCAGCTAGTCGAGATAAACCCGTTACTTGGTTCGTGTTTGGCCGCGCATAACTGCCCAGCCACTCATAGTGCTGCTTAAGATTTCACGGAAATAATATCGACAAATAGATGTGATGGTTAGCGTGGTATTGTGTCTTATGTAACGCAGCTTAATAATCAATTAAGCGAGTGGACACTTTCTGCAGAAGGTGTCCACTTTTGTATTAGGAGAGTTTATGAAAAAAGATCGAAAAACTAAGCATCTCAATCAAGCATCATACGAGGAGTTTTCATATGAAGATACTCGTTACTATGGATTGTGGGTTCGCGGAAAAGGCAAAACATTAGAAACAAAAATTGATCCCAAAAGATTTCAAGCAGCCGCACGTTATACATTCCAACAGCACCAATTAGAAATAATCAACAAGAGAACGAGCCACTATTTTCATCCAGCAAAAACCTATTATACCGATTACTGTTGCAACCATTTTGTGGATGAACTCAACGACATTCGGAAAGACTGGATAGAAAATTTCAAGCCGCTCATTGATGTTGCAGTAAAAAGAATTGAGAAACCAAGACACTTATATCCAGGCGACTACTCGAATCTTCAAATGGGTATATCTAGCTCAATAGCAGCCGATGCTTGGGCTCGACAAGCAAATTGGAAAAACGCACAAGAGTATCGTATAAAAGTAGCCGAGATAGTTCATGGACTATACTCGCAATTTATTCAACAGATGGCATCGAGAATTGAAGCCATTACCGTAAAAACTCTAACAGATCATGGCATGATAGATGATCACTTTGATCGTAACATTTTATATGGAGGCATCAATAAAAACACCCCTGTAAGAGCTCTACCTCACTTTCCTAGTCACGATAAACTATATTGCATATGGAATTTCTTAAAGCATAATAGTTCATCTACTTATAAATCCTTAAGAGATAGATTCTCGGAAGTAGTAATTGAAGAAGAATTCGAACAAGGTCAAGCCGCTCTATACTATGTTAAATTCTCGGAAGAATTAATTCTTGATCTTATAGACGGATGTTCTGAGTTTTTCAAAGAATACTGTGCACTCATTTTTAACGAGGATTATTCTCAAGCTCAATGGAATTACCATTATTATTTTTATAATATTGTTCGCGATGAAATTGAATGCCTTGTGAATCCATTAGGACTAGAGTGGTGGGACGATTTGGATTAACCTTTTTAATCTTACTAAATTGCGAACAATGTCAGGCAAATCTCTGCTCAGAGATTTGCCTTTTTCTTTGTTTATTGCTCCCAAATATTTGGGGAGCGGAAATATGATTTTAAGGCCTTGACAAAGTTCTGATTCTAAGTTACAATACGATACCTGCGGAAGAAGAAAAGCCCTTGAGATGGGTTTGTTCTTCCCTGCTCTCAAAGGCTTCTGACCACATGGCTTGACCACGCAGTTTGGGTTATTCTTGACCACATATTTCGGCTTGCTACTTTTGGGCTGACCACATTGTGTTTTGTTCTTCCGCTTTTCCTCTTGCGGCTGCTACCACCGTCCTGATGATTTGACCGATTTTGAGGTGACCACATTCGCGTTTTCGAGGTGCGAGTTTTGACCACATTCTTGACCATAGTGCGGTGTGGACTACATGGAAACAGTAGTACACGAGAGCACGAAAATGTACGGTTTGGTTGACAGAATAGCACTAAAAAGCACTAAATGACACTAAAAAAACATAAAAATCGGTCTTGGGGTGATAGAGTCCGCAAGTTCAAGTATTATCACTTAGAGCAAAATAATAAAGTCTAATCTTTATACAAAATGGTCGGTAACGACCTCGCCCTTCCAATCAAGGATTCCGCCGAACTCAACGATATTCGTATATCCCAGCTTGACGAGCTTCTCTGATGCCTCCTTGCTGCGACGACCGCTACGGCAGTATACCATAATGAGCTGATCCTTGCGGGGTAGCTCAGGGATCTCGGAGGTACCGATGCTCTCATTAGGCACGTTGATTGCATTAGGAATATGCCCTGCGGCAAACTCATCAGGACGGCGCACGTCAAGGATTATATATCCGCTCTCATCAGCCATCATACTAACCGCCTCATCCATTGTGATCTGACGGTAGGTATTGGCTTTGTCGTCGCCCGTCGCGACACACCCTGTCAGTAATACCGCCAATAACAATATAACTATCAGCTTTTTCATGATCTATCTCCTTTTGTATCATTCACGTAAATATTATACCATAAAAAGCTTCGGCTTGCAACATGTTTATCGAAACAAGGCAACGGATTTTCCTATCTTGAATTAATTATTCAAATTTTTCACACCAAAAAGGACGGAGAAAATTCTCCGCCCTTTAGGATTTTATAAATTGCTTTGGTTTGTAAAATCAGTTCCAGTACTGCGCGTCTTCTCTATAATGCTTTCCTAAGTCACAGTCGCACTGGTCGGTATATTTTGTTTTATTATTGTGCTCGTTACCGCAACCGCTATTAGAACCATACGCATGATTGTGGTACTGCCATACAAACTTAGGAGAAATATTTCCAAGCCAAGATGTATTTGCAAGTTCCCAATATCCCTTAGAAAGATCGACCTTACCATTCTCGTCAAGGAAGAATACACAAGAGCTTTCACCCATGTAATTATCCCAGTTCTGCTTTAACATTCCACTATAATCTTTACTGTTGTATTTTGTCATAGCTTCGTTCCAAACAGCCGGATCCCCCTCATAATAAAGTGTTACGGTATCGCGTCCTGTGCCATTGTTAGCAGTAAATGACTGAGAGTTAATTATAGTGACAGTGCCGGGAATTCTCACAGAATGAAGATGATCGTACTTTGAAAACGCATCCGCATTGACAGTAGTAACGGGTTTTCCGTTAACATAATCGGGTATCTCTACGATCTCACTACCGGTACCACCCGCATAACCCGCAACTTGATAGTGGTCAATCTCACCAGTGAGTTCATCATAAACCTCAATCAGTTCTGCGCCCTTATATCTGTAGTGCGGGATGATAGTTACGTCTTTATAGCCCTTGAAGCTTTCCCAATTGGTATTATTATCATCCAATTGAACATTAACTGTATTACCGTTAGTATCCGTACCACGAATTACCCAGTGGAGTAATTCAAAGTCATCTCCAGGATTGGGCAGACTCTTCTTTGCTGCAGTAAATGTAGCAGGGAGATTGTCAACATTAACATCATTGAAGAAACACCATGCTAAAACATTAGAATTCTCGTCAACGAAGCTTGCGGTATATGGAGAGGTGAAATAAGGATAAAGAACTATGTTTTTATCATTGCCAGCAGGAATTTTGTCAAGCTTGACAGAAGCTGAAGTCATCCAACCGCCAAATACATAACCATCGTAGTCTTCTTTCATATTTTTATCAGCCCATTCCAAAACAAGCTTTTCTGCTTGGTCGTTTTTAACCGGATAAGCATTTTCGTTGTTGGTAACATAGATAACGTCCAAGGTTTTGCTATCATTAACGTAAGTAATAGAGTAATAGGAATCGGGGTATGTTACACCATCGTGTTTATCCTGTCCGTAAACACCTTGACCGCCGCCGTACAACTGAGAGAATTGGCGAAGAACATTACATTCGTCACCTTCCTTGTGCACGTGATTCATATCCGTAACACGATTACCTTTATCGTCATTGGGAACACCCCATCTGGGATTAGAGAAAGCTTCGCAATTCTCGCCAGCCTGAGTGCGAACCCAAGGATATCTGGGATTATGGTTGGAGAACTCACAATACGTATAATTTACCCAATCGCCGTAGTAAACCTTAACGTTTTTACATGTAAGGAAGGGTGCATACGCCTTATGCGCGTTGTTGGGGTCGGTGAGCTCAGTATTACCGATAAGCATACCTGCGCGGCGATATGCATGCCACTGATAAGCGGAGGTGATGTCGTTGTAAACGTCCAATCTGCAACCAACGTCAACGTTAGTCATTGTGATCTTGGGATCTGCGGCTACGTCGTTCCATCTCGCACCGATAACGCCGCCGACGGGAGCATCAAAGTCGCCCCAAAGAGAACCAACAACTACGTCTTCACCAATAATTACATCTGTAATTGTAGTAGTGCCTTCTCCCGATACCTCGCCGATCAAGCCACCTGCAGGACGCTGGTAGTTTGCGATTTTAGAATTGAGAATTTTAATATTTTCGTAAGTACAGCTGTTCTGAGAGAGACCAACGAGAATACCCATTTCAACGCATTCTGCTCTAACATATGCGCCGCTGATTCTCAAGTTCATAAAGGTTGCATTGGAGGCAGCTGCAAAGAGACCGAAGCCGCAGTTGGTGTAGGTATAGTCGGTTTTTGTTTTTTCTTCAAGATCCCAGCCGCTCTGGTAGAGATCCAATATTGTATTGTTATTACCATCGAATGTGCCCTGGAAGACCTTGCCGTCTGCACTACCGCTGTTCCAGCCAGTATTCACATATCCCCAACCGATGGGGTCGAAGAGTTGGTTGCTAAGGTAGATGTTATTGGCAAGCTTAACAGTCTTATTTTTAAAGCTATCCTGCGCAATACCTTCAGCCTTGCCGTCAACGATGGCTGCAAAGCCTGCCAGCTGATCTGCGTTGTAGATAGTTAACTCAGTAGCGGAAGCATCATACCAGAGATAGTTCAACGTCTCGCCATCCCAAGGGTTATTTGTGTCGGCAACAACTGCAACCTCGGAGAAGCTTGCAAGAGCAAGAGTTACGTCACCGGTGGACGGATCGTAGGAGAATTCGTTGTGGTTTACAGGGGTAGTTACCTGCGTCATAGGAACGGTAACACCGTTCTCAACGTGGTAAATTCTTATTGCACCCGTATTGATACCCGTGGTCATATAGTTCTCAAGGATAATGAGCATAGGAGTAGTATTGTCCGCTGCTACACCCTCGATATGAACGTCCAAAGGACGCATCTTTTCATTTTCGCCAAGTATTACGTTGGACTCGGTGGAATCCTTGATTGTAACAGTCAGCTCCAGGCTGTTGTTGCCATCAGCAAGCTTTACGCCCGAAGGAATGATAGCAGCCGCGTCACCCGTGTCAATAACGGACTTTCCGGAGGTAATGCCCGCATCGTTAAGAGCCACTGTGATGCTTGCAGAACCGCCCTGGAAACCGGGGAAGAAATCCGCCGCGGCGATCTTGTCGTAGTCATCGCCAAAGCTGTCAAACTCACCGACCGCCTGGGTTGCGAGCAACTGGATCGAGAAGCCGCCATCGCACAAGGAGAGATCCTGGTACTCGTTGCCTGCCGACTCCTTCATCTTGAGCGCGATAGTGATCGTATCACTCTCGCCCTTTGCGAGATATCCTGATGCGCTCTCATCAAGCGTTGCAAGAGTCTCTTTAAGTGTGCCGAGCTTGGGAACACCCGCAAGAGCATCGCGTGTTGCAACCTGAGCTGCGGGATCAACGTAGTAAACGTCGATAACGTCGGCAAGGTCGGTTACCTCACCGTTCGCAACGATTATGATCTTATATTGAAGGGCAAGGCTGCCCTTGTTTTCAATCTTGATGTGGCGAGCCTCGGTATATCCGGGTTCCCACTCGTTGTTGTTGAAGATCGCGCCCTTCGAGGCATCCTGCCAAGTAGCGTTAGAGGGGTCCTCTTTTCCCTCCGCCCAGTACATCTCAATATCGAGAGTACCTGTCTGAATAATGTTGCCGTCGCTCGTTACACTATCAGTAAACCAAGCAAAGGTCGTACCGATAAGCATACTGAAGCACAAAACGAGAGATACGACATTGAGTAATATGGCGTTTCTTGTTGATCTGTGTTTTTTCATCACCATCTACCTCCTATATATTTTAAAACTGATAATATATTTTCGCATAATAATTGTAACAAATCGTCACGAGAATGTCAATGCTTTTTCCATTATAATAATAGTAAAAAAAACAACAAAATTATGTAAAAATTGCGTTTTTTGTATTTTTATACATTTATACGCGGCAATTTTTTTATGAACATGCAAACAGGATTTTCCCTTACAGAATAAAGGAATGTTCATTTAAACGTTCATAAAAAACAGGAGGAAAACGCTCTGATAGAGACGCTATTGACGAGCTCATAACGATGCCGTTGAAGGGCGCGTAAGTATCATTCTCCATGAAAAGCAAAAAGGCACTTGAGCGTTGGCTCAAATGCCCTTATTGTTTTATAAAAAATATTATAATTTAGCTAATCAATCAAAACTCAACGCTCTCATCAGGCTGACCGAGAACGCTAAATGTCGCAACACCACTCTTGAAATAAAGCACCTGTGTGTTATCGTCGTATTCATTATACATAAAGCGCAGGTCAGGATATGCATCGAGCATTGCCTTCTTCACCTCTACCCTGTCGTCGTTTACAAGCTCGCCCGAGACTCTTACCCACGCGCCCTTTTTGAAGGCGCAAAGCTCCGCCTTGGGATTTGCCGCAAGCTGCTTTGATACGGGCTTGGATTTTCCCGTCTGAATATATAATTTATCCTCATAGATAAGAATAGTTCCAAACGGACGGACACGTGGCTGATCACCGTCAACCGTTGCCAAATAATATATTCCCGCTTCCTTTAAAAAATCAAATACGTTTTTCATTTCGTGTCTCCTTTATATAAATTCACTCCACCCCGCGCATACCCATAAGTACGACAAGGTCGCCGAAGCTTTTATTATACTGCGCCTGAGTAATTGCTCCATTGCCGAGGAAGATATCAAGCAGGCTTTTTTGCTGACGGAAGAGCCCGACCTTCTGCCAACGCTCGCGCGTCATAAGGTTACTGTGTCCTGTACGAATCTCGCCGAGAAGTCTGACCTCAATGCCATCGGTAGAGCGCTGATAGACAAAGCCGAGCTTTTCCTGAACGCGACGGCTTTTTTCGTTATCGTCGTAATAACCGCACCAAATACGATTCATGCCAAGATCCTCAAAAGCGTAGCGAAGCATCTCGCGCGAGGCCTCGGGAATAATTCCCTGCCCCCAGAACGGCTTGCCGATCCAAAATCCGAGCTCGTACTCATCATCCTGCTCGGCAAGGTCGTTGCGATGAAATCCGATACTACCAACAGGCTTGCCGTTTTCTTTCAAGCAAACGGCATAGGTTTCGGGAGCGGAAAGCACCTCTCGAATGATCTCTCTGCTATTCTCAACACTTGTATGAACCGGCCACCCCGCGGGCGGTCCTACGTCGGGATCGCACGCGTATTTATATAGTTCTTTAGCATCATCCTCGCACCACGGGCGCAGGATGAGACGGGTTGTTTGTAAAATCATATTTTTGATCTTCTTTCATCTATGCATATACATTCTCGACAAGCTTAGTTCGCCATCGCCCTGTGCCATACACAAAAATTCCCATCCGTATCTTTCGTAAAATCCCACGTGGTCAGTGAGCAGATATACAGGCGAAGCGCCTTTTTCTCTCAAATCTTCAACCGCCATATTGAGCAGCCGACCTGCAATCCCCTGTCCGCGATATTCTTCTTCCGTATAAACCGCACAAATATTTGGAGTGAGGTCTTTTCTGTCGTGAAAATCGTTTTCAATAACACCAAGACCAGCAATGATCTGTTTATCATCCAAACAAAGATACCATCCGTACTCACTCCTACCGCACAAATAGGCATCCATACATTCTATGTAGGATTTCATTGGAATCCCCCACTTGCTGCAAAACCATTGCGCGGCGGTATGCATCAGGTACGGCTTTTCGCGCAGGGTAATATATTGATAAGCCATTTTGTATTGCTCCCCTATGTCTACAGTTAAATTCTTATTTATTCCTCTCAAGCGATCGAATAAAGCCATCTGCTTCTTCACGGCTCTTAAAAACAACAACAGTTTTGCCGTCTTTGTATTTGTCGATCAGCGCATATATCGTGGGCAGATTTTTACTTGGAAATTCCTCGATCTCTTTTTTAAGCTTTGGATCAAGCTTAGTATCAATCCACGGCATATCGTAGCGTTCCTTACCAAGACGGGAGATCGCACCGTCGAGACATACCGCGACGGGCAAATCAAAAAGGAAGACCGTATCGCACGCCGAAATCCGACTTTCTATAGTTCGGCTATAATTTCCGTCTATAATCCAAGAATCAAGCGCGAGTATCTCGCAAAGGCGCGCATCGTATTCCTCTCTTGAAATATGCGTTCTGTCAGGCTTGTGCCAAATGGCATCAAGGTGAAACAGCGGTATCGCCGTTTTTTCTTTCAGTTTCTCCGCAAAGGTGGTTTTTCCCGCACCGGGACAGCCGATTACAATTATTTTTTTCATTACTTATACTTTCCTATAAGCCTCATAGCCTGAATGTCCGAGAGCCCATATTTTTTCGAGGCTTCAAGCAAAAGACAAATAAGAGCCATCTCGTCCTTATCGGAATTTTCGCGCACCATATTTGCGAGCGTGCCGTTGTCCGAATGATAATCAAAGTATAGCTCTATCGCGTTCAAATCAAGGACTCCAACCTCACTCGGAAGCTCTCTTTTAATGAAAACCGTCTCATAGATCGCGCGATATCCATAAAGCTCAACGCTAATATTTTCTTCAAGCACGTCATAGGTTTCATCGTCGATGTAATTAAGAATGATCTTACCCAAATATCCGATCTCCTCCAAGAATGAAAGCAGCGTAAGCAGATTCATCTGGCAAAAGGTATCCTTGCCAAACCACAGGCCAAGCTCGGTATATTCGGTTCCATTCAACGCGTCGTATGCAGCCATATTTGCTCTGTAAGCCTCGATACTTACACCAAGCTCCGATGCCCTCACTTTCACAAAATCGTCGGAATAAACGCCCGTAACCGTCTCTCCGTCCATCATAGCCTCGCGGAACGGTACCGCCTCGCCGCCGAACGTTTTCAAAAAATGCACGTTGAACGCGTCGCCGTTGGTTATATTTAAAACTTTTGTATTCATTTGGTTCTCCGTGATTATGCTTTGATTCTTCTCTTTCTTCGATTAACAAGCCTGTTGATACCGAACAAGGCAAGCGCGCAAATGCAAAGCAGGATAAACTGCGGCATCGGATCACGGCTTATAAAATAATAATGAAGCAAGATCGGACATTGCGCAAGGTAGATGAAAATACTGAACTCACCGAGCAAATTCAAGAATTTACTGTGAACAGGAATCGCGGTTGCAAAATATAACAGGATCGGACATACGACAAGGCAAAACAGATGTAGCTTCCATATCGTAAATTCGGGCAAATACGCGAGATATGTGGCAACGATAACGGATATCGCAAATCCGATAATATTTACAGTAAGGCCTCGTCTTCTCGCAACCTTTTCATCCTTTGCACCTATCTTAATCTTTGGTATCTGCGATATCAAAATACCTACGGCGAGCATTGCAGGGCCACGGAACGGAATATCAAGCGCGCTTATCTCAAGACGGAAGAGCGACATAAAGATACAAATGATCACACCGCAAAGAATATTGAAGACGAGCCGCTTTTTGATCACTTTATAAAGCAAATAGAACAAGGTCAGGTACAAAAATTGCGCTACAAAAAACCAAAGGAAGCTAAGCGGCCAATTGAAGCCGCCAAAATCAAGCTCAACGGTAATATTACACAAAAGGATAGACGTAGCCGCAATTATAAGCGGCACAATAAATCTCTTGTTTCTATCCCAGCCGATAAAACGGATTCCTTGCAAAATGGGCTTTTCCCTGTACTTTTCAATGGAAGCAAGGAAGAAATATCCCGAGATCATAAAGAAGAGATCAACCGAAATATTTACGCCGTTGAACTTATCCGAAATTATGGGTGAAAAACCGTGGTAATACGCGACCCATACCGAACAAATAAAACGGAAAAGCTCAATAATGCCGTTCTTGCCCTTTTTCGCTTCAGCCATTGCTTCCCCTCCCTTCAAAATTTTACAATATAATTTTACCACTTTTTGTCGAAAATTGCAAGTGGTAATTTTTCAAAAGGAAAGCGGGAGCCGAAGCTCCCGCTTTATTTATTCAATCAGATTTAATTGTTTAAAATTAACCGATGTGAGTGGGATCGTTAACAAATGCAATGTACTCGATATCAATATAGTGTCCAGAAGATATACCCTTTGTAAAGAAGTCAAGCATAATATAATCGATATTACCATTATAGTAGTAATTCTTCGTTATACATATTTCACCGGTTTGATTATCGGAAATCCACATATCGCCAATTCCCACAAGGGCATTGTTGCGCACAGGATACACTTGAACACCATTGTAATAAACGTTCTTTCGGTACTTGATTACCATATAGCCGAATTTGAAATTAGTTGATCCGTCAAGCATGGTGAGTCGAAGCTGACCTTCATTATTAGGCGTATTACAATAGAGTCTTACGTAACCATCAACCATAGACTTTGTAGCACTACCGCCCAATCCATTATTGAGAATACCCTTTGAATTAATGGTAGATGCTGACCAGAACTTATTAACACCGGGATCTACAATCTGAATTTCTTCCTGAGCAACCCAATTGCCATTAGAATTGTCAACGATAATAATAAGATAATTACTAACAACCCAATTTGTCATATTGAATTCAACCGTACCACCATTAGTTACACTGGAAGAAAGGAACGGAGAACCATTATACAACAAATATGCGGTATATTCACTGGCGTCCTTAGAACCGCCAAGGAATGTGAATGTTACGGCTTCTCTATCAATTCCCTTAGCAATCATTCTATCAGAAATGTTGGCAATCATTGTCTGAGTCTTATTACATCTTGAACACATGCCCTTTGTCCATGTGTGTGAAGTAGTACCCTGAGAATGTGAGCAGTTATAACACTTCTGGTAGCAGTAAGATTCATTATCACTTGCCCAGTACAATGAATGTCCCGTAGCAGGAACTTCATTGGCTGTATATGTTTTACCACATCCACATGTATATGTAGTGTAACCAACATCTGTACATGTAGGAGGTGTTACTGTCGGAATGTAATTGTGTTCGAGAATTTCCCCATAGTACTTACCACAGTAATCACACGTTGCCTGTGTTGTACAAGTAGCCTTACCGCCTGTATGGTTACACTTAACCTGATACCATGTATCATAAGTTACGCCGTCAATGGTAACCGACTTTGTAGTTTCAACAAGCTCAGTATTTTCAGCAAGGAAAATGGAGTCGTGGTCTGCCTGCCAGTTTTTAACGTTATTTACGTAACCGTCCTGTCTGTAATAGCTATTAATGAGCATTGCTCCGTCGTGAATTGTGATACAAGGTGTTGTTGCACTATTCATAACGTTGCAGAAGCCGTTATTATTGTTAGGATGAACTACGCCGTTCTTGTCGGTATAGTCATCATTTTCGTAAAGGAAGTAACCGCCGTAAATATCGATCAAGCCACCCTCACCTGCATAGAACATTGCGAAGCGACCGGGTGTGCGCTCATCACCTGCGTAGCCGTGGCTCATAAAGATACCGCCGTAAACGTCTACGTAAGAGAGACCGTATTCAGCATCGTAAGGAGCCCATACGATGTAAGCGGGATCACAAAGCTTGATCTTACCGCCGCCTACGGAGTCGTTAATGTTAAGATTGGAGTTAGGCATAATGAAGAACACCGCGCCAACTGTGTCGGCATCCTTATCACCCGAAACGATAATACTATTGCCGTTGAGGTCAATAGCAACGTTTTTGCCGTTGATATTTACACCGTTATAATATTCGTAAGAGCCTGTAAGCTTGCAGAAATGCTTATCATCACAGTTATTAACTGCTGCATTGGGATCAAGATTTACGTAAAGGTCAGCCATAAGCTTGATGTTTACGTTATCCATAGAAGCATATTCGCGGAGCTGCTCAATTGTTGTTACCTCATACTCAGTATAAGAAACCGCATAAGGGCTGAAGCTTGTGGTCTCAAACGTTACAGAGCCCGCAACTTCATTATAGGAATAATTTTCGATCAACTCACCGTTGTGGTATACGTTAGCAGCTGCGAGCGCATTGGGAACTGTCAATACTACAGTGATGGGCGCTCTGTCTGCGGGGTTCGATTTGAGGTTTGTTACGTCAATATCGTAAGCGTAGGACCTAACGTTTTCCTCCAAGGTGATCGTATCAGCAGGATCAATGCTAACAAACGTAACAGTTACCGGCTTTGTAAGATCAGCGATCGCGTCCTTAGGTATAGAAAGCGATGCTATTGCCTGACCCTTGAAGGATAAATTAAAATTTGCGCCGTCCTCACCAGCTACTATTGACTGGGATGCGAAAACGGAATTTTTATCAAGTGTAATATCGTCGATAATAACCTTCCAATCAATATCGTGTGTAAATTCTCCACTATAATCTACGAATACAGAGCTTACGGGTGCGCCGCCAACAACGCTACAACCCTTAAGTGTCATAGTAACCTCAGTATTACCTGTTTTGGGATTAATGTAAAGCTTTGTTGTGGGAGAGAAAGTGCAGTTTGTAAGTGTCATATCGCCGTAAGCACCGATATTTGTACCGTTGAAGCTACAATTGTTAATTTCAACGTTCATTGTTCTACCAAAAGAGAGATATCCGCTATTTACGGTACAACCATTAATAATTACCGTGCCGTTTTCATTTCCCTGGAAATGAAGTGCGCCTGTATCAGTAACTCCGTCCTTATAGATGTCATTAAGGTTAAATACGCAATTCTCAATTGTGAGTGTTGCGCCTGCACTAACCTTTGCCTGACGGATAGCATTGTTCTGTTCTGCATTAAACGTGCAATTCTTAATTATGGAATTGCCCTTGAACTGAATCTTAAGACTAAAATCAAATTCAACGTTCTCAACAGTAACGTTTGTCCAGTTTGTATAGTCTGCCGAAGTAATCTTCGCGCCGTCCATACCAATGATCTGCATTCCGCTATATGTAACAGTCTTGTTTACAAGCTGTCCCTTGCTGTTTTCCACCTTAACCTTTGAAGGCAAGGTGTATTCGCCGGGAGCAAGAATGATAAGAGACTTCTTTGCATAGAGAGCCGCATCGAGAGCCGCCTGATCCTCGAGAATGTAGTCCTTTGCTACCACGTCATATTCTGCGCCGAAGCTGTCTTCTTCGTAGCCGAGCTGAGTAGCGATGAGGTTGAGGTTGATCTCGCCAACGCTGAGATCCTGGTATTCGTTGCCTGCAGTTTCCTGCATGTGAAGAGCGATAGTGATCGTCTCCTCACCAACCTTAGTTGTATCGGGCATACCTGCCGCGAGGATCTCGCCCTCGGGAAGAAGCTCGCCTGTAAGGATAGTTGCCGCATTTCCCATTACCTCGGAAAGAGTGCCCTTGTAGGTCCAATCCGCGCTGCTCTTGATCGCGTCAAAGCTTGCCGCAGTTCTCTCGCCGTTCACAAAATATACGTCAATTACGTCAGCCAAGCTTTCGCCGTTAGGGCCAAGCTTTGCAGTCGCGGTAAGAACGTCCATAGTAAGACGGTATGTCAAAGCAAGGCTACCGAGGTTCTGAACCTTGAGTGTCTCCACTCTTGTATAGCCGGGCTCCCACTTATCGTAGTCGAAGATCTTGTGATCGGGATTCTGCTTTATGGATACCCAACCATCGCCAACCTTGTGAGAAAGGTCAACCTTTAAGCTACCTGTCTGAATGATATTACCGTCGCTTGTTACAGAATCGGTAAACCAAGCAAACGTTGTGCCAACAAGCATCGTAAAGCATAAAAACAATGCTATAGCACTCAACATCAGTTTGTTCTTCTGAGTTTTCATTTCTGTACTCCTTCAAAGTTTTAAAAAATTTGTTTGCTAAAGGAAAAATTTGTACCGTTTGTGTGTTTACACACTTATAGATAATATAATATTACCACAATTTGTATATATAGTAACAAAACAGCCGTTAAACTGTGTTTATTTTACATTCAATATGTATCCGATTTCTCGACGTTTTTTCTCCATTTTAACAAATTTTTTAACCTTTTAAGCAAAAAAACCGACTCGGAATAATCCGAGTCGGTAAAATTTTAAATTTTGTTAATTGTTAGGGTTTACGTACGTTGCGATCAAGTCAATGATCTGCTCATACGTAAGTACACCTCTGCCAACAAGAACCTTGAGGTAAGGACCGTTAAACGCGATGAACTGCTCATACGTTACGTACTCAGCAAAATCTTCGTAAGTATACAAGCCGTACTTTTCAATATCCGCCTGCATCTTTTCTTCATCGTACTTCATACCTTCGCCGATCTCAAAGTAATCGAACCAGCCTTCATACGGCGGGTATGTTATCGAGAACATGCCCTCAACCATAAAGTTGATATGTACGGCAGTTTGAATTGAATAAGAACCTGTGTATTCCTTATTGATTTCATATCCAACAAGCTTTACTGACGTACGGTTATCGCCGTCAACCTTCACAAAGCTATGTCCGATATAATCTTCAATATTATTCTTATCAATAAATACGAACTTATTAAGATCAACGTCAAAGAATCCGTGGTCTGTGATTATCTTTACTCTCGTTCCATCATCAAAGTACAAGCTAATAACGTCATATTCAGCTTCACCGTGATAGAAGATTATTGCCGCAGGAACTACGTCATAATCGCCCGTGTAGAAATTCCAAACAAGAAGCATATCATCCGTAGTGATTTGATCCACTCTCTTTTGAGTTCCATCAGCAAGCGTTACAAGTGTATCGGATGTTACACACTGTGGTTCGCTGCTTGCATGAATGGTTGTATTCCCATTAAGATCGAATGTGTATTCATTGTTAGTAAGAGTAACCGTCATTCCATTTACTGTTGTATTCGGGTTTTTAGTTTGAGTGTAAGATACCTGAATTGTAATTTTAGTGCCTTCTTGATAAGATACCGTGCCGTTATTATTCACCGTTTGGCCGTTCACCTTAACAGTTGCATTATTAGTCGTAACAGTAATGGTATAGTTCTTAACTGCCCACTGAGCATAGAGAGTAATATTAGAAGTAGGATCATATGCTGCACCAGCATCACCAATCTTAGTTCCACCACTTGCTGCTGTATACCAACCAGTGAATTTATAACCCGTACGAGTAGGTGTAGGAAGCGTCAACGGAGGATAACCTACGTAAGTCTGGCTTGACGTGCTACAATTACCGCCATTTGCATTGTATATAACAGTGTATTCAATCTTCTGCTGCCAATGAGCATAAAGTGTAATCTCACCAGTGGGATCAAAGGTTGAACCGGCATCACCGATCTTGTTGCCGCCTTCAAGTGCATCATACCAACCTAAGAATACGTAGCCGTCACGAGTTGCATCAGGCAATACCATTGGAACGCCCTTATAAGGAAGCTTTGACGTACTGCTTCCGCCATTTGCATTGAACGATACGTCAAAAGGAGTACCCCATTGAGCATAGATAGTAACGTTAGCCGAAGGAGTATAGCTATCACCTGCTCCACCAAGTCGTGTGCCACCTGTGGGTGCTGTATACCAACCACGGAACATGTAATTACCGCTACGAGTCACATACGGAAGTGTAACTGCCGCAGATGCGCTTGTTGCATAAGCAAGAGACTGAACACAATCTCCACCGTTAGCATCAAAGTTCACTGTGTACTTAATAGAAGTACTAAAGCTTCCAGAAGGAATTGTGGAGCTCTTACCCTCGGACATAAATCTTTGAGAGCCAGACTGAATAGTTACACCGTTATTACCCGTAAACTTATAGTAATCAATGTCCCAATAGCCTGCAGATGTAGTTAATTTTTTATCGTCTTGTTTAGTTGTACCGTCATTCTTGAAGAAAATAACACCTTCTCTTGTTACAATAGATCCTGTATAAGTTGAACCACCGCTACTATTTGCTCTTGCGTAAAGCTTAAGCTCAATAACGCCACCATCTGTCAAAGTTACTGTAACAACTGAATAATTGGTGTTATTAACTTTATTAGCTACTGAAATAGAAGCAACCTTATTGACATCCGTATCGCCATTAAATCTCAAATATTCACCGCGAACGATATCATAATCATAAATCTTAAGACCAGCAAGAATAGGAAGATACTGATTTACTGTTGTAGAAATGTAGTAATCTACTAAATTATAGCCCATAATCTGCTTTGAAGTATCAAATTCAAAGCGAGCATCTGCCAAAGACTTATCCTTCAAGTTAACTATGATCTTAACATCCCAAGAATATTCAACGGACTTTGTGATCACATTGCCTTCTATATCGTAGAACAATGTATCAACTACAGTATACGTTACAATATAAGTATTTGCTACGGAAAGAAGGAGCTTTCCATTAGTTACGGAAACTGCATTGCCATTGCTATCCTTACAGGAAATTTGAACGTCAAGCTTTTGACCCGTATACTTATTAATACTTACAAATTTAGAAAGATCTATTTCCTTAGTCATGCCAGAAACAAACAACACATCAATAGTATCGCCGTCTCTGTAAAGGAACTCGTCAGCACCGTCAATTTTTTCAATCAACTGACCGCCTAATGTTCCGTCATACTTAAACTGAGGCTGATACCATCCATTTACTGTCGTTCTATCAGCATTTTCGTAATCGCTAAATATCTGATTCGGGGTTGCCTCCTTAGACAATGAGTACACCTGACCAGTCTGTTCAGATTCCGTAATCACCTTATGAGCATAAGGTAATCCAGTATTGTTCTTAAACGGAGCTTCTGCATCATTCATATAAATAACACCAAGATTTGCCGATTTCTTATCATTAATAGTATGCTGGAACTCTGGGGATTCCAACGCTTTATTGATAATTATTCCAACAACCTTATTAGGAACACTCGCCTTATCTTCTTCATTTACCCAGTTATACTGCTTAAACGAACCGTCAAGAACAATTGTAGGATTAGTAGTGGTTTCAGGTCCAATAATTACACCTGCACCAAGCATATTAATTTCAATTTCATTAATATCTTTTGTGTCTGGGTTATCCAAAGTAGGCTTTACCAAATATTGAATGGTAGTAAGATTTTCAAACGTAACAGTATGACTGCTATTGCTCTGAATCTGTACGTTTGCAACAGTACCACATTCAAGTATTGTATCCTTAATTGTTACATCTCCTGTATCTATAAATACATTAGTTCTTCCACCATAAATGTAGCAGTTGGAAATAGTTGCATTACCCTTTGCTACTACTGCAGAAAGCTGGTAGTAATATCTTTCATTACCATCACTCGGACCACCCTGAACATAATCTCCAAGCATCGTGATTCCGTAGTAAAGGTATGCCTTGGGATAAATTGTAGCCTTAACTTTAAGATTATCAAGTGTACCGTTTTCGGATACCGTGATAACACCCTGCTTCAATCCATTTCTAAGTGACTGACCATTACCACTATAAGTAGCCGTAAATCCGTTGCCGAATACTGTGTTTCTACCGCCAACTGTCAAGGAAGAAATGCCGCAATCGTTAAGAAGAACTACGTTGCCCGAAATCGCACCGCCAAGTCCTGTTACGTTGGTTGCATCAACAACCTCAAGATAAAGTACTGTAGGAATACAATAGTTATCATCATCCTTAATAGTTACCTTTACAACGCCTGTACCGTTGAACTGAATTGCGTTGTTGGAGTACATACCGCTTGCGCCTGTACCGTTAACCGCCTCAACAGTTACGGAAACCGTGCCAATGGCTACGCCGTCCTTTGCCTTGAAGAGCTTATTAAGAGCAACTGTTTCGATGTTACCAACTCTATGGAGGAAATCACCGTTATTCATTACAACGTCAAACTTTTCTTCAGGCTGACGATCGGTAATTTCAACCTCAATCGTAGTAGGCGTACAGAAGTAGTAGTCAGTAATCGTAATTGTTGCCTTGCCAGTACCGCTAAAGGTCAAAGTGCCCTTCGTCCAATCGGTAGTGTTTGCTACATAGGTACCACTTACAGTACTTTCCTCTCCTACAGGAGAAACCGTTACACTAACAGTTGCATTAATAATAGAAAGCTTTTCATCGTCAAGCTTTACAGCCTTAAAGAGCTCGCCGATAGTAATAGGCTTACCATTCATATAGCTATCCTTGGCAGTATCAGCTTTATCAAACTTAACCTTGGAATCGCCTACAGCTCTATCAAGAATAGTAACACCCGCGAGGTCGCCAACGCCCTTGGACGTTACACCCCAGCCGTAGCCTGTTACGAGGTTATTGAATTCGAGGTAGATGTGCTGCTTATCTTCCTTGAGGTCATCCTTACCGTCGCCGTTCTCGTCAATACCTGTCTGGATACCACCCATATCGTGAGTCCAAACCGCGCCGTCCTTGAAGTGGTAGCAGGTAGCGTTTTCCGTTCCGTGACCCTTTGCATAGTCAACGATAACGTAGTTAGCTCTACCGCTTGCGGGAACTGTGCCGGTTGTACCGTCAAGGTAAGTAATAGTTGTGCCGTCGATCGCCTTAATCTCGGTCAAGCGGCTCATCTGATAATCGTGTGTATAAGAAGCCGTTGTATTATCAATAATTTCGCAATAGTAATAGTCGTTCCAAGTACCGAAGTGAACGGTGCAGCCGCTTGCTGTGATGCCGTCCATCTTGGGATAGGTATGACCGTCAATGGGCACATTCTCACGAACGGAACCGATGAGCATACCCGTATAACGGTACGCGTAGTACTGATAGTTCGCGCAAACGTCATTATAAACGTCCATCTGCGCGGAAACGTGGCAGTTCTCAAGGTGGATACCCGCGTTCTTGGGAGTACCTGCGGAAGTCTGTCCGCTTGTGGGATAATACTGGCCCACGATACCGCCACAAGCCACGTCGTAAGAGCCCCAAAGAGCGGAGATCTTATTGGAGTTATCAACTGTGATATTTGTGAAAGTAACGGGCTTGTCAGTCTCGCCCTTTGTATACCAACCTACACAGCCGACGATACCGCCATTACCGATATTGTAAACTCGGGGATTACAGTCAAATATCGCGATGTTTTCAAAGGTTGCACCAAAGTCGGCATAAGCGGCGATAACACCCGTAGTCGTAATCTCACCGTCAGACTTAAAGTCCTTAACAGTAAGGTTCTTTACCGTACCACCGTAAACTCTACCGAAGAGTCCCATACCGTCGCGGAAATACTGCTCCGTAATAGTGTTATACCAATCGTGGTCACCCTTCATTTCCCAAGTGTTCTGATAAATATTGGAAATCGTATGACCGTTACCGTCGAAGGTACCGTTAAAGGTATAGAAGCCGCTGGAAACTGCCGTTACTCTATCTTCAACAGGCAGTTTCTCATACGTTCCCTCGTTGTTCCAATAACCAATGGGATAGAAGATTTTACCCGCAATATTATTTTCTTCATCATCGCCGAGGTTAATATCGGCAATAAGCTTAATTGTCTTGTCCTTGAAGGAATCCTGAATTACTTCTTCAGAGTAAACATTCTTTCCTTCGCTATCTTTACCAATTACCTTCTTCATTCCACCAACGATTGCACCGAATGCTGCGAGCTGGTCGCCGTTAGCGATTACGAAATCGGTCTTGGAAGCATCATACCAAGTATAGTCAAATGCACCTTCCCAAACGTTATTAACGTCTGCCTTCATAGTAACCTCGGAGAAGGTTGCCATTGCGAGCGTTACGTTACCCGTTGCGGGGTCATAGTAAAATTCATTATGAGCATCAAGCTCAGCCATGGAGGACACGGCGGTCATCGTTACCGTAGCACCGTTCTCTACGTGATAGAGCGTATAGTTACCAATATTAAGACCAACCTTCATTGCCTTATCGATCGTAATGATCATAGGCACGGTGTTATCCTTAGCAACGCCCGCCATATGTACGTCGAGGGAACGAAGCGCCTCGCCGTCATTGAGGCTGATATTAGCGTCGCTCTGTGTCTTCTCGGTTACGGACAAGCCAAGCTTATTTGCGCCGTTTTCAACCTTAACACCCGCGGGGATCGTAGCAGCAACACCTGCGCCCGTAACGTTCGCCTCTTCGGTAACGATACCGTTGGAAGTTGTTACGTCTACGGTAATTCCGCTTATATTAAGATTGGGGAAAAGAGCGTCCTTATCATAATCGGAGCCGAAGCTGTCATTTTCATTGCTCCACTGCGTTGCGATAAGGTTAACGTAAATATCACCCACACGGAGATCCTGATACTCGTTTCCTGCATTTTCCTTCATATGAAGCGCAATAGAAACCGTCTCAAAGCCAACCTTGGTCGTATCAGCGGCATTTTCGTCAAGCGTCTTACCCGTAGGAAGAAGCTCACCCGCAAGGAAGCTCGCAGGGTTATTCATAACCTCTGTAAGAGTTCCCTTATAAGACCAAGCGGAGCTACCCTTGATGGATTCAAAGCTCGTATCCGTGCTCTCGCCGTAGCTTAAATATACCTCAATAACGTCGGAAAGGCTCTCACCACCCTTGCCGCGCTTCTCGTTTGCCTTATCCGTCTCAATAGAGAGGCGATATTTCAATGCAAGGCTACCGAGGTTCTGGATCTTGAGCGTTTCCACTCCGGTAAAACCGGGCTCCCACTTATCATAATCAAAAATCTTGTGATCGGGGTTTTCCTTTATAGAAACCCAATCACTGTTAACCTTATGTAAAAGGTCTACCTTAAGACTGCCCGAAATAATCGTATTTCCCGCGCTTGTTACGGAATCCGTAAACCAAGCAAACGTTGTTCCTACGAACGCCGTTGCAATCATCAAAAGGGTCAGAAAAGCTGCAATCAATCTTTGCTTTACACTAAAAGTTTTTTTCATTGATCCTTATTTCTCCCAAAATAAATATTTTATGTGTTTGCCGATAAATGTATAACTATATTATTATAACATATATAGTATTATAAGGCAATGTTTTTTGATATTTTTTACGAAAAATTTACAGTGTTGGCATATCCAAGACTTATTTTACCATACCGTAACCGCCCGCGTATTTATTAACGTCGTCAACTACGACAAAGACGTTATTTTCACATATTTTGCGGATTTCCTTGAGCACCTTGTTGGACTCTCGTCTCGGGAGAACAATGAATATCATATTCATTTTACCCTTTGAGCCCTGACCGTCGAAAACTGTATATCCCTTATTATGTTCGTGGAGATAATCAATAATCTTCGCAGTGTTTTCATCATTTGCGATAAGCTGAAGGCTGGACGTACCAAGCGCGATCTTCCCTTCAAGAGTAGAGCCGAGGAAGAGTCCCGCAGCATAGCCTGCGCAATAGAATAAGAGAAGGAACAAATTATCGCCAAGCGTTCCGATTATCGTTGAAATAACAAGACCCCATATAGCGCACTCAATAAAGCCGAGTGCCGCCGCCTTGAATCTTTGTCCTCTTACCATCATACACGTTTTGAGCGACTGTATTGTGATCTCAATTATCTTTGCCGCGCAAACAAGAAGACAAACGAGTATAGGGTGTATAGATCCGAGCATTGCCAAAAAGTCTGACATAATTTTATTCTCCCTTCATTTTTACACATATTTCTTCATTATAATTATAACATTATTTTTTCAAATAGTCAAGTGCGGCAATACTCAAATTGCTCCCTTTACTTTTCTGTGAATTTGTGGTATTATATATATAGATATCACAAATTCTCTTTAAGGAGTAAACTATATGTCTATCGCAAAGACACCTAGCAAGCGAAATGGTCTTATTGATCTGTACCGATTTTTCCTTTCACTTGTCGTAGTTAAAAGCCATAGCCTGTTCGTATATAACGGCGAATACTTCGGCCCAGGGCGCGCGTGTGTGGAATTCTTCTTCGTGCTAAGCGGATATCTGTTTTTCTCATTTCTTGAAAAAAACAAGGAGCTTCCCCTGAAATCCGCACTCAAAAAGCTTTTAAAATCACGACTTTTGCCTCTCGCTATCCCGCTATGTATTGGTATTGTAAGTAACATAATTTGCAACTTCTTTGACGGCGATTATTTAAACATATGGGGTTACCTCTGGTACGTTGAGGTGATGCTCGTTATGATGGTCGTTCTTGTAATTCTAAGAAAAATAATCAAGAGCGATAAAGCGTTTTTCATCATAATCGGAAGCGTGATGATAGTAGCGCTTATTTTGAAATTTTCGGGACTTCTCTACTCCTTCGGCTACATAAGAGGCGCATCGAGTCTCCCTGCGGGAATTCTTATTGCAATGATTCCCAAGATCAAACCTAAGCGAAAGTGGCTGACGTGGATACTGCTCTTGCCTACAATGGCGCTATGCTTTGTTATGATCTGCTTCAATTTAAGTAACGTTGAGTGGCTGGGGCTCCGCATTCCCGAGCTGATTCTTGACAACCTTCTCTACCCCGCGCTCATATATCTTACCTTCTGCCTTGATTTCAAATGCTCGGTATTTTCCTATCTCGGTGCATTGAGCTTCGGACTGTACGCCTTCCAATGCCCCGCAGATCTGATGAGAGTCTTGGGAGTCAAAAGCATCTGGTTACTCTTCGGCTTTATCCTGTTGGCAACGCTCATTGAGGACGCCGCAAAGAGAATTTATAAGCATGACAAAAAATTCGCATAAAAAAGCCGACGAGTTTCACTCGTCGTCTTTCTCATTTATCCCTCGGATTCTGTGGACCCAGACTCATTTGGGGATTTAGGTTCTACTGTAACCGTACTGTCTTTTACAATATTATAGTTTGCGGGAAGTCCCCACTTGGGAGTAAACGTAACGCTTACGTTTTCCTCAACGGTTTCGACCGTAAAGGTCAAGGGAGGGATAACACCAAGCTCGGAGTTGGTACTTATGGATTCCGTAATCAGCTCGGGCTTACCGTTTATAGAAACGCCACAATAGCCCTTATCCAGTGTTACGTCATCTTCCATATAGAGATACACAGCATATTTTCCTGCTCTCTCAAGCACACAGCTCTTGCTACCGTTTGCGGCTTCAGTAACCGTTACGGGAATAGCCTGATTATTCGCTTCATCAAGATAATAAATCTTTATATCAAGGCCAAACCTGCCCGACTCAATCAAATTTGACGGGCTTTCCGTGCTTGCGTTAAACCACGCGAACGTCATAGAGCAAAGCGCGGCAAGACACAAAACAATACTTACGATGGATATAATAAATCCCTGCAAAAACGCTTTATCGGTCATCTTTTTGCTTTCACATTCAAGCTTATTCTCCAAGAGTTTCCCCTCCTTTCATCTATAAATAATGATCAATTTTCAGCAATGAAAAAGCACAAAATATCTCTTATGCTCTTTCATTGCCGCCCACTCCCCACAAACGAGGAGTGGGTGGAATTTATTATCCTATAACGGATAAATTAATATTTATTAGGGCTTTGCAATATCTTCCCAACCGTCGTGTGCAAGATATCTACCCAATGCGCCGTTGAAAGTACCGCCTGTTACAGTAACGTTTTCCTGAGTGGACTTAGCGTTACCGCCGCCAAAGCAAACGTCACCTGTGAACGTACCGCCTGTAATTGTGATGTTTGTCTTTGCAAAGCTATCACCGTAGGAGTAAGAGTAAATGCAAACGTCCTTTTCAGTGTTTGTGCAGATAAACTCACCGCCGTTAATTGTAAGGTTAGCGAGTCTTTCGTTATTGATATTGCTGCTGGGGAGCTGTACCCAGATAGCACGCTTACCTGTGATTGTACCGCCATTGATAGTTACGTTAGTAGCATCTGTGTTGGAGTTACAGAACATACGGATAGCGAGCTTACCGCATCCATCGATGAGACCGCTGTTTACAACGAGGTCAGCACCGGGATAGCAGTCGATAGCATAGGAAGCGCCACCGGGATTTGTTGTGTTCTTGATCGTTACGCCGTCAACTACAAGCTTACCTTCGCAGCGGATAGTGTTGTTAGCGTATGTGGGGAAGCCTTCGGGATTCCAGTCTACGTCGGGGTTTGCTGCCTCGAATGTAACTGTACCTTCGCCTGTCAATGTAAGCTCAGCACCCTTCTTAACTGTGATAAGAGAAGAAGTTTTGGAGCTTGTGGAAGTACCTGCGAGAGTGCAACCGTTGAGGTCGATAACAGCATCGTTGTCAACAACGATAGTCTTATCAAGAGTAATATCGCTTGTAAGAGCTACTTTACCGCTTTCAAGACCTGCAACAAGCTCATCAGCATTAGATACTGCTACTGTGTCGGAGTTATAGAAAATGCTACCGTTTGTGAAGCCGTATCTGATCTTACCGATAAAGGTGTTGTTAGCTGCTGCATTGAGGTTGGAAGCGTCTGTAGCACCTGCAACGGGATTCTTAACGAGAATGTTGAGGTTGAGAAGCTTAGCCTGAGCATCAGCCTTAGCCTGTGTGCCGAAGTCCTCAACTGTGTAGTTGTGTACCCAGAAGGACTGGCTGTCACCTACGAGCTTAGAGTTTGTAATAGTTACGTTATTCATATCATAACCGCTATTGAATACTCTTACTGCTGTGTAAGTAGCTGTAATTGTAGAGTTGTTTACGTTAAGAGTAACCTCACCCCAGTTGTTGAGGTGGATACCGATAGCCATATCGGAGCCGCCGAGGTTCTTGATCTCAGCGTCTTCAATGTTAAGAACACCGCCTGCAGTTACGTTGAATACGTTTGTGGAGTTGCCCCAACCCATATTAGCACCCTCGTGCTTTGTAACAACTGTACCGTTCTTAACTGTAAGAGTACCTCTTACGTCGATCATGTCATAGTTCTTGCCTGTCTGTGCAGATGTGGAGGAAAGTGTAAAGCCGTTAAGGTCAATAACTACTTCCTTGCCTGCGGGAACCTTAAGAGAAGGATCAGCAGCTGCGCGAGACATCAATGCGGAAAGGTCAATATCCTCCATAAGAGCTACTGTGCCACCCTCATTGATAGCAGCCTGAAGCTCTGCGGGAGAAGTTACGTAATAGTCTGCGTAAACCGCATCCTTATCGTAATCGGGACCGAAAGCGTCGTTTTCAGCGGAAAGCTGAGTTGCGAGAAGAACAACGGAGAATGTTGTACCGATGGACTTATCCTGGTACTCGTTGCCTGCTGTTTCCTGCATCTTGAGTGCAAGAGTGATTGTGTGCTTTTCACCTACTGCGAGCTCGCCTGTAGCGGATGTTTCAACACCTGCGAGAACCTCTGTAAGTGTGCCAAGTCTCTTGTCGGCTGTGAGAGCGTCACGGCCTGTAACCTGAGCTGCGGGGTCCATATAGTAAACGTCGATAACGTCTGCGAGATCAGTAACCTCACCGTTAGCAACGATCTTGATGATATACTTAAGACCGAGTGTGCCCTTGTTTTCGATCTGAACGTGCTTAACGTCAGCGTAGCCGGGTTCCCACAAATCATAATTGAAGATGGGGCCTGCGGATGCATCCGTCCAATTAGCGGATGCGGGATCTTCAGTACCGTTCGCCCAAGACATAGCAACCTTGAGTGTACCTGTCTGAATGATGTTGCCTTCACTTGTTACACTGTCAGTAAACCAAGCAAATGTGGTACCAACAAGCATAGCAAAGCAAACAAACAATGCAACAACGCTTGAAAGAAGCGCGCGCTTAGTAAAATTCTTCTTAGCCATTTTTTGTCTCCTATTCTTATTATTGACTAATAAAGTTTATATATTGCAGTTTCCTGCGATATACCCTGCCCTGCAACAAGGCGTTTCACCTTGTTGCAATAGCAGTGCAGCTTAGATAAATGTGATTAAAAAGTATTACTTCTTGTAGCTTTCGATAACGCTTGTGCCTACCGTGCCTTCTGCGCCGAATGTGTATGTTACTGTGTTAACAGCATAGTATTCAGCTTCATTGTCAGGATTTGTCAAGCGAAGCTCAACGATGAACTGTGCACCTTCGATATCAACTGTGCTGTTTTCAGCCTTGGATACGCCACACATAAATTCGCCAACCCAAGATACGATAGCGTCGTATGTCCAGCCGATCTGTGTAACGGAGCCGAGAAGAGGAATATAAGTATTAACCTCTACCTCAGGGTTGTCAAAGCCAACCCAACCCCATGTACCGTAATAACCGCCGAGTGTAATTGTACCCTCAGGAAGCATTGTGATATTGGAGTTTGCTGCGGGAACGAACTTTACGTAGTAATCGCATACCCATGTCTTGTAGAGACAGTCATTGATGTTGTCGATTGTATGGGGGGACTTGAAGGAGTAAACCTGTTCAAGCTGCTGGCTAGCGGAGCCGGGGAAGAAGCCGAGGTCATCGTTCCATACAATTGCCTCACCGAGAGTTACCTTCTGAACGTCAGCTATAGGAAGCTCCTTGTCGTTAGTTACAAGGGGCTCGTCGTAAATAACTACGGAGAAGGGAGAGAAGGACTTTGTTTTGAATCTGATAAAGCCCTCTGTGTAAGCAACGATGATAAGCTCTTCAACTGTACCGTCAGGAAGAGTGTGATATACAACATTACCTACGTTCTGGTCTTCACCAACGAAAACGTATACGTCGATAAACTCGGAATTACCTTCCTTAATACCTCCAACCTTGATCTCAAATGTCTTAACTTCACCGTTTACATTAATACCGAGGTTGCTCTGTGTCTGGGGAGCCTCTTCCTTAACTACAACGTCGATATTGGAAGCGCCGTCAGCTATTGCCCCTGCAGGAACTACAACTGTTGCGATGTAGTGTGTAGGAGAAGTGGATGTAGTATTTGCATTAGCTACCTTAACCGTGATATCCTTATTGGGAACAACAGCTGCAGAGCCGGAGCCGATCATAGGAAGCTTTGCGCCTTCGTCATACATATTGTCGAATGCGTCATATTCGCTTGTGTACTGAGTAGCAAGGAGGTTTACTGTGAAGCCGCCGCCTACGCTGAGGCCCTGATACTCGTTACCTGCTGTTTCCTGCATCTTAAGAACAACTGTGTAAACGTCGAAGTTGTTCTTGCCGTTTGCGGGATCAGCGTTCTGCTTAGCATAGAGAACACCCTTTGCTGCGCCGTTGGGGTTAGCCATAAGCTCTGCAACTGTACCTACGCGGTTAGCGTCAGTAAGCATATCGCGGATAACAGGCTCTGCGCCCTCGAACATATAAACGTCGATAACATCAGCGAGGTTTACGTCTACTTCTGTGTTGTCATTGGGAACTACTGTGAGCAAATACTGAAGGTCAAGAGTACCCTCGTTCTGAACCTTGATATACTTTACGTCAGTATAACCGGGCTCCCAATTTTTGTAATTGAAAATCGCACCCTTAGATGCATCAAGCCAAAGTGCATCATTTTCATCTGCGGGCTTTGTAGCGGAATATTCAAGAGTTACGTTAAGCGTACCCGACTGAATAATGTTACCTGCAGATGTTACTGTGCTTGTAAACCAAGCATATGTTGTACCAACAAGCATTGCAAAGCAAAGGAACATTGCCACAACGCTTGTGATAAGGGCGCGTTTAGTGGATTTAATATTTTTCATATTTGTCTCCTATCCAAAATTTTGTTTTTTGTTTTCTGAAACGCTTTTAATTTTCTTCGGATTGTGAGCTTTGAGAATTCTCCTCCGTCGCGGGAGCGTCGGGCGGGGTCTCCTCCTTGGCTTTTTGATTATTGAGCTGTGCCTTAAGCTCTAACAGCTCCTGCATCATGCGCTGATTCTCAGCGCGCTCTGCGTCAAGTCTTTCCCTCTCGGCCTGCATATCCGCCATCTGTTCCTTTCTGTACTGACGGAACAGGCGAACTACGTTAACGCCGTTGTAGAGGATAAGAAGAATGAAAGGAACCAGGATACAAACGATATATCCGGGGGTAGTCTTCGTAAATGCAAAGAACTTACCTACACCGGGAAGCTTTCCTCGGTATACACCAAGTACGTAGGAGGGCTCAACCAACGCGGGGTCGTCCGAGCCTGTATTCGTACCGAATGTAACGTATCCAAGGAGTGCGCCCTTCTCATCATACGTCGCCTCACGTATCATGTGAGTGATCGTAGAGCCGTAGGGAGGATAGTATCCTGTCCCATCCTCGGGGTTCATCGAAATAAATGCGATGATCTCTCCGGGCTTGAGATTATACTGCTCCTTATCACGCAGGCTCTTGATGATAACGATATCGCCGGCATTGAAATGTGTCTTCATATCCTTATTGTTTTCGGACGGGCTCATGGAGTCAGTCTGAACAATGTAGAATCGGTGTCCAAATATCTCACGCTCATTTTCGTCAAGCATTGTAACCGACCAAATGGTGAATATCATCATACCGATCGTGAATGCAACGAGAATCCAAGTCACAACCTTCAATGCGATATTCAAAAATTTTTTTGCTTTAGTCATTTTCGATTATTCCTCGATTTCTCCGTTTGCTTGCACCGCATATACTGTCACTCCAATACCCGTATAAGCCTTATATTGGAACTCGTTTCCTGCGGTTTCCTTCATTTTTATTATTAAGTAATATGTTTTACTGCTTATATTCGGCTGTAAGTAGCCTCTGAAGTTCAGGATACGCTCCGCATTTTCAATATCTATGGTGCCGTCGGCATTTTCCTCGGCGAGCCAGATATCAAACGCTTCATTGAATTTTTGCATATCGATCTTTTCATCCCTACTTATTGACAGGTTAAACAGCACGGGAATATTACCCTGATTTTCTATCACGAAGCCCTGCGTGTGGAAGGTCGCGCCGGGTTCAAAGAAAATCTTATCACTATCCGTTTGTCCCGTTTTTGTAATGAATGCGAGCGAACGGTTCTGCAACGTATCTCCCGCCTTGTCAACGATATCTATCTTGACAAGACCCGAGGTCGCCACAATTCCGATCGTTCCGTCATCGGGATTGCTTGTAAAGAGCGCGTATGTCGCTCCCACAAGGCACACAAGGCAAAGCAGGATGACTAACACCGCTATAATACAAGCTTGTTTATTTGATTTATAACGAAACATCCATACCTCCTTGTAAGATTTTTACGTATTTGTATTACGTGAGGGGGTTGCCGTTTGCGTCAAAGCCGTTATACTGAATTGCTTCAAGTAATACGGAAAGCTCAATTGTCTGATCGTGATAAGAATTACCGTTAGCGTCTGTGTTACCAACAGTCTTATCAAGACCGATCTTGACCGTTACCGATCCGATATTCTGTGTTGTTCCGAAGGGCAATTCAATCCAAGCAGTTGAGAAATACTCATTATTTGCATCAAGTGTGCATTCAACACCGTCTACTGTAACCGTCAAAGCGGATGAGAGAACGGAGTCGTTTACAAGCTTAATGAGGTAACGGTATCTGATACCTACATTACTCTGATTGTCGCCGTTGATTTTGAACTCAACGAAATCGCCGGGTGTCATTCTGTCTACAGTAAGAATACCGCCATCAAGCTCGGCTGTACCGCCGTTAGCAAAATGGATCACGTTATTCTGGTCCTTTACTGCAGCAACGTCAAGAGAAGTACCCTTAAAGGAATCCTGGGGTGCTTCCGCAGTAACGCTTACCTTACCGGAAGTAACTGTAATATCCATATTAGCAGTACTTGTAAAGAGCGCGAACGTTGAGCCAGCAATGATACAAAGGCAAATCGCTATCGTCGCAATCGAGGATAACAAGATCTTCTTTTTCATTTCAGCTTTTCTCCTTTATGTTTTTTTATTTTTCTAGGTCTATGCTATCGAAGCTTAGCTGTTTCCAAACGACAGCAAAGCTTCGCAGGCTGCGCGTTTGTTTTTGTGAGCTGCTCTTATCGAGCCGTGGTTGACTGTACAGCGTGTACGACAAGATCAAACTTCAACTCCTCGGACTGCGCCTTGTCGTTGTCATTGTATCCAAGACCGTTCGATGAAACGTAGCTGTCAAGGAATTCAACGGTTACCGTAAAGGTGTCAGTATCTCCAATACCGAGTACGTCTATGTATCCGCCGCTTGCGCCTTTAACTATCAAGCCGTTGCCGACAAAGTCATACTTATCGGTTCCCGTGTTAACGGTAACCCTGAGCTGCTTTGCAAGGTCGGGACCCTTCGTCTTATCCGTGCAAACGATCTCGATCCAATATCCAAAAGCTACGTCGCTATTGTTTGCAATCTCCATCTTTGCTACGAACTTTGATCCGGGGACGATCTTTTCCTTTTCACCATTTGCATTAGTAGTCAAGCCAAACACGTTTTCATCAGTAGGATCCGAAAAATCAACCGGATTTGTATCGGGCTTCAACGTTTCAAGATATCCCTTTTTATTCAACGTGGTCTTCACAAGCTCTTTGCGCGTCAGGGTAATTTCAAGATCACCTGCTTGTAAGTGATTAGTAACGCCCTGAGTATCGGTAAATAAGGACCATGTCATACCGACAATAATCGTTAATGCTAACAAAATTATCGCTGCAGATACTATTAAAGCTCTTTTTCTGTTCGTGCTTCCCATAGTCGCTCCTCCTTTCTCACAAAATCATTGTATTGAAGCACCCGTATGGGTGGGATCAATCATTTAAGAATAATAACAGTACCGCCCGTAAGCTCGATCATTTTGATCGCTTGAATGGAATAGCTTTCGGACTTTACTATAAGCGGCTTTTCAAGAATGCCGTCAGCCAAAACCTTCATTCTGCCGACCTTCTTTGAAATAAGTCCTCTCTGCTTTAAAACAGAAAGTGTAATTACGTCGTTTGCCTCAAACACGTCGTTCAGTACACCGATATTGATAATACCCTGCTTACCGTGTCCGGCTCCATCCTCGTAATTTGCGGTCTTTATGGCAAGATCGTCAGAGATCATTTCATCCGCCTCCTCGGCGCTGATATGCTCAACGATCTCGGGCATAACCTCTTCCACTATGGGAACCACAACAGGAGGCTCCTCCTCAATCGGCTCCTCTACCTTTTCCTCCTCAGGCTCTTCTTCCTTCTTGCTCCTGAGAAGCTCTATTACGAGGTCAATCGCAACGTAAACAAGGGTGGCTATAGCAAACACAGTTGCCACTATCATAAAGATAATTACAAAGGTTGTCATTCAACTCCATCCTCCTTGCTTTCCTGATTTTTAACACTTTCATTTCCATCCTGCGCTCGAGATCCCTCAAGCTCCGCGAGACGGCGACGGAGAGCATCAAGCTCATCGTCCTTCTTCTTATTTTCTTCTATTTGCTTATTTTTCTTATCCTCGTTCATTACCTTAGCGATCTTTAAAACTTCAAGCAAAATTATGATCGCGCAAGGAACGATAATAAGAAGAATTATGCCTATCGGATTCTTAAGTCCGCTGAGCACAAGGCCGATCGCCTTCGACTGTCCAACAACCTTACCTATAACGTAATTCGTGCTTGCTATCTCGGACGTGTCAATGCTCTGCACGAGCTGACCGTTCTCGGCATTTTTATTGTCTCCCGCAAGCTCAATATCGTAGCCGCCTCTGTCATTCTTGACGATAGAGGTAATACGGTGAGTAATAGTCACTTGCGTTGTATAGAGATAACGGAAGGTAAGAACGTCACCAACCTTAAGCTCATCATACCAAGCACTTGCCTCCTCGGGATCATCGGGAACAAGCTCGATAAATACAAGCGAACGGACCGGGATAGACTTGATCTTAAAATCAGACACATCGGTAAGCTCACACTTACCCATAGAATCCGACGTTACTATTCTCATCTGGTGTCCGAACACGTTGGCTGCACCGTCGGCATCCTTCTTGGCAACAACGGTTACGATGACTGCAAAAATACAAAGCGCGAGGAACACGTACATAAGTACGTCAAGCGCAATTTTTCCTGTTTTCTTTAAGCTCGCTTTCTTCATACCCTACCTCACTCGTTACTTGCAGTCAATACAAGCTTGAATAATGCCTCGGCATTTTTGGCCTCATTGCCAACCTCAATGGGGAGATAATATATAACCCTGAGTTCTGTGTTTCTAAACACCTCAAAGTCAATGGGAAAAACGATATTTTCATCCTCAAAGGCATCTGCAAGGAGCTCGTCGTAAAGCACCTCATCCTTTGAAACGATTTTTACACGCGCGAAGTTCTTGAGTGTTTTATCTTCAAGCTCAACAAAATCAAGAGAGAGGTCATACTCGTTAGCATTCTTGTTTTTAAGCTTGATCCTATACTCACATTGTTCACCGGGAACCAGGGTCAACGCTTCAAATTCAACAATTTCCGTATTGTCATCAGACAAATTTACTACAATATTGTTGCGCTCATCCTCTGTTGCCAGCATCCACGTCATTAACGATACGCCTACTATGATCAAAACGCTTCCTACCACCAGAAGAATTCGCATTAAATGTCCTTTTCTCACCGTCGCCCTCCTTTCCGCAAAATCAACAATAAATAATAAAGTTTATTAATATATACATCTATATACGCACATGCGACACACACTAATTCTACCACTTTTGGCACTAAAAGTCAACACTTTTAATGAAATTAAAAAAACATTGTAACAACCACACAATTTTCTTATCGAGATATGTGGAAATTTTACATAATTCAAAAAAATTTTTGCGAAAATTCCTAAAATCCATCCGAGTGTTCATAAAATTTCATTTATTCGCCCCATTTATCTGCCAAAATTCCATTTATTTCCATTTTTCTCAAAATGTAATTTTGCAATCAAAGCCAAAAAAATAGGTGTGGTTAAATAATATCCAAGCGTAAAACCGTATAAGCTTACACAATATTGCATATGCTTATTAAAACGGGATCGTGAGGTGAATTATGAGAAAAAATCGACTTTGGTCTCTTTGGGGCTTCGCCACAACCTCTCTTTTGGGTACCTTATTACACTTTTTATACGATTGGTCGGGAAACGCTTTGATCACAGCACCCTTCTCGGGTGTCAACGAATCAACCTGGGAGCATATGAAGCTGCTGTTTTGGCCTATGTTCCTCTTCTCTATCATACAAAGCTTCTTTTTCCGTAACAAAAAGGATTTTTGGTGCATCAAGCTTAGAGGAATAGCTATAGGACTTACGTTTATACCCGTGATTTTTTATACCTACAACGGAGTTATCGGAAAATCTCCCGACTGGATAAATATCGCGATATTCTTTATCTGCGCCGCCATTGCCTATATTTATGAGGCAAAGCAATTGAATAATGAGCAAAAGAACTGTACAAATTCAAAGCTTTCTATAGTGATCCTGTGTATAATTGCAGCCTTATTCGGAATTTTCACCTTTGTAACGCCGCAGATCGGAATTTTCAAGGATCCCTTGACCGGCACATTCGGAATATAAAAAACCCGACGGATACCCGTCGGCTTTTTCATTATTTTATGAAGCTTAAAATATCTTCCTTTACGGTATCGTACGTAAAGTCGTTCAAAATTTCGTGACGAGCACCGTCGTAGAGCTTGCAGATGACGTTTTTGCCGTTCTTTTTGAGATTTTCCTCGACCTTCAAAACGCCCTTGCCGTAGTCTCCAACGGGATCTTCCGCGCCCGAAACAAGCAAAATGGGCATTTTTTCGTCTATATTTTTAAACCATTTGTTAGAATTACAACATTTGATTAATTTTATGAGGTCTCCCATCGCACTTACCGTGAATTTAAACATACAGTACTTGTCCGCATAATATATCCTTCTTATGCTCTCGTCGTTTGTAAGCCACTTCTTGGAATCGTCGGGATCGTCACCGCCAAATCTCTTGTTATAGCTGCCGAACGCGACGTTTTCAATAAGGGGAGAAATGTGCTTATCCCCGCGGAAGAGCTTAATAAGACCGATAAGTGCAAGCCCTGCGCCCGCTACGGGATTAGGACCGCCCGTACCCATGACGATAAGTCTTGTCGGCTTAATAAATTTCTCCGCCGCCACGCGTACCACGAACGAGCCCATGCTGTGTCCCATAAGATAATAAGGCATCTCGGGTGTGCCGAACTTTGATCTTACCGCGTCAGAAAACACCTTTACATCACGGGCCAAAAGCTCCCAGCCGTTCTTTTTTGCAATATATCCAAGCTCGGAATCATCCGCCGTGCTCTTATGACCCAGATGATTATAGCCAAACGCGATATATCCCGCATCTGCAATATCGCGAAGGAATCTATCATATCTGTCCATGTGCTCAGTCATTCCGTGAACGACGTGGAAAAGTCCCTTCGCTTCGCAGTTAGGAATATAAACGACACCGCAAAGCTCGTGAATACCGTCGCTAGACTTTACCTTGAATATTCTCTTCTCTGCCATAATCATTCCACTCCTTCGGTAAATTTTCTGCATGCGGTAACCGCTCTGTGCCAGCCATCAAGAGATTTTTCTCTATCGCACTCGGACATCTGAGGCTCAAAGCTTCTCTTTATACTAACCAGCCTTGTAAGCTCGTCTCTATCCTTAAAGAATCCAACCGCCAAGCCCGCCAAAAATGCCGCGCCCGCCGCGGTCGCCTCGGGATTTGTAAGACTCTGTACGGTAATTCCCGAGAAATCGCTTTGCATCTGCATAAGAAGATTGTTTGCGGACGCTCCGCCGTCAACTCTCAAGGTGGAAATACCGCTTGCATCATTGCCGTAAAGCTCAGCAATATCAGCATTCATAGCATCGATCACATCCTGAGTCTGATACGCGATGGATTCAAGAGCCGCGCGGATAACGTGATTTTTGCCGCTTCCCGCGGAAAGACCGAAAATCGATCCTCGCGCGTGCATATCCCACGTGGGCGCACCAAGACCGCTGAATGCGGGAACAAGATAAACGCCGCCGCTATCCTTCACTTTTGAAGCAAAATATTCGCTATCTGCAGATTCGTGAATCAGCTTCAGCTCATCGCGGAGCCAACGGATAACCGCGCCGCCCACAAAAAAGCTACCCTCAAGGGCGTATTCGATAGGTCTGCCGCATTCGGTTGCCGCAATAGTTGTAAGCAAGCCGTTTTTACTCTCAACCGCATCCTCTCCCGTATGCGCGAGAAGGAAGCAGCCTGTTCCGTAAGTATTCTTTGCCTCGCCCTTATTAAAGCACGTCTGACCAAAGAGTGCAGATTGCTGGTCGCCCGCAATTCCCGAAATGGTAAGCTGCTCGCCCATACAATCGAAAGAGCCGTATATTTCGCTACTACTTTTGATTTCGGGGAGAATAGACGCGGGGATCCCAAGCAATTCAAGTATTTTGTCGTCCCACTCGCCCGTATGGATATTGCAAAGCATAGTTCTCGATGCGTTCGTTCTGTCAGTTACGAAAACTTTGCCGTCAGTAAGCTTCCATATAAGCCATGTGTCTACCGTGCCCGCAAGAAGTCTGCCTTCGGAAGCCAACTCTCGCGCGCCCTCTACGTTATCGAGTATCCACTTGATCTTCGTACCGCTGAAATAAGGATCAAGACGGAGTCCCGTCGCCTTTTTAATATATTCGCCGTGTCCTGCTGCCTCAAGCTCGCAACACATCTGCGCGGTTCTTCTGCACTGCCAAACGATAGCGTTATAGATCGGCTTACCCGTATTTTTATCCCATAAAATTACTGTTTCTCTCTGATTTGTAATGCCAACCGCGGCGATCTCATCGGCGGAAATACCGCTCTTTGCGATACATTCCGTGAGCGCCGCGTACTGATTTGCGTAAATGTCCATGGGATTTTGCTCAACCCAGCCCGACTCAGGATAGATCTGGGGAATTTCGTGCTGAGCCATTGAAATTATATTGGATTCTTTATCAAATAATATCGCGCGTGCGCTCGTAGTACCCTCGTCAAGCGCAAGAATATATTTTTTCATTTTCTTTCTCCTTATTTGTTTTCTTCAAGCTTCCAGCCGAAATCGCCGTGATATATCATCTGCCGTGTCATACCGCCGTCAATACAGATGTTTTCGCCCGTAATAAAGCCCGCCATATCCGAGCAGAGATAAAGCACCATATTCGCAATATCGGCAGGATTCCCCACTCTGCCTGCAGGCTGCTGAGAAGCGTCCGCGCCCTCATAGGTCTTATAATCGTTATCGATCCAACCGGGCGATACGGAATTTACGCGCACGCGACCTGCAAAGCTCACCGCAAGCGCGTGAGTGAGCGCAGAAATACCGCCCTTTGCCGCCGTATAGCTCTCGGTCTCGGGCTGACTCATTCTGTCTCGCGAGGACGATATATTTACAATGCTTCCACCATCGCTATAATGCGCCGCGAAAAGCTTTGATAAATAAAACGGAGCCGTCACACCAACCCTCTGCGCATACTCAAAGTCCTCGTATGAGCCGTCGGTTACACCGCACGTCTTGGGCGCGGCGTTATTTATCAAATAATCAATATGTCCATAGTCGGAAATAACCTTGTCCGCAAAGGCTTCAAGTGTAGCCTTATCCGCAAGATCTCCTACAAAATAATTATTATCAAGAAGGTCTATTACACAAACTAAAGCCCCCGCCTCCTGAAATTTTTCCGCGATACACTTGCCTATTCCGCGAGCTCCGCCCGTGATTACAACGACCTTATTTTTAAAATCAAACATTTTCTCTCCCTTTGCCTGCATGAAAATACAGGTAATAATAAGAATGGTTATTTTGTACATATATTATATCACTTTTATTGTGATTTTGCAAGATATTTTACAAAACGCGCACCAAAGTTTTTATAAACTCGACGATAATTTCACAATTTTATGACATATTTCTTGACAATGATTAGTTTATACTGTATAATTATAATGGATTAAAATTTAGCAAAAGACAAAAGGTGGGCATAAAATGCACGAGCTTGGAGTTTTAAGCTATGCGGTCAAGACGGTTGACGGCATTGCCGAGAAAAACGGCGTTGAGCGCATAAAATTCATTACACTTGAAATTGGCCACGAATCCGGATTCGTGCCGGAATATTTTCACAAGCTTTTCCCTGTCGCAACGGACGGAAAGAAGCGATTTGAAAATAGCGAGCTTAAGATCGAAATGATTCCCGGACGGGGATTATTGATAAAAGAGATTGGATATTAAATTCGGACACTCTAAGAATTCCAAAATTTTATTAAAGGATAAACTGTTATGGAAAACAACGAAATGAACAAAAACACAATATCCGAGGACGTAAAGCTTCAGTCTACAAACATTGACGAAGAAGGCAACGTGCTCTTTCTTGACGAGGAGAGATTTCAGAAGTGGACTATCGGCTTTAAGAGATATGAGCATAAGGACGACGGTCTCGGCATAAAGAAATTCCTTCTTACAAGAATCGTGCATCTCAACGACAAGCGTTGGCCGCTTGCCCGCAAGCTCTACGGCATACTTATGAAAAAGGTTGAGCATTACAGAGATAGCGAGAAGAATGCTAAATCCTTCAAGAAGCTTATCAAGATATATCCCGAGATGGAAACAAATACAGGTACTGTAATCATGCCCCTTAACGTTGATATTTCGGACCGTGGCGAGAAGGTTACTCTCCCTGTTGATATGCTCAAGGAAACACTCAAGAAGACTACATTTATCGCGGGTATGGACCACTGCCTCTGCCGTCAGTCCAATCTTTGCGAAAACTATCCTAAGGATCTCGGTTGTCTCTTCCTTGGTGAGAGCAGCCGTGCGGTTGTAAAATACAAGCTCGCGCGCGAATTCACATACGAAGAAGCACTTGAACGAGTTGAGAAGGCAGCGGCTCTCGGTCTTCCCGCGCAGTCCGTGTGGATCGAATTTGAGCAGCCTCTTTGGGGCATCCCCGATTCCGAAATGGACAAATTCCTTGAAATTTGCTTCTGCTGTCCCTGCTGCTGTGCTCCTATGAGACTTTCCCGCAACTCCGACGAAAGCGTAAGAATCCGTTTCCATCCCTCAGGCTGGACCGCAGTTCCCAACAGAACGAAGTGCGTAGGCTGCGGACTCTGTACAAAGCCCGAGGACGGTTGTCCTACCGAGGCTATCAGTATCGGTGAAGATAAAAAGGTCGTTATTAATCAGGATAAATGTATCGGCTGCGGTATTTGTATGAATCGCTGCAAGCTCGGTGTTATTACAATCAAGCAGACAATGCCTATGAGAGACGATCTTCTTGACTACTACGAGACCGAATATAATATCGGCCTTGACATTTACAAAAAGGACGTGGATAATAAATGAGCGACGTAAAGATCATTGAGGTAAAGCAAAGTGTTTTTGAGGACAACGGACGCGACGCCGACCGTCTTCGAGACAGACTCAAAAACGAGAAGACCTTTCTTTTAAACCTTATGTCATCTCCCGGCTCGGGCAAGACAACGACACTTTTGGCGCTTACAAAAAGACTTTGCAAAAAAATAAAGGTCGGCATTATGGAAGCGGACATTGATTCCGCCGTAGATGCCGAAACTATGCTCAACGCGGGCGTTGACACAATACAGATCCACACGGGTGGTATGTGTCATCTCGACGCGGATATGACGCGTCAGGGACTTAATACGCTTGGAAGCGAAAATTATGATCTCGTAATTCTTGAAAACGTGGGCAATCTCGTTTGCCCCGCGGAATTTGACACGGGTGCGGTTAAGAATATGACTATTCTTTCGGTTCCCGAGGGACACGACAAGCCGCTCAAGTACCCACTTATGTATGAGACCTGCCAGCTTCTTGTCGTAAACAAGATCGACGTTCTTCCGTATTTTGATTTCGACTGCGAAAAGCTCGAGCAATACGCGAGGATGAGAAATCCCGACATCAAGATCGTTTACGCCTCGGCAAGAACGGGCGAAGGAATCGACGAGGTTGCCGATTGGATCTTACAGAACGTAAATGAATGGAATAAGTAAAGAATAACGGAGACTCAAATGAGTCTCCGTTATTTTTATTCAACAGTCTTTACAAGCTCGTCGATATCTTTTCTCTTCTTTGCGCGAAGCTTGTCGCCTTCTTTAGCGTAACCCACTGTAATTACGAGGCGAACAACGCCGTCAATGCCGCAAATTTCGCGTATTTCGCTGTCATTGAGCCAACCAAGGATACACGTGCCAAGTCCCTGCGCAGTAGCTTCAGCGGTCATATAAGCCGCCACAATGCCTATATCGATCGAACGGTAGTCGTTCTTCTTTACCTTTGCGCCAAGCGCGGCAGATGCAACATAAGGCATCTCCGAAATTACGAGCATCACGGGGGCATCGGATGCGAATTTGTTCATACCCATCCCCTGTGTTGCCTTGGCAACTCTCTTAGCGGCATCCTTTGTACATACAGTAATATGATAGGGCTGACCGTTGCAGGCGGAGGGAGCAAGACGCGCCGCCTCAAGAATTTTATTGAGCTTCTCGATCTCAACCTCGCGGGAAGGATCGTAGCTACGAGTGGACTGACGGTTGTTTGCAATACTTAAAAAATCCATACTGCCTCCGATTTACATTGTTTTCTTATAATTATCTATATTCTGATCCTCATTATATGTAGGATCGCCCGGATGTATTCCGTTCATCTCCTGCATAATCTTGTATGCTCTGGCGCGAAGCTCCTCGGCTGCCTTTCTGGGCGGCAAGGATTTATCCGCATAAATCGGCTCCGAAACGTGAAGATCAACGCAGGGTCCCCATCCGAAGATCTTACAAATGCCGCGTCTTGGACGGAATGACATAGAGATCGGGATCAAGGGCTTATCATATTTAACTGCGTAAGTAAATACCGCGGGCTTTAACGGTCTTATGTCGGGATAAAAATACCAGAGCGAGCCCTCAGGGAAAACGTGGAGCCACTTTCCGCTCTCGACTACCTTATCCATATCCTTCTTAAAGGATATCATAGAATGAATATCGCCTTCGGGAATGGGCATACCTCCGAGAATTCTCATAAAGGGCTGGAATCCACTCTCAAAATTCGGCTTCCACGCGGGAAAATAGCTGATATGAGGACGAATCGCCTTCTGTACACAAAGATAATCCCACATAAATACGTGATTTGAAATAGTTATTGCGCCATTTTTAAGCTCTGATTTATGCTTTTTTAGATTCTTTCGTCCGTAAATGCGCAATCCGTGTGTGAGACGGGTTATGGGGAAAACTATCGTATGGAGCACACAGGCAACAAGGAATCTCTTTACTCTGAACCAAAAGCCATGCGGCATATAGTCATAGTCCTTATGAAGATGCAGCTCCTTGGTGCGCTTGAGCTCAAGCATATGCTGGTCGCTTCGCTCGGGATACGTATAATCCAGATCGTGTCGATAATACATACAAAAAGTCCTTTCTTGTCTAAAAAACAAAAAGAATATAAATTATTATATCATATTTCGCAATATATGTCAACAACGAAAAAAGACCCCGCATACGCGTAGTGCCCTTAAGGACACTACGCAACTAAGTTTGCCCCAGGGGCAAGTGAAGTTTACTTCATAAGTGAAGTTATCCTGCGGATAGTGAAGTTTTGCCTACGGCAAAGTTGGCAAACTTAACTTCACTCGTGCGATAGCACGAACTTCACTGCAAAGCAACTTCACTTTCGCGTAAGCGAAAACTTCACTAAATCCGCATTTGCGTCTACAAATGCATTGCTTGCAACGAAAAGAGGACGAGGAGTTTTTACAACTCTTCGTCCTTTTTCTGTCGGTAGGTAACGTACTTTATTAAATTTCCAAAACTGTCCTTAAGAATACGCTACATACGCGAGGTCTTTAATTCGGATATTATTTTGAGAAGAACTCAACTACGTCATTCGCAAGGCGATCGGGACAGTCAACCATAGGAGAGTGTCCGCAGTTCTCGTAAGGATAGAGAGTTGCAAGGTCGCCCAGAGCATTGTAATTGTCAAGCACCATATAATCGGGAACGACAAAGTCCTTTTCACCCATTGTGAGAGCTACGGGACACTTGATGTTCTTAATTGTGCCGTCGCCTGCGCCGTAGGGTGTGTACTCGTCAGACATATTGAGAGTTGCGAGCGCCCAGTCGAGATCAATGATGTTTCTCTGCTTCATTGTTTCAGAGATCCAAAGCTCACTCTGCTCTCTTGTGGGCTTATTAACCGTATAGATCGTCGCATCCCAAATAGATGCCATCATGGCGCTGTCGCCCTTCTGGAATATACTTACCATAGGTCCTACCTGCATAGGATCCTCAGCCATTTCCTCCTTTGATGCATAAGGCTTACCTGTGGACTTATAGTTTTCCTTTTTGTAAACGGGATAACCCTTAAGTCCTGCGCCCTCAATATCAAAGAACTTCTTTACTTTATCGGGATGATTTGCGCAAAGACGGAGAGCAACACCGCCGCCGTTTGACCAACCAACGAGGTAGTAGCTATCAATTCCGAGCGCCTCGGTAAAGAGATGAACGTCCTCTGCAAGCTCAGCCAATGTATCAAATCTTTGATTGTAAGTAGAATCGCCAAAGCCGCGAAGGTCAAGTGCTATACATCTGTACTTGTCCTTAATTCTTGAAATAAGCGGCTCGTAATGTACGGAGGACGACATATTTCCGTGTACCATAAGCACAACGTCGCCTGCGCCCTCATCGAGATACGCAATAGTTTCATTGCCAATTGATATAAATTTCTTTTCCATATACGTCTCCAAAATCAAATTTTAATTTTATCGCGTGTAAGATTGATAAAGCCGAGAGTCAATGCCGCAAACGACGAGGGATCCTCGTACATACTCGCGTGTCCCGAGCCGTTGATCGTAACGTAAGAGCTGCCCGCAATACCACGGTGAAGAATAATCTGCTCTGTCGGAGGAACTAAGCAATCCTCGGATGCTGAAATAACGAGAGTCGGAGCTTTAATTTCCGAGAGTCTGTCGGTAAAATCATAATCTCTCGAGCTATTTGTAAGTCTTATAAGACTCTCCTGCACGTCGCGGCGGGAGAAATACACCTTAAGCGTTTCCTCACGTCTCTCCATCCATGCGTATTCTCTTTCAAAGAAGCCTGTGGAGTAAATTACGGGGATAGTAGTAAGGTAATAAGAGTATCCGTTGCCTGTCTTTGCGACCTCGTTCCAACCGTCGCCGATCTTACGAAGCCAATCCGACGTACGCGCCGCGGTGTTAGCAAGCACTAGTCTATTTACCTTATCGGGATATCTTACCGCAAACTGAACTGCAACCTCGCCGCCGTAGGAAATACCCATAACACTTACCTTGTCAAACGGAAGAATGTCAACGAGTGCTGCAAGAAGTCTTACCTGTATATCGTGCGTATATTCTTCGGTCATACGCTCGCTTTGCCCCTGGTCGAAGAAATCGACCAGGATAGCAATATTATTTCTTGAAAAATCGGGAATAAAGGGTGTCCAGCTGTTCGTGGACATCATAATGCCGTTGAGAACGAAGAAGGGCTCGCCGTGATCTCCGTGTATCTCATAATGCACCTTTTTTCCTTCAAATATAAATTCTGCCATATTATTCTGCTATAATGCCGAGCGCCAAAGCTTCTTTGTAGATCTGGTCTCTGAACTTAGGATGAGCTACAGAGATAATGCGCTTTGCTCTCTCTGCCAAGCTTGTACCGCGAAGAGCTACGCAGCCGTATTCGGTAACAAGATAGTCAACGTCGTTTCTGGAAAGAGAAACTGCCGCGCCTGCCTTAAGCTGACATACGATCTTGGATGTTTCAACTCTCTCGCCTGTTGCAGGATCCTTAACCATTGCCGTGGAATAAAGCGCGATAATGGATTTGCCGTTTCTTGACTTCTGCGCGCCAACCGCTGTGTCGGACTGACCGCCCGTACCTGAGAACTGAACGGAGCCGATGGACTCGGATGCGCACTGACCTGTAATATCAACCTCAAGAGTTGTATTGATAGAAACCTGATTGTCGTTCTGCATGATCGTGTAAGGATCGTTTACGTAGCCACCGTCGAGAATTTCAACTGCAGGGTTATCGTCGATAAAGTCGTAAAGCTCCTTTGTACCCATAGCGAATGCAGCAACCATCTTACCGTTATTGATCTGCTTGCACTTACCGTTAATAACGCCTGCCTTTGCAAGCTTAACCATACCGCTTGTAAGCATTTCGGTATGAACACCGAGGTCCTTCTTACCGTAAAGGCTCGCCGCAACCGCGTTAGGAATACCGCCGATACCGAGCTGGATGCAGTCGCCGTCGTTGATCATATCAGCGATAAGCTTACCAATCGCGAGATCCTTTTCATTGGGCTCAACGTCTGCGATCTCGGGCATAGGATAATCTACCTCAACGAGATAGTCAACGTCGTTTATGTGAAGCTGAACGTCACCGAACGTTCTGGGGGCATTGGGGTTGATTTCAAGAATAACCGTCTTTGCCTTTCTTATCATCTGCATTTCATACGTATTGGAAAGAGAGAGGGACACGTAGCCGTGCTTGTCGGGAATTGATGCAATACCTACGTAAATATCGGGCTCACGGTAGAAAAGTCTCTTCTTTGCCGCAAGATGCAAATGGTTAGGAATAAAGGAAATATTACCGTTCTTGTGCGCCTTGCGAAGCACAGGAGTATAGAACCAGCCCTCGGTTGTGAAGGACTCCTTATATGCGGGGTTTACGATAAATTCGTATGCGCCCATAGGCAAACAGTTTGATACGAGGACTCCCTTTACTCTGTCAGCAATTGTGTGAAGGTTTGTCATAAATTCTCTACCCTCTGCAGAGCCAAGACCTGTTACGATATAATCGCCACTCTTTACTACCGCGAGAGCTTCATTGATTGATACGCGTTCTGCCATTTTTCTATCTCCTTTTTATATTAATTTTAATAAATTCAGTTTAAATTATATATATAATCGCTTATGCGAGTTGTTTTCAAGGTTAATGGGAATTTGCTATATGTAAAATGTGTATTCAAATATATTTTGTGGGCGGTGAAGGGGTAGTCCCCTTCACCGCAAGGTTTAAAATTCAGTATTTAGCGTTTAAATTACTTAATTGCGTCTTCGAGTGTACCGAGACCTGTGATCTGACGGTAAACTTCACCTGCGCCGAGGTTAGCAAGTGTGTACTTGTTAACTGCGAGAGCGTCGATACCGATTCTCTGACCGTCAGCGTAGCTTACGCTTGTACCCATAGGAACGTCGATGGAAGCGGATTCCATAGCCTCAATGAAGCCGTTCCAAGTAAGTGTCTTACCGCTCATACGTGTAAGACCCTGGCAGAATACGTTAGCGGAAACGTAACCAGCCATTGCATAGGAGTTAAGGAAGTATGCGCTTACGCCGTCAGCTGCCCATTCCTCTGTACCGAACCAGAAGGGGATGAATGCGCCGTACGTAGGATCGGAGGATGTGAGAAGTGTCTCGCCCTTTTCCTTAGCGTAGAGAGTCATGATCTTAACGTATTCAACGAAGTCGTTCCAGCCCTTGAATGTTGTATCCGGAACGGAGCCTGTTACGAGCCATGCGCCTGCATATACTTCACGAGTTGCATTGATAGCGCCTGTTGCAACGAGACCACCCATTGTTGCAGCGTTAGCGGAAACGTAGGATGTGAGAATGTCAACGTTGTCGTAGTTTACTGTTACGAATGTGTTAGCGATGTTGATAAAGGGAGCCTGGTTAGCTGCGATAATAACTACGTCACAACCAGCGTTCTTAAGAGCTGTTACCTGTGCGGAGTAGTCTGTAGCGTCAGCTGCTGCTTCCTGATATACTACTGCGGAGCCCTTGGAGAGTCTGTCAACCTCGATCTTGATACCGTTGAGCATACCCTTACCTGCTTCATCAGTTGTGGAGATAACGCCAAGCTTTGTTGCACCGAGACCGCCTGCTGCCTCAGGAGCGAATGCAGTTGCAACCATGGACTGACCTTCTGTGTCATAAATAGGCTGAACTGTCATAATGTTTCTCTCTGTGTTGTAGAGGTCGGAAACGCCACATACACCGTAAACCATGGGAATGCCGTTTTCCTCAAGGTAGTCAACTGTAGCGCCTACTGTGTTGGATCCGAAGTGACCAACGAGTGCGAATACTTCGTCTTCTTCAACGAGCTTCTGAGTGTAGGTCTTACCTGCAACGCCATCAAAGCCGTCGTCGTAGTGAACGAATTCGATTGTGTACTTGTTACCCTCAGCGTCCTTATAGCCGTCAGTCTGAGTTGTGAAGTACCAGAAGTATGCTTCCTGAGCATAGTTAAAGGGAACGCCTACGCCTGCGAAAGCGCCGGATGTAGCTGCTGTGTTACCAACCTTGATAACGTGCTTTTCAGTGTCAACGCCCTGAGCGAGTTCATCCCCTTCTTCGCCGCCACCGGGAAGCTTACAAGCCACGAGGGAGAGTACCATGCTTGCAATAAGAGCAAGCGCAAGGATGAGTGTCAATGTCTTTTTCATTTGTCTTTCTCCTTTTTTGTTTTTTATGTTAAAGCGTCCAGCTTCAATCATCTTTGTTTGCACCGCCAAGATAAGCATCAATAAGCTTTTTGTTGGATATAAGCTCGCTGGCGGGTCCTTCCAAGCTTATATTACCGAGTTCGAGAACGTACGCGTAATCGGCTATCTTCAACGTTTGAAGAGCATTCTGCTCAACAATGAGAATAGTTGTTCCCTCATCGCGTATTTTAAGGAATGCCTTGAAGATTTCCTCAATTACAAGAGGCGCAAGTCCAAGTGAAGGCTCATCAAGGAGCAATATCTTGGGGCTGCACATAAGCGCGCGTCCTATCGCCACCATCTGCTGCTCGCCGCCCGAGAGGGTGTTTGCCGTCTGTGTGCGACGCTCCTTCAAAATGGGGAAAAGGTTATATACACGCTCAAAATTGCGCTTGAGCTGTTCCTTTGCGCTTATCTTCTCACCGTTGATTATCGCCGTCTTAAGTCCGTACGCGCCTACCTTGAGGTTTTCCTCAACAGTAAGCTCGGGGAAAAGAAGTCTACCTTCGGGAGACTGTGTTACGCCTACCTTTGCGATCTTATAGGGAGGAAGTCCCGAAACCTCCTTACCGTTCAAGAGGATACTACCGCTCTGGGGCTTGATAACGCCCGAGATGGTGCGTAGTGTCGTTGTTTTGCCTGCTCCGTTTGAGCCGAGAAGAGTAACTATCTGACCCTCCTCAACCGAGATATTTATTCCCTTGAGGGCAGTTATAAAACCATAAGAAACCTTTAAATCTTTAATTTCTAACAGTGCCATATCATTCCCCTCCCGATCCTAAATATGCTTCCTGAACCTCCTTGGAGGCCTGAACCTCGGCAGGAGTACCGTAAGCAAGCTTCTTACCAAAGGAAATTGCGCAGATGTGATCGCAGATGCTCATTACAAGACCCATATCGTGTTCAACGAGAAGGATCGTGCAATCAAAGTCAACTCTGATCTTGTTGATCATTCTTGCAAGCTCTCTGGTTTCGGATTCGTTAAGACCTGCCGCAGGCTCATCGAGAATAATGAGCTGAGGATTACACATAAGAGCTCTTGCGATCTCTATACGCTTAAGCACACCGTAGGGTAAGCCCCACGCGAGTCTGTCGCGGTATGCGTAAAGGTCCATATACTTTAAAATCTTGTCTGCCTTCGCTCTGAGAAGCTTTTCTTCTCTGCTGAGCTTCGGCAAATGGAGCATCTGAACTAAGAGGCTACTCGAATAGTTACGCGTTGCGGCGATAAGAAGATTATCGAGAACCGATACCTCCTTTACGACCTCAACGTTCTGGAAGGTTCTTGCGATACCCTTGAGAACTATGTCGTGTACCTTATAGTCGGTAAGCTTGATTACCTCGCCATCCTTCGTTGTAAAGAGCAGCTCGCCCGCGGTGGGCTTATAGAACTGTGTAATACAGTTGAATACGGTAGTTTTACCTGCACCGTTAGGACCGATAAGTCCGAAGATCTCACCCTTCTTTACGTCGAAGTTAAGATCGTCAACCGCGCGAAGACCGCCGAAATACATCTTAAGTCCCTTAACCGAGAGGATAACGTCGCTATCAAGCTTTGTCTGCTCGCTGTCGGGCTTCTTCAATTTCTCGATCCTTGCAAGAATCTTATCTGCCTTAGCGGTAAGCTTAGCCTTTTCCGCATTGTACTGTGCAGAATACTTCTCTGCAATTTCTCTTGAAAAGCTTTCAAACTTTTCAAGCTGAGCCACCTTCAATTTCTCAAATTCAGCGGAATTGGAAGAATTATTTTTCGCAAGGAAGCTTAACTTTTCCTTTGTAAGAGATGCTGTAACAGCTTCTCTTCTAAGGTTCATTTGTTCTGTTTCACGAGCCATTCTTTCAAGGGCGGAGGTGTAATCCTTACCTGCCTTCACTGCCTTAAAGATATTCTTTGCGGCTCTGTGATTTATTACTCTGTGCTTCTTATAACGCTTAACGTCATATTTTTGAAGCTTCTTTGCGATTGCCGCATCAGCATATTCCTCCTTATCACAGGCTTCGTATGCCAATTTAGCTATCGCCTTATTTGTTTTTCTCTTGTATCTTGAAATTTCTCTGCTTTCAAGCTTATTGTACTTATCATCAAGCATATCGATCTCGTCCTTGATCCAATTGACCTTTTGACGAAGCTTCATAATACGCTTGTTAGCGCCGGAGGGCTTAACCAAGATCCTTGCCATATCGTCCCTCCTTTAACCTTCTTATAAGCTTAGTTGCCTTGAGCTTCAGCTCAATCACAAGCTGAGCAAGTCCGCCGGGATAGAACATTACCACAACTACTACCAGAATTCCGCAGAACAAGGTAATGAACGTGGGATTCTTACGGAAAAACTCAATATCCTGTAAGAAGAGCTTATCTATACCGTAAATAATGAATACACCGCCGAGCGTTCCCCAAATCGATTTCGTGCCACCGATTATGACGGCGCCGAGAATATTTAGCGACGTTGAAAGTGAGAACAACGTGCTGGACGAGTTGGACACGTAACGAACGTAGAGCATATACAAGAATCCCGCAACGGATGCGAATACGATCGAGATCATAAACGCAAGAAGCCTATACTTCAAGAGTGATATACCGAATGCCTGCGCCGCAGAAGTGCTGTTCTTCATCGCAAGCATTGCGCGTCCCGTGGGGCTGTTCATAAGATTTGATGTGACCCACATCAAAAGGAACAAAACCGCAACGAGAAGATAAAACACGTGGTTTGTCTTGAGCTTTTCACCCATCACTATAAGGTCCTTGCCCTTGATCTGGATAGTGTCGCAAACCGCGGAGAGAATCTCCTTGATGATCTGCGCTACGCCGAGTGTAACGATAGCAAGGTAAATACCTTCGATTCTGAGTGAAATATATCCGACGAGAATACCGATAACGAGTGCGGCAACGATGGCAAGTATGAATGCCACGCCTATTCCGAGGCCCCATTCAACTATGCCGTAATAAGCGGCGTATGCACCGATGCCTATAAAGCCCGCCGTACCGAGAGAAGCCAGTGCCGAATAACCGAGCAACAAGCAAAATCCCAATGCTACGATACAGAAAATTATTACCGTACCGACCGAGGTAACGTCAGCCGAGCTTATTATCTTATACTCGGCAAGCATAGGCATTGCTACGAGTATAAGCGCGAAAATTGCGAATAAGAATACGGGTTGCTTGCGTATTTTATTCAGAAGGTCGAGCGCAAATTTTACGCTTCTGTTCTCTTCCTGTTCCTTGAAGAGAGGCGATTTGAAATTATTTTTCTTAATCGTCATTTTTTATACCTTCTTAACCATTTTCTTTCCGAACAATCCCTGGGGCTTCCAGAGAACGAGAAGCATTACGATGAGATAAACCACCGCGCTCTTCCATGTGGAAAGCTTGGGAACGTGGATACAAACGCAACCTATCAACACGTTCAACATATAAATTATAATTGCACCGAAGACAGGACCGTGGAAGGTCGCAAAGCCTCCGAGAATACCTGCCAAAAAGGCATTGATCTGGGTGGACGTCATTACGTAACCGTTCGAGAGAGTAACGTTTCCTATATATATTATAGCCGCTACCGCGCCGAATGCTCCGGCTATTCCCCACGACACTGCGGTAATCACCTTTGTATTAACACCCATCATTCCCGCAACGATCTCATTTGATGCGGTTGCTCGTACCGAAAGACCCCATTTTGATTTTTGGAGAAGTATGAATACGACCGCAAGACAAACCGCTGTAATTGCAATGTCTACGAGAGTATTGTACTGAACGAATACTCCGTTCTCACCGCCTATATTAAATCCCTTGGTAAGAGATATAAACGGCATAGCGGGAATAGACTCAAATTTTGAAACCTTGAAAACGAAAGGAATAATACCGATTACAACCGAAATAAGTCCCATCGTAATGATCTGCTTACCGATAGCGTTTACGTATCTGCCGTTTCGGAAGATAACAACGTCTATAAGAACACCTATTACGAAGGCAACCACGATACCGATAATTGCTACTGCCCAATAAGGCAAGCCCTTTGTCAAGGTAAGCTCTACCGCAACGTACGCGCCGATGGCGGAAACCACGCCCTGCGCGAAGTTTGTGGTATAGCTGGTCTTAAATATCAAGGTAACTGCAAACGTAGCAAGAATACCTGCACACATTGAAGGGAGAACGCCAACCAGAATTTGCAAATAAGCAAAAATCTGATCCATTACTTAATCACCCCCACTTAATAATATTAGCTGCCCAAGTATAACCTATACCTGCTGCGATCATACATACCGTATCGCCGTCCTTTACCTTACCTTCCTTGAGAGCAAGCTCAAGAGAAAGGATCTGGTCGATCTGACCGATATGACCGTAGTCCTCAAGGTAAATGGACTGATCCTCAGTAAGACCGAGATCTGCGAGCATCGCCTTGTGACCAGAACGCTTAATGTGGAGAATTGCGAGGTAATCAATGTCCTCGCGAGTCATAGAAGACTTGCGGAGAGCCTCATCGATGCAGTGATACCAGTTAGGCATCGAAACTGTATTGAGAAGTCCCTTCATCTTAGGAGAATCCATAAGTCTGAGCATGCCGTATTCCTTGTGATTTTCAGGAGTTACGGGCTCGAGGATACCGCCGACCTTAGAGCCGCAGGTGTGAACAACCGAGCCGTCGGACATAAGGTGTGTGCCGAGCAGGAGGTTCTTGCCGTAATTCTTCTTGAGAAGGATCGCACCGCCGCCTGCACCGAGGTTGAACATAAAGGAAACACCGCTATCTGTATAGTCGATAAAATCACAGTTGCGGTAGCCACCGCATACGAGAACCGTATTGATCTCGTCGTCCGCGATAAGCATATCCTTTGCGAGCTTCATTGCGGAAACACAAGTACAGCAACGGTTTTGCACGTCAATGCCCCATGCGTTCTTCGCGCCGATTCTGTCCTGAACGTAGCACGCGGATGTGGTCAAGGGATATTCCTTCCACTCCTCGGTGATACAAAGGATAACGTCGATCTCAAGAGGATCTACTCCTGTGTTTTCAAGGCACTTCAATGCTGCGAGAGCGCCCATTTCCTGTGTGCCGTCGCAAGCATCCTTTGAGGGCATATATTTCTGATTGATTCCGAGCTTAGCTCTTACGGCATCTTCACTCCAAACACCGCCCGTAGCATCGGAAATCTCTTTTGCTGTCATTACATTTTTGGGAAGGTACGTACCTACGCCAACAATACCTACGTTTACCATATTTTAGCTTTCCCTTTCTTAAAATGTTTAATTGGATAATTTACTGTATAGGGTTGACCGATAAAAACTTTTCAGTACAAGGCGCACTGCAAAAAACAAGGCGAGGGCTTACTACCGTAAGTCAAGCCGCTTTTGAGGAGCAACGCCGTAATGGAGAGTTTTTAGAAGGTCAATTAAAGTCTCATACCACCGTTTACGGAGAGAACGTGTCCTGTTACGTAGGACGCATCGTCACTTGCAAGGAAGAGAGCCGCCTTAGCGATCTCCTCGGGCTGACCAAGTCTGCCGAGCATTGTAAGTCCTGCGAACTTCTTCAAGAGATCCTCGGGAACTGTCTTCATCATATCTGTCATAATGTAACCGGGAGCGATTGCATTTACTCTTACGGGAACGCCCTTTCTTGCAAATTCCTTCGCCCATGTCTTTGTAAGACCGATAACACCCGCCTTGGATGCGGCGTAGTTAGCCTGACCGATATTGCCGTATTCGCCAACAACGGAGGAAATATTAATGATGCTACCGCCACCGATCTCTTCCATGTGAGGACCGATATAGCGTGTAAGGTTGAATACACCCTTAAGGTTGATATCAATAACGAGATCCCACTGATCATCAGTCATCTTTCTTGTCATAGCGTCGCGTGTAATACCCGCATTGTTAACGAGAATGTCGATTCTGCCGTACTTTTCCTTTGCATATTCAAAGAGAGAAAGACAAGCCGCAGCATCTGTTACGTTAAGCTGATAGTATTCAACGTTTTCGCATTCATAAGTGAGGGGCATCATATCGACTGCGATAACCTTAGCACCTTCTCTTGCAAATGTCTGAGCCATTTCACCGCCAAGACCCTTAGCGCCGCCTGTGATAATTGCTACTTTATCCTGTAATCTCATAATAATACCTTCCTTTTAGTTATTTTAAATTTTTAAGAATAACCGCCGTGCCCATACCGCCGCCAATACAGAGGGATGCAAGACCGTAAGTCTTGCCGCTTCTCTTAAGCTCGTGAGCAAGTGTTACGATAATTCTGTTACCCGATGCGCCTACGGGGTGACCGAGAGCGATCGCGCCGCCGTTTACGTTGCATCTTTCAAGGATCGCTTCTTCACTCTCACCGTGCTCCTCGGAAAGAAGCTTAACTACGCCGAGAGACTGAGCCGCGAATGCCTCATTGAGTTCAAGAAGCTCGATCTCAGTAAGCTTCATGCCTGCATTCTTGAGCGCATTTCTTACCGCGGGAACGGGGCCAAGGCCCATAACCTGAGGATCAACACCGCCCTGACCGATTCCTACGATCTCTGCCATAGGAGTGAGGTTGTACTTCTCTACCGCCTCTTCACTTGCGAGGATAACGAAGCTTGCGCCGTCGTTGATGCCCGAAGCGTTACCTGCGGTTACGCTGCCGTCCGGCTTAAATGCGGGACGAAGAGTGGAAAGCTTTTCAAACGTTGTTGTGCGATTGATATATTCGTCGTTTTCAAATACGAATTCCTTCTTACCCTGCTTAACCGTGATCGGAACGATCTCATCCTTGAACTTGCCTGCGTCCTGTGCCGCAATAGCCTTTGTCTGAGAATTGATCGCGAATCTATCCTGAGCCTCACGGGTAAGACCGAATTTTTCTACGATATTCTCTGCCGTGATACCCATGTGCTGACCGCTGTAAGCATCCGTAAGAGAGTCGTAGATCATATGGTCGATAAGCTTCATATCGCCCATTTTTGCGCCCCAGCGTGTTTTACCGGGAACGAGATAAGGCGCACCGCTCATAACTTCAGTGCCACCTGCGGCAACAAGGTCAGCAGCTCCCGCCTTAATGGAGAGAACACCGTTCATAACTGCCTTCATACCGCTTCCGCACACCATATTAATGGAATATGCAGGAATTTCAATTGGAACGCCTGCGCCAATAGCGACCTGTCTACCAGGTCCCTGCTTTGCGCCTGCGGGGAGAACATTTCCGACAATAACCTCGTCGAGCCATTCGGGAGAAACTCCACCCTCACTCAATGCGGCCGCGAGAACCTTTGAGCCGAGAGCTGCGGGGGGAAAATCCTTTAAGGATCCGAGCATACTGCCGATCGCGCTTCGCTTCGCGCTCACCAAATATACCTTTTTCATTTCTTGACTCCTTTATATAATTAATTGTAGCTTTATCAAAGTAATTTTTCGATATTCTTCATAACAGCGCCCGCATCTGCAACGATACCGAGATTTGCAACCTTGAAAATAGGAGCATTCTTATCAGTATTAACCGCTACGATGTACTCGGATTCTTCCATACCTGCCAAGTGCTGAATAGCACCGCTGATACCGAATGCGAGGTACGCCTCGGGACGAACTGTCTTACCTGTCTGACCAACCTGTGAGCAGTGGTCGATTATACCTGCGTCAACAAGCGCACGGGATGCAGCAACGGAGCCGCCAAGCTTTTCTGCGAGCCTATATGCGGGAGCGACGTCCTTAACACCTCTACCGCAGGAAACAAGAAGCTTTGCGTCCTCAATATTTACAGCGCACTGAATAGATCTTACCTCTTCAACCACTGTTACCGCAAACTTACTCTTATCAAAGTCGATCTCGTCGATAACGATCTCGCCTGCTCTTTCGTCGTCTCTCTCAAGCTTCTTCATAACACCGGGACGAACCGTTGACATCTGAGGACGGTGGTCGGGGCAAATGATAGTTGCAAAGAGGTTACCGCCGAATGCGGGACGGGTCATATAGAGGTTACCCTCCTCGTCCATTTCAAGCTTCGTGCAGTCCGCCGTAAGACCTGTCTTAAGTCTTGCGGAAAGTCTGGGAGCGAGGTCACGGCCGATGCTTGTCGCGCCGAAGAGAATTACGTTGGGCTCATACTTTTTCGCAACTGCCGTAATTGCCTGAGCGTAAGGCTCGGTAACGAACTTATCAAGGCACTCGTCGTCAACAACGTGAACCTCATCCGCACCGTACGCTATTAAAGTATTTGCCTCATCCTTTACATTATATCCAAGAAGTGCCGCGCAAACCTTTTCGCCTGTTTTGGAAGCAAGCTCACGCGCTACGCCGAGAAGCTCAAGAGCAACAGGCTGAAGAACGCCGTCTCTCTGCTCACAGAATACCCAAATATTCTTTGTCATAGTAGCACCTCCTTAAATAAGATGACGCGATTTGAGAGCGTCAACGATTGTCTTAGCCGCGGTCTCGGGATCAAGCTCAAGAGTTTCGATCGTCTTATCGAACTGCTTGGTCGCTGTGGACTTAACCTTTGTAGGAGAGCCCTTAAGACCGATGTCGGCAAGATTGAGATTTTCGGCAAGATCGGCATAGGTTATAATACCTATTTCCTTCTTGTCCTGATCAACTATATCCCAAACGTTCATGTATCTGGGCTTGTCAAGAGTGGAGAGCACGGTAACGAGGCACTTGCCCTTCACTTCAAGTGTCTGATATCTGTCCTCAAACTGACGCTTTACGATAAGCACCTCACGAGCGGCGTCGTAATCGATAGCCGCAGCATAAGTGATCTGAGGAACGTCAAGATGCTCGGCGATCTGAGGACCAACCTGAGCCGTATCGCCGTCGATTGCCTGACGGCCACAGAATACGATATCGGGCTCGAGCTTCTTTACTGCCGCCGCGATGATCGTAGACGTTGCAAGTGTATCACTTCCCGCAAACGCTCTGTCAGTAAGGAGGTACGCCTCGTCAGCACCCATTGCGAGCGCCTCGCGGAGAGCCTTTTCAGCCTGCGCGGGACCCATTGTAAGCACTGTAACAGTTGCGCCGCACTTTTCCTTTAACTGAAGCGCCGCCTCAATTGCCGTCTTATCATCGGGGTTGATGATACTCGGAACGCCGTCGCGCTTGAGCGTATTTGTTACGGGATCTATTTTGATTTCGGTCGTATTAGGAACCTGCTTAATACATACGATAATTTTCATTATTCTAACCTCACTTCTTTAAGAGTGCGCCCGAGATTACCATTCTCTGAACCTCGCTTGTTCCTTCGTAGATCTCTGTGATCTTCGCGTCGCGCATCATTCTCTCAACGGGATACTCTCTCGTGTAACCGTAGCCACCGTGGAGCTGAACACACTTTGTAGTAACCTCCATAGCTGTTTCAGCCGCAAAGAGCTTTGCCTGAGCCGCGTTTACGGAAACTGTGGGGAGCTTGTTCTGCTTAGCATTTGTAGCAACCTCAACAAGACACTTAGCAGCCGCGATCTTTGTAGCCATATCAGCAAGCACGAACTGTGTATTCTGGAACTGAGCGATGCTTCTGCCGAACTGCTTTCTGGACTTAACGTAAGCGATAGTAGCTTCGAGTGCGCCCTCAGCAATACCGAGAGCCTGAGCCGCGATACCGATTCTACCGCCGTCAAGTGTCTTCATAGCGATCTTAAAGCCATCGCCTCTCTTACCGAGAAGATTTTCCTTCGGAACCTTAACGTTCTCGAAAATGAGCTCACAGGTTGCGGAGCCGCGGATACCCATCTTCTTCTCCTTCTTACCAACGGAGAATCCCTCAAATGCCTTTTCAACGATAAAAGCACTCATTTCGGGTCCCTTGGGTGTCTTGCCTGTGATAGCGATGATTATGTATGTGGAAGCATAGCCTGCATTTGTGATAAAGATCTTGCTTCCGTTGAGAAGATAGTGGTCTTCCATTTCAACTGCAACTGTCTGCTGGTTTGCAGCATCAGTACCCGCGTTGGGCTCTGTAAGACCGAACGCGCCGATCTTTCTACCTGTTGCAAGGTCGGGAAGATACTTCTTTCTCTGATCCTCTGTGCCGTACTCAAGAATGGGTGCAACGCAAAGAGATGTGTGTGCGGAAAGGATAACGCCTG